>NZ_CDRVMA010000008.1:91965-142912 GCF_977072315.1 Adlercreutzia sp. CNCM I-6215 | reverse complement strand
TGATTAGCGGTACCGAGACAGCCTACTCGCGGTACCGCCTTTTGCTGATCGCCGGTACCAAGCCAGGTGATCGATGGTACCGCGAGAGGTTACTACTCAACGTTTGCGGGGCGCACCTTTATTTGGGACAGCGTGCTGGGCCTTATGGCCGGTAAGCACCTGCTGGTCGGGTACGGTTCCTCGATTCAGTTCAACATCGTGGCTCAGGGCATTCCGTACAGCGACCCCTCCCCGCAGCTTCCTCTTGTGTCTGCGGCTGAGCGGGGGAATTATCGGCTTCGTCCTGCGCGCAACTCTTCTGTTACTCGCCATGAGGACGCTTTATCGCTGTTGTCGCGACTGCCCCCGCGGCAGTGCTTGCCGTTGCGGTGGCGTGCTTTCTCATGATTGGCCTCATGGAGTCGCTCATCACCATAGCATGGCCGCTTTTTCGTGGCACTTGCGTATTATTGGAGGTCTCTTGCGGAAACGCAGTATGGTTGCTGGGATGCCATCCCCTGCTGAGTGCTGGTAGATTCTAGCTGGTTTCGCCGATTGGTTGTGTCCCGTGAATACGTTTGATGGTTCGGCGCGCAACAAATGCCTCCAGCACAAGCAAAAGCGCTTCTGAGCCAATGCGGGCGATAAGGGCTACTTCTACCGAGAACGCGCCTGCGAGGCCGGCTGCGACGAGAAAGACGAGCTGCACGCCTCCCGCAATGCCGATGCACGCCGACAGCTCAGAGGCTCGTCCGATAGCACCTGTGATGGGATACCCGATCACAGCGATCGGGTATGAGAAGGGGAGGACGAGCACCGCGTAGCTGAGGATATAGGAGCCAGCGACGTATTCCTCGCCTCCCATTACGAGTACGATCCAGCTGGCGGCAAAGTGGCAGGCCGCGGCGATGGCGATGGCGATGGGGGTTCCGACGATCAGTAGCTTTCTTACCAGCGAGATGTCGCGGCGTTTGACCATATGCGGGAAGAGGCTTCTCGTCACGGGCTGCCATAAGGCTTGTACTCCCTGGATGACCGTCGTCGCGATGGTCCAGCAAGAGATAACGAGTGCATCGGTTTGGAAAACACCCATCAGCACTGTTACCGTACTCGACATAAGGGCTGATGCGGCAAGGGAGATGAAGAAAGGCGTCGAGCCTGCGATGATCTTCCTCGTTTTGCTCACAGAGATCCGCCCGATTCCAATACGGTAGTTTCCTTTAAGATACGCTACCGTCCAGGCCAGGGCGACGACGGAGGCCATCCCCTCGAAGGCGGCTATCAAATTGAGCTGGCTCGGCTTCTTCACAAAGAGGAAGATGAGGATGACGGCAATTACCTGAGTGATGGAGAATCGAACGGCGATTGCCTTCATGTTCTCAAGTCCCTGGAGGACAAAGTCGGGCAGAAGCGACTTTGCGGCGATGGCTCCAAAAGACAAGGCGACAAAAGCCAGATTGTCACCGAGGATGGGGATGAAGGCAGCGGAAGCAAGCGTGATGGCAGCTCCGAGGAGGGCTAGCAGCAGCTTGGCGATGAACACATCGGTGCTAATGGACGACATGGCTTGAGGATCGTGGGCGTTTTCCGCGATCAGCTTGGTGCCATATTGCGCGAATCCAAAATCTATCAAAGTTTGGATGAACACCATATACGATACGACGTAGGCTCTTACGGCATAGGCGTCTGGCTCAAGCACGCGAGCGAGATAGGGCAATGTTACTAGGGGAAAAAGGAATTTTACCGCTTGCATGATCATAAGCGCCGCAGTATTGCCTAGGAAAGTTCGACGTCCTGCCTGCAGTGAAGAGGGCGGAGTGCTGTCGTGTCGCGCGCTCATGAGATGCTATCGCTCTCGGCGATGCGACGAGTCGCACTGACGCTTTGCCGGCTCTTCGCGTTGCCCTTCTGCTTCCCGAACATTTTGCGTTGCGGTATTTTGTGGGGGTCGCCCTCTCGAAGAGATGAACTAACAGCCCAGATGAGGGGAAGATAGGTAAAGACGAGATCGATAAGAAGGCTAGCCAAATCATAGCGAGGGAGCAAGAGCACGGTATAGACGAATACTGCATACACGATGCATCCCATGGCGTCGTCCGATTGACGTCCACGTATCTGAATGCGCGCGCAGAGCACGCCGAATATCGCATATCCGATGATGACGACAGCTAGCCCTCCGATAAGGAAAAGTTCTGCCGCCATTGAGCCGGCGTATCCGGTTCCGGCGGTGAAATTGTCCGGATAGAAATGAGAAGTGTACCACTCGGGAAAGGCGAGAGGTTTACTGCCTCCAAGAAGCGAGCGCGGGATGAGGCAGGTGGCGACGCCAGTCAACACCGAGGGGTCGTATCCGGAGGTGCGCACATACCGAAAGACATCGTCTAGGGTGCGCGAGATGAACTTTCCCTCTGTTTGCTCGAGAGAGAGCCACTCGGGGGTGAAGTTCGCGATGGCGTATGTGATCGACGATTCCAGGCCATGGACGTCGTAATATCCGCGTATTTTTCCGAACACCATGAACCCCAGAACGAGAAACGCTCCTCCCGCGTAGACGAGGATCTTGGCAGGCGATTTGAGCCTCGGCCCCCAGATGGCGCCGAGGGCAATGAGGAGAAAGAGAATTTGACGGCGCTTCATCAACAGGAAGAAGTACGTAAAACAGAACAGGATGAGGCTGAGACGGCTAGCCCACTTCAGGCTCTTGCCGCCGAATCCTCGAGTTATGAGAAATTCGTTAAGGATGATACTGAGGGGCCAGAAAATAAAGAATGCAGTGACATAGCCCGACCCTTGATTGGCTCCGTAAGATGCTGAATAGCTTGTTAAGGGATGCGTTGTGTAGTGCACCACGTGAGCCGCGACGCCAATAAGGAAAAAGCAGAAGGCGATGTTCTTGATGCGATTGGCACTTTGGGCGTTGAGTGGCCGGTGCTGCTCGGGACGCTCGATTCGGTTGGGTGACGTGACGGAGCCGAGAAGATAACCAAGTGTCAGGGCCGCAATGGCTGCAGCCAGCAGAGGGAGGCATTGCTCGTAGGTTCCATTGAGCACGTTGATATAGTAAACAGTATGCGAGATCAGTGCAAGGATAAGCAAGCTGGGATAAAGGCACTTCTGACGTATGGGCGCAATCGAGGTCAACAAATCACATCCTGTTGGCCTTGGGCGGTGTTACGGGGCTGCGATGCGAGGCTACCGCAAGAACGATGGGCTTAGCTGCGGGATTCGGATGAATATGCCTCACGCGTGCCTCCTCCTCATCTTCTCCGTGTGCTCTGAGCGCCATGGGCGCATAACTCAATTGTAGGGGAAAGAATCCTCGTTTTGTCGTGTATGTTGAGAAATACAAATCATCCTACTGATCAGCGTGTGCTGTTATACTAGCATATCGTCTGAGGTATCCGCCTGATCCGGGTGGGGCAGAGAGGCCCGCAGTGCTCGGGTGGGATTTGACGAGGAGAACACGTTGACGTTTTACGAACTGTGCGGAATGGTGCGTCACTGCTGGCGTATCGCCCTTGCTATTGTGCTGGCCTGCACACTTGGGATGGGCCTTTATTCCCTAAAGGGGAGTGCGCCTGTGTACAAGGCGACGGCCACGGTGGTTGCCACGGATCCGTCGGGAAAGGTGACAACCGCCCAGCTGATGGCCACCGTGGAAGCTATAGGTATTACCGTCGAGCGTGAGACCTCGGGCGACGGCGTGACTATTACGGGCGCGGCTGCTACCCCTACGACGAGCCAGTGCTATATTCTCACTGCTGTATCGGGCGATGCAAAGGAGAGTATTACCGCCGCAAATACCGCCGCCCATCGGATAGCCGACGAGGCCAAGGGCGTTTATGTGGAGCTGGCGGCCGACGGTGAAGAGCGGCTCCATGCCTATGCGGACAACCTCCAGCTGTTTGAGGAGCTGGGCAATGATCGCATCGATGCCATCAACAGCGTGGTGGCACCAAATACCTATGCATTTTGCGAGTTCAATGTCGAGGAAGCTCAGGAGGCGTCCTCCCAGGGGTCGTCCCTTGTCAAGTTTCTTATTCTAGGGCTCGTCGTTGGTCTTCTGCTGAGCCTTTGCGGTATTGCCCTTTACGGCTTTGTCAAAAGACCGATCAAGGGTCGTCGCGATATCGAGGCCGTGTGCGATCTGCCTGTTTTAGGCGGCAAGAGGGAGAACTCCGAGGTCTTGTGGGCGAATGTCCAATTTGCTGCTGGATCGGAGCCGCGTTCGATTTGCGTATTGTCCGCAGGCAACGAGAACGTGCGGGCGGTATCGGAGGGTCTTGTCCGGGCTGTGCGCGCGACAGGCCGGAACGCTTCTGTCGAGGTTCCCGACGGTATCCACAATGCGGAGACGGGGCCATGCGGCGCTCAGCAAGACGCAATCGTGGTCTACCCCTGCGGCTCTGTTACTGCCAGCGCAGAGGCCTTGTGGTGCGCCCGCCAATCGGATGCGACGGTGGTGTGTGTACGCCAATGGAGCGATGCTCTCGAACGTTTCGCTGAGGTGCTTGATGAACTACGATTGGCCGGCTCTAAGGTGGTCGGTATCATTTACTTCGGCAATTAGCGACGCCCGCCGCGAGGTTTCCTATGAGAATACTCTACGTGACGCAGCTTTACGAACCCGAAAACGTCGCGGGGGCTTTCCGCGCATCTGATCATGCTCGAGCTTGGTGCGCGCGAGGTCATGAGGTGACCGTGCTGACGGGCTGGCCGCATTATCCCAAGGGCGAGGTTTTCGAGGGCTACGAGGTGGATGCCCTGGGCGAGGAGTGGTGCGGCCCTGTGCGCGTCTTGCGTAGCCGTGTCGTGGCCCGCCCTCTTACCAGTTTTGTGAGGCGTATCCAGAACGGCTTGGGGTTCTTGTGGTTTGGGGCCTTGAACGCTGTTTTTCGGAAAAGGGACTTCAAGGGCCCCTTTGATGTGGTCTTTGGCACGTCGGGCACGGTCTTCGCAGGGTGGCTCGGGTTTATCTGCGCTCGCCGCTTTAAGCTCCCTTTTGTTGTCGAATTTCGCGATCTCACTTTCGAGCAGATGGTGGCGACGGGCTCACGTCGAGAGGGGCTAGGCGTACGGCTTATGAAAGCTGCTGAATTGAGCCTGGCAAAGAGAGGGGATCGGATTGTCGTTTTGACTGAGGGTTTTCGCGACATTTTGGCGCGTGAGGGCATTCCCTTGTCAAAAATTTCCGTTGTGCCTAACGGTGCGGATCCTTGCCCAGTGACGAGGGCGGTCTCGCCGGATGTTTTGAGCTTCGGCTATTTCGGGACGCTTGGTCTGTCCCAGGATATCCCCGGTACCATCGAATGTGCTGCGCGGGCTGCTTGCGTTGCCGGTCGGGAGCCCCGGTATCTCATCATCGGCGAGGGAGCTGCGCGCGGCGATATTGAGGAGACGATCGGAACGAATCGCTATCCTTTCTGCGAGCTCCTTCACGGCATGAGCAAGGACGACCTCGAGAAGCATTACGCTACATGCGATATGACCGTCGTGAGCCTCCGGAAGGCCGAGGAGTTTGCTTCGACTATTCCTTCGAAGGTGTTTCAGTCTCTCGCCCGAGGCATCCCCGTGTTGTTCCTAGGTCCCGAGGGGGAGTGCAGTCGGCTGGTGAGTGAAAATAGAGTGGGCGTGACTCTGACGGGCACCCCGGACGAGAATGATCAGATTTTGAGCGAGTTCTTCGGATCTCCAGATTGGGAAGCGGAGCTTACCGCCATGGGGGAGCGGGCTCTCGCATTGATGGATGAGCGCTATTCCCGCCGTGTGCTTGCCGATCGGGTGGTCGATGTTCTTAGCGATGCGGCCGGTGTCGATCCTGATGGGCGCGGTGTGTCATGAGTCTCTTGTCGAAAGGAAAGCTGTATCTGCGCACTGTCTCCCATCTCAAGCCGAGCCAAGTTGTCTATCGTCTTTGGCGTAGGTTGGGCGGCACCACTCCCCTGCGCCGAGGCCATCGCGTCAAGGGCGATCCGTCCTGTGCCGACATTGGCCGCATTCCGCTGCTGCAAGAGCTCGATTTCGACACGGTCTTTCTGAAGCGCTTTTCGCCTGACGATATCGTTCGAGGTCGTATTGAGCTTTTGAACTGCGGGGTCAGCATCGACTGGGGGAAGCCGTGGCTTTGCGAGGAAATGAGCGCTCTTTGGAAATTCAACTTGCATTACTGCGAGTTCGTCCTTCCGCTGGCAAAGGCTGCGTGTGGCGCAGGGAGTGATAAATACGTCGAGGGCGGCAAGGACATCATCTCGTCGTGGATCTCTGTTCATCCTCGCTCGGCGGGGGGAGCGCCTTGGGATCCCTACGTCATCTCCATGCGGGTGGCAAACTGGCTGGCCTTCTATGGCGAGGCGCGCGACGCCATCGACGGGGACGAGCCGTTTCTGCGGAAATTCAACGACTCCCTGTACGAGCAGTATTGCCATCTGTCCGTCCATCTCGAAAAGGACATTTTGGCGAATCACTACTTGGAGAATCTCAAGGCTATGATATTGCTTGCCGCCTACTTCGATGACGCTGAGACGCTCCACCTCACCGTATCTCGTTTTGTTGAGCAAATTGGCGAGCAGATCCTTTCGGATGGCATGCACTTCGAGCTGTCTCCCATGTACCAGAAGATCATGCTGGAATGTCTCATGCGGGTCGCGGGCGTTGTCCGCGCCTGCGATTCCGAAGCCTATGCCAAGCTGCATTGTTCGTTGAAATCCATGGTCGACTGCCTGTACTCGTTGGAAAGGGGAATTGAGAGAACCCCCCTTTTCAATGATTCCGGCGACAATGTATCGAAGAGCGCCGTATCCCTCTTGCGATGCGCGGAGCGCCATTTCGGGGTAGAGCCCTCGTTTACAGCCGAGCTTTCCGAGAGTGGCTACTGTATCTTCGAACGTTCTATGGGTAATGCCCAGGTTAAGGCCATCATCGATGTGGGCGCTCCCGGACCTGCCTACGCGCTCGGCCACGCCCATTGCGACATGCTGTCTTTCGAATTGTTCTACAACGGCCGCCCTTGGGTGGTGAACTGCGGGACATTTGCCTACCAAGACCCCTCCCGTCTTCGCTACAAGAATACCGATGCGCACAACGCCCCGCGTTTCGAGGACTGCGAGCAATCTGAGTGCTGGGCATCGTTTCGCATGGCCCGCATGGCCAGCATGACGGGCTGGTCGCGGACGGAGAACGAACTTGAAGCGACTATGGTCGACCATCGGGGGAGGCCTATTACGCGACGTATCGAGTTTTTCCCCGAAGGAGTGCTTGTGAGGGACTCGACCTCCGAGAAGAACATCCCCCTTGTTTCGACGGTGCACGTGGCTGAGCCCTTTGCGTTCGCGGAAGGTGTCGATTCTGCCGAGTCGCGTTATGCCCCGGAGTTTGGTGGCGCTCGAACTTGCCACCAGCACCAGGTTCGGGGTGTGGGCCTAGTCGAGTATTTCCTGCCGGTTCCCGAGGAATGTTTCGGATAGAAGGAATTCCATGAGCTTGACTAACGTTTACTTCAAAGCGCCTGTTTGGCTTCAAAACGTGGCGTGTGCTTCGATCTCCGTCCTCAATTATCGCGAGCGGTATGGGGGAGATTTCCCTGATGTCATGGCGGAGTATCGCGAGAGAAGAGAATGGTCGGCTGATCGTTTGGCCGATTATCGCGACCACCGCTTGAGAAAGATGGTCGACCATTGCTATCGAACGGTTCCCTATTACACGAGGCTCTTCAACGATCTTGGTGTCGCCCCATCGGAGATAAAGACCATCGACGACCTTCGGCTCCTCCCCGTTCTTTCCAAGGATGACGTGCGAGCCTGTCCCGACGATTTCCTGTCGAGTGATTACAGGGGAAAGAGGCTGATCCATCGTCATACGAGCGGAACGACCGGCAGCTCTTTTCAGTTCGTCATGGATCCATCGGCTTATCGCGAACAATGGGCGGTGGTTTGGCGATATTGGGAGGGCTTGGGTATAGAGTTCGGAAAGCCCCACGCTATGTTTGGCACGCGCCGCATTGTGGCACCCAGTCAGACAAGACCCCCGTTCTGGCGGTCAAAGGCCGCCCTAGGCGAGGTCTACTTTAGTGCATTTCACGAATCGGACGATCTGATTGCCCATTATTTTGATGAGATCGAGACACGTCATTTGGAGTGGATTCACGGCTACCCATCGTTGGTCACGCCCCTTGCATCGTATATGGTGGAAAATGGGAAGCATCTCTCGCGGCCGCTGCGGCATTTGACATTGGCTGCGGAGAGCTTACTCCCGCATCAGAAAAGCCTCATGGTCGAGGCGTTTGGAGTTGAGCCGCGAATGCACTATGCGTCGAGTGAGGGCGTTGCCAATGCTTCCCAGAACACAGTGGGCGATCGATATTACATTGATGAAGACTATGCTGTAATGGAGGTCGTCCCCGTTGACGGTAGCGATGAATGCATCATCGTAGGAACATCGCTGACAAATTACGCAATGCCGCTTTTGCGATGGCGCATGCAGGATGTCGCGCAGGAGGCAATCGACGAGCGCGGCTATCGATACCTAACGAAAGTGGAAGGCCGCGTCGAGGACTACCTGCTGCTTCCGTCGGGGAGAAAGATCGGCAAGCTCGACCATGTGTTCAAGGACACTCGTCATTTCAGGGAGGCTCAGATACACCAGCTGCCCGATTATTCGGTCGAACTCATTGTTGTCGCTACTGGGGGAGATTCGGCGGCCGATGAAAAGGTCGCCCGGCGGGAGCTGCAAGAAAGCGGTTGCGACGTGCCGATCAGCTTCCGCTATGTGGATTGTATTCCCAAGACGAAGGCAGGCAAGTTGAAGTTCGTCGTGTCCGAGGTTACCGAGGGGCGCTCGGGGGTGCGACCGTCATGACCGTTTACTATCTAGGGCAGTTCCCGCCCCCCTATGGCGGGGTGACGGTGAAGAACGCCCTGCTGTGCGAAGAGCTTTCAAAACATGTCGCCATCGAGGTTCTGAGTTTCCGAGAGACGAGCTTGGTTCATATACTGAGAAAGGTTCTCTTGTCTCGAGCGGAAGACGTTTTCGTCGTTGGATTTGGCAACAAGGATCTCCGGAGACGTTTTGTCAAGGTGCTGGGAACGGTGCGTCCTGCGGTTCTGGGTCGCATGCTTCTTATTGGCATGGGCGGTCGTCTCGGTCATGAGCTGGAGGAAGACGCATTCTATGCTCGTTGCTGCGCGCGGATGCGCGCGGTGTGTCTAGAAACGGAAGGCATGGTGGCTGCGGCGCATCGCGCGGCGGTGCGCAACGCTGTCGTCCTGCGCAACTGTCGCCCGAGACCGGAGTCTTGTAGCTGTGCTGTTTCGCGAGAGCGCTCTGAGCCTCTTCGCGCCGTGTTCCTCTCTCGCGTCAGTACGGAAAAAGGCGCGGATATCGTTCTGGAAACGGCTCGTCTTGTGCCTGGGGTGGAGTTCGATATATACGGTCCAGTGGACGATGCATACGCCGAATCGTTCAAGACACAAATGGAATCGCTTTCTAACGTCCGGTACTGCGGTGTTTTTGACAATGCGACTGGTGACATTATCTGCGAGCTGGCGCAATATGATGTACACCTTTTTCCATCACGATGGCCTTATGAGGGCGTGCCGGGGGTTTTGGTCGAAACGAAGATGGCGGCTGTTCCGAGCATTGTCAGCGATGCCTGCTACAACGCAGAGATTGTCGTCGATGGGCTGTCAGGGATCTTGGTTTCGGAGGATTGCACTGAAGCTTGGGCTCGCGAGCTGAGGGCGTTAGACGATGACAGGCCGAAGCTCGATCGGCTCAAGCGCGGCGCATACGAGTCTGCGGAGGAGTACTACACGGATGCTTGCATAGGAGTTCTTTTAGAAGTTTTAAACGGAGGGAGCGTAAGCTGATATGAGCAGCTTCATGAATGCGGTGAACAAGTATCGGAGGGCCCATTGGCTCGAGCAGCACCATTTGAAGCCTCTGGCCCGTTTGTATGAGATGTGGATCTATCTGATTCACAACTGCTTTATCCCTGCCTCATGTGAAATAGGATCGGGCACTACATTTGGCTATAAGGGCATCGGTGTTGTTCTGCATAAACGCGTGAAGATCGGCGCCAATTGCATGATTTCCCAGAACGTGACCATCGGAGGGCGGAGCGGTCATTGCGAGGTACCTGTTATCGGAGACAACTGCTCGATAGGTGCTGGCGCGAAGGTTCTCGGGCCCATTGTGATAGGGAACGACGTGACCATTGGGGCAAATGCCGTGATGTTGAAAGATGCTCCCGATGGGACGGTTTGGGCCGGCGTTCCAGCTCGCGAGATCGTGCGCAAGCCGGAAGGGGAGGGTGCCTCTGCACAGTAGCGGCACCCTCCGCGGTTGCTGTTCAGTCGAGTTGACGTGTTAGGTCGACTCTCGAAGGATTGAGGCGATGCGTTCCGATGCATGGCCGTCGCCATAGGGATTCGAAGCGTGAGCCATGGCCTCATAGACGCTCTCATTGTCGAGGAGTTCGGTGAAGGAACGGTAGATTGATTCCTCTTGGGTGCCGACGAGCTTGAGTGTGCCAGCTTCGACGCCTTCCGGACGTTCGGTGGTGTCGCGCATAACAAGAACCGGCTTGCCGAGTCCCGGCGCCTCCTCCTGAATGCCGCCGGAATCTGTCAGGACAGCATGGCTGGCGGCGAGGAAATTGTGGAAATCGAGCACGGATAGCGGCTCGATGATGCGAAGGCGATCAAAACCGTCGAGTTCGGCATGAGCCGCTGAACGCACGAGCGGGTTCATATGTATAGGATATATGGCTTTTGTGTCCGGATGCTCTTCCATGACGCGGCGTATTGCCCGAAAGAGGCGATGCATGGGTGCTCCGAGATTTTCACGACGGTGGGCAGTTATGAGCACGAGCCTGCTTCCCTGAGCCCATGCGAGATCGGGGTGCGTGTAGCCGTCATGCACTGTTGTGCGCAGCGCATCGATGCCTGTATTGCCCGTGACATAGATGTGCTCGGCGGCCTTCCCCTCAGCGAGGAGGTTTTGGCGGGCCTGCTCCGTGGGTGCGAAGTAGTACTTCGAGATAATATCAACGGCTTGGCGGTTGAACTCTTCAGGCCACGGCGAGTAGAGGTCGCGGGTGCGTAGGCCCGCCTCTACGTGGCCGACGGGTATTTGGAGGTAGAAGCATGCGAGCGCGGCAGCGAAAGAGGTGGTCGTATCTCCATGAACGAGGACGATATCTGGATGGCTCGTCTCGAGGGCTTCTTTGATATTGAGCAGGACGTGGCATGTTATGTCGAAGAGCGTCTGCCCGGGCTCCATGACCGCCAAATCGTAATCGGGTGTAACAGAAAACGCCTCAAGAACTTGATCGAGCATCTGCCGATGTTGCCCCGTTACGCATACGAGTGTCTCGAAATCGTCAGGCTGCTCCCGAAGCTCGCGCACCAGCGGACACATCTTGATTGCTTCCGGCCTTGTGCCGAAGACGAGCATGACGCGCTTGCGACGTTCTGCCATGGAATCCGCCTACAGCTTGTAGATGTTGTCGCCCGTGCCGCATACGTTGCGAGTATCAAGCACTACAACATCTCCGAGGGCGGAGGGGTTGTCCTTCAACTCGGAGTGTCCGACCATCACGATGACCATTTCGAGATCCTCGAGAAATTCCTTCATGGTATGTACCTGGCCCGGCACGATATCCCGCTCTACCCATGGATCGTATACCTTGCAGGCGCCTCCGGCCAGATGACGCTCCATGGACTCGATCATCTGCAAGGTGGGCGATTCACGTACGTCGTCGACGTCCTCCTTGTAGGTCAGGCCATAAATGCCCACCTTTGAGGAGGATCTAATACCGCGTTCCTCCATGATGTCGTGGGCGCGTTCCAGCACGAAGTCGGGCATGGAATCGTTGATTTTTCGGGCTGCTAAGATGATGTTGGCCAGACCTGGATAGTCGCCTACAAGAAACCAGGGGTCAACGCTGATGCAGTGACCTCCTACCCCGGGTCCGGGAGAGAGGATGCTAACGCGGGGATGTTTGTTAGCGATGCGGATAATCTCGTAGACGTCCATTTCGTCAGAACGGCAGATCTTAGCTAGCTCGTTCGCGAAAGCGATGTTGATGTCGCGGAATGTGTTCTCGACTACCTTCGTCATTTCTGCCGTGCAGATGTCGGTGACTTCGATATCGCCTTCGCAAAATGAGGTGTAGATGTTCTTAACGGTCTCGCCGATAGCGGGATCGTCTGCTCCGATTGTGCGATTGTTGTGTAGGAGCTCGTTGACCATGTTGCCGGGAATGATACGTTCAGGAGCATGAACCAAATGAACGTCCTTGCCGATCTCCAGTCCTCGCGCCACTACGGCAGGACGAACGAACTTATCCATTGTGCCAGGGGATACGGTTGATTCGATGACGAGAATAGCACCCTTGGGGCATACGTCGAGCGTTGCTTCGATCGCTGCTACTACGTAGGAGGGATCGATCTTCTTGGAGTCCTTATCGTAGGGAGTGGGCACTGAGATGATGTACATGTCGGCGGCTTCATAGTCGGTTGTAAACGTAATGCCCTTTTCCTGGGCGACCGCGAACAAGTCGTCGAGCCCATTTTCGCTGAACGTGGTCTTGCCGGCATTGAGTGTCGCAACGAGTTCTTCGTTGTAGTCAGTGCCAATTACCTTTACATCATGGCTCGCCAGCATGAGTGCCGTGGGCAATCCGATGTAGCCCAGTCCGATTACGTTTACCTTCATACTGTCTCCTGTGCCTTTCTCTGATTGACGGTTGGAGTGGATGCCGACTGCTCTCTAGATTTGACCGATTGACTATGCGAGATCGCGTATTGGCCGTGCTCCATTTTGCTGAAGCTAAGAATGAACGCACTTTTCTATTATACGACGACGTGCTAGTACGGAGTTGAGGATGTCGTATCTCTAATAATGGGGCAGCCCCTATCTGTTTGATTGGTCTTGACCGATGCAACTGAATCCTCAATCGATTCATCGAAAGTACCTACGTGGTAGTCGAAACCGCAGTCACTGGCATCTAGTTCGTAATAAGCATCGCCGAACATTTTTCTGAACACTTGATTATGGGAAGCGAGAAACGTGGCTGGTTTAGCCCAAAAATTGCTCATGCGTACTCTGTGACCTAGATGCTTCCCGATGCTGGAAAGCATGTCTGCGGTGCATACATGCTTTCTGTTCTGAGGCAAAAAAAGTCCTCCGCGCTGTTCGTCGATAAGAAGGCGCATAAGTTCTGCGAGGCTTTGCGAATAAAGCATTGAGCGGCGATTGCGGACGTTCGGGAAGCAGGGAGTTGTGGTCGCAAGCTTGACGAGGCGAGGAAAGTTTCGCTGAGTGCAATATGGCCCATAGACAAGAGGGGGTCTCAAGATGGCTATAGAGAACTGATCGTCTGCCAGCGGTTTAATAGCTTTCTCGGCGGCAAGCTTGCTCTTTCCGTATGCAGTGGTGGGAGAGGGAAGGGTGTCCTTTTCTACGACAACACTGCCGTTAGTGTCGGATGCGTATACATGAAAGGAGCTGAGGAAGATCAGGTGGCCAACGCTGTCCGCTTTCGCTTTGGTGGCCACGTCGTAGGTAAGTGAGACGTTGACGTCTCTCATCGTTTCCGCCGTTCCTTCTCCATCGTGAGAGATGGCTGCGGCATGGACGATAGAATCGTACTTTTCCCAAGAATCGTTTTTCCAGGCGGCATCGCGAAGTGACACTCTTGTTACTTCATATTCATCGTTAAACGCGGCAAGCCGTCGCTCCAGCTCGTTGCCGATCCAGCTAGTTTTACCGGTTATGAGGATGCGCTTCATTGAATAGTTCCTTCTGGATTCTTCAATCGCTGTTGGCTCATGGCAAGACCGTCTTCGTCGTAGCCTATGAAATGGGAGTCAGTTCCGATGTAGTTGCCGGTTTGTCCCCGACCGAGTACCATGCGGACAAGGCGCAACGCTTGTTTAACATCGACGATAAAACTAACGTTCTCGACATATAGGATGTCGTTCTCGAAACGGGCGTGGCAAAAATCGTACTGTTCGCATAGGGCATTGTTGAGAAACGGGCACTCTAAACCAGGGCGAACTGCGTAGCGCATTTTGTGGCGTTCGGTCATACGTGGCGTAAACTCAACAGGAAGGGGCCGGGGTCCGATGAGGGACATATCGCCCTTGAATACGCTCCAGAAATTGAGCAGCTCATCGAGGGAGTGCTGACGCACGAAGCGACCGAGGTTGGTCGTTCGCTCTTCGGGAGGGAGTAGCTCGCCGTTCTCGTCGCGCTCGTTGGTCATGTTGCGAAATTTCACGAGATCAAAGGGCTTAAGGTTTTTTCCCGATCGTTGCTGGTGAAAAAAAAGGGGGGAGCCTACGTCGTGGAAAGTGAGTGCGCCGAGCACTACGTTGATAGGGAGGGTAATAAGAAGGGCGACACCAGATAGCGCGATATCCAAGATGCGCTTCATGTAGCGTACGTATATCCCATTTGCGGGGGAGACGGGGGCGGCGATGGCGTTCGCGTGTGCAAGATGCGTTCTTGAAGAATTCGCGCCGCGTCGGCAACTTCCCCGCGAATCCACTCATCATTCGATGATTCGGTTGAGGTGTGTGGGCTTGCATCGCGAGAGCTGTTCGCACGTTCAGGTTTCGTCTGTAGTTGTCTCTTCATAGATCTAGCGTTGTTCTCCCGAAGTGAAAATATTTGCGGACAAACGCGCTGATTTAAATCGCGAGCATGCCACTCAGTTCGTTTGACTTATATAGTAGCGTAAACCGAGGTCATTTGCGCCCCTCGGTTTTGACTGTGAATCAACCAAAGGTTGCAATGGAGGGACTTGCTGGCTCGGAAACGAGGAAATGCTCTTGCGATAACTAGCGTATTTCGATAGACTGACATCATGCAAATAAGATCGCCTCTGCGGCTTTTGAAAGCTGCGTTAATGTCTGAAAGTGTGTCAGGAATCTGGGGGGAGACTTGTATGGTGGGCGCATTTGAGCAAATGCGGCGATTTGGCCTGATTGCGGTAATCGTGTTAGCGGTGCTTGTTGCATTGGTGGCACCTCCGAGCGCTTACGCCGAGGGATCGGGTGCTCTGGCCGACAACGATGTCATTACCGTTGAAGCCCAAGTGCGCGGGGTAAATTCCGAGGGATGGCGCGTGTTCGTGTCGTATGCGCGACCCGAGGCGGGCAAGCCGACAGATTTCACTATCACGGTTGAAGACGGTCCGAACGGAACGGGACCCTACCGATATCAGCAAGGCTTCATTTCGAAGGAGGGTGCGTATGTGTACGATCCTTCCTTCGGCACATTCGATCCTCCCCAAGATTCAAATGTGCTGAGTTACGAGTTTATCGGAGCAGGACGATACGAGTATCAGTTTCTGGTTCAGCCGACAGGCAAGCTAAACAAGCGTTTCTCGATCAGCGTCGATGTGGAGGGGGAGGGCTTCGTCGACGCGGACGAGAGGGCCCGCGAAATCATTGCCGAGTGTCTGCCGAACGGGAATCGGGACGATTATGAAACGGCCCTCGTGTTGCACGACTGGATCATCGACAACGTCAGCTATGACCGTACCTATCGCAACATGGGAGTCGATCGCGCTCTGGCCGGCATGGCGGTCACTTGCGAGGGGTATCATGCCGCCTACGTGAAGCTGCTTGAAACGGCGGGCATGAAAACAGGACGCATCACAGGTGGAGGCCATGTGTGGACGGCCGTCCAGATGGATGGCGAGTGGTATCACGTGGACACGACCCATGACGATGTGAAGGACGGTCTGTTGGATGCGACGGCGCCGGGTACCCTTTCGAAGGAGCAGCAGGCCCATCTGCTGTTCGGGCTAGACGACACCACTATGGCGCTCGCGAACCCTTCTTACGCGGGTTCCACGCCGGGGTATGAGGCCAATTCGCTGGAGAACAACTACTTCATCAGGACGGGCGACATCCTTGAGTGGTCTGATCCGGTAGCTGACCAGATATTGCAGAAGCTCAACCAGAAGGTGACGTCCTTCAAGGTGAAGGCAACCAATGCGGCGTGGCCCCAGCCCACCTACAAGAATCCCATCAACAACCTGGTGGCCTACGAACTGAATCGATGCGAGTGGAGCACCGACAACCAGACATCCGATGCAGTCGTGCGTGTTGATTACGCTGACGACTACTTCAACGTGGAGGCCTTCGCGGTGCTGTCGGGCGCGCCTTCGGTGGCGAGCGGGCTGACGTACAACGGTGATCCTCAGACGGGAGTTGCGGTGCCCGATACGGGAAAATACGTGGTATCGGGAGCGCCTCAGGCGACGAATGCCGGCACCTATACGGCGACGGTGGCGCCTGCTGCGGGCTACGCGTGGGACGAGACGGGCAATCGGGAGTCCCGCAGCTATCAGTGGAGCATAGAGCCTGCGCTCTTGTCATCGAGTGCGATAACGGTGGTCGTTGCGCAGCCCTCCTGCGAGTACACCGGAGAAGCGCAACGCCCGCAGGTTTCCGTGAAGCACAGCGGCCGGCTGCTAAAGGAAGGGGAGGGCTATACGATCTCCTATGGAAACAACGTTGGCATTGGCCGGGCGACGGCAACGGTTCGGGGGACGGGGAAGAACTATACCGGCACACGAACGGTCTCCTTCAATATTGTGGCTCCTAAGAATAAGTGGCTGACCATCAGCGGTAAGAAGTATTACTACGGAGTTGACGGCCAGCCGGTGAAGTGGAGCCAGAAGATAGGTGGCTTCTGGTACTACTTCAACGGCTCCGGCGTCATGCAGACGGGATGGATCACCTGGAGGGACGGCACCAAAAGCTTCTTCGACTGGGACGGGCGCGCCCTAACCGGCTGGCGCAGCTTCAGCGGGGTGAAGTACTACTTCGACCCGGCCACGGGCATATCCAAGCGCTGGAGCCAGAAGATCGACGGCAAGTGGTACTACTTCGACTCCTCCTCCCGCATGGTCAAGGGCTGGGTCACCTGGAAGGACGGCACCAGGAGCTACTTCCACCCCGACTCCTCGGGGCACGCCGCTGCCCTCACGGGCTGGCGCAGCTTCAACGGCGTGAAGTACTACTTCGACCCCGCCACGGGCATATCCAGGCGCTGGAGCCAGAAGATCGATGGACATTGGTATTATTTCAACACCGACAGCGTCATGCAAAAAAACCGTTGGATCACCTGGCAGGACGGCCGCAAGAGCTACTTCAACTGGGACGGCCGCGCCCTAACCGGCTGGCGTAGCTTCAACGGCATAAAGTACTACCTCGATCCCGTGACGGGCATGACCTCGAGGTAAGAGATCATGTGCGGTAGTTTCAAGGCTTTTTATTAGATGAGCGTCAGCATCCATGTCGCCAACGGTATTCGATTGAACAGGTTAGAGAGATTAGGAGGATATTGGTGGGTAGTTTTAAATTAGTGGAATTAGATGAATTTTCGTACAATACGCCGCAGGAAATGTACGCGGATAGGAAGAATCGCTCCATTCAATCCTTGTTCGATCATCAATCGAAGATGATAGACCTGTACATGAGAGAATTCGAGACGCGCGATGTGTCCCTAGAATTGCCGCCGGGAAGTGGAAAAACTTTGGTAGGTCTGTTAATAGGTGAATTTCGCAGACTTAAAAATAGGGAAAAAGTTGTTTATTGTTGCTTGAACAAGCAGCTAGTGAATCAGGTTTGCACGCAATCAAAGATGCAGTATGGCATAGATGCTAGACCGTTTATAGGTAGCAAGAAAGATTTTGATCCTAAGGATGCTGCCGATTTCAATTCTGCAAATTGTATCGCGGTTACGACATATAGTGCATTGTTCAACTCTAACCCCTATTTCGTTGATGCGGATTTCATAGTGTTCGATGATGCGCATTCTGCGGAGAGCTTCGTCGCTTCGCCGTGGTCAGTGGAGGTTGATTCCGCCGTACGCCCAAAACTGTTTGAAGCTGTTGTCACGGCCTTGCGGCCCCTCATGACTGTTGAAGAGTATGAGCGTGCTTTGACAGGAGGGGGCGCGGCATCGCCGTCGTCTTGGATTAGCTTAGTGCCTCTTGTGAGTGCTGATAACGAAATCTCAAGTATCTCAATGGCGTTTAATCGATATTTTATTCAAAATGGACAAGATGATTTGCGTTTTAGCTGGAATATGGTCAAGGATCATCTTCGTGGGTGCCAAATATTCGTTTCAAGTAATTCTCTACTGATTCGTCCCGTGATTCCTCCTACGCAGCTGTTTGCTCCTTTTGCCGATGCCCGTCAAAGACTTTACATGTCTGGAACTCTTAGCGAACGAGGCGAATTGGAGAGGTCTTTCGGCGTCCGGGGTATAACCGCGCTACCTATGCTTGATCAATGGAGGGGGCGAACGACTGGACGTCGATTGCTGATGTTTCCGACGATCGCAGCAGACGATGTGCCGCTCGATCGGATTGTATCCAGGATATTGGATCAGGACGAGCGAAGTCTTCTCATGGTGTCTAGTAATGCCATGGCCGAGCAGTATTCGGATCTCGCAAAGGTCGCAGGAAAAACGGTGTTCACGGCAGCTGAACTCGAGAATGATAAGAAGCCATTTATCAGTAAGAAAGATGCGGTCGCGATTTTAGCAAATAGGTTGGATGGCTTGGATTTTCCGGGAGGTGAATGTCGATCGGAGATCATTGTGCAATTACCGCAAGGAACCAGTATGCACGAGAGATTTTTGGTTGAGTCAGCCAATGCCGACGAAGTGTATTCTGAGCGTATGCGTAATCGCATCACCCAGGCACTGGGGCGTTGCACGCGTAGCCAGACGGATTATGCGGTAATTTTCGTGCTTGACGAGAGGGTAGTGCGGTTGTTGCAATCTCCGAAAGAGCAGAAATTGTTCAACGATGAGCTGCGTGCGGAGATTCAGTTTGGCCTGCGGAATGCAACTGGTAATGACACGTTGGATGATTATTTGGAATTGGTGGATGTGTTTTTGAACCACCGCGATGAATGGGAAATTGCAGAGCGAAACATCGTAGGACTGAGAAAGCAATTAACTGCAGCGGGTGAGCATGAGGGCATGGCTGCTCGCAAACTTAGGGATATTGTTGAGCTCGAAGTTTCGTGCGCTCTTAACCTCTGGAACAGCCAGCTTGGTGCTGCAATGACAGATGCCTTCGAAATAGTGAATAAGTTACGAGACTACGAGGGCCTTGAGGGCTATTTTGGCTATTGGAGCTATATTCTGTACCATGTTGCTCGAGCAGATGCTGAGTATGCGCGGGCCAACAATATTGACATTCGTATACTCATGGAAGACGCTATGCATTCGTCTCCCTACAACGCGTGGATCGTGCCTCGAGATGCAACTGCGAACGAAACTCAATTCGAAAACGCAACAATTTTAGGGCGAATGAAGAAGAAGCTTAGCCGTGAGTTATCGAGGAATGGGATATTTGCGGTGCAAGCATCTTTGGACGATCTTCTAGAGAGGATAGAGAACGCAGAAGAAGGAAACTTTGAGCAGCCTCACCAAGAGCTTGGAGAATGGCTTGGTTATGAGAGCTTGAACCCTAGTAGCTCGAGCGCTCCTGATCCAATTTGGGTGTTAGATGCATGCAGCTGCGTGGTGGCGGAGGACAAGATCTATTCCGCGTTCGACAAAACTATCCCATTGAGGCATGTGGATGAAGCAAAGAGACATGAAGGGTGGGTTAGAAGAAGCGATCAACTGCATTTGAATGTAGATGCCGAAGTAATTACAATTTTTTTGACGACAGCAACGAAAATAGATAAGGAAGCCGCGGTAAATGCTGAGGGTTTATGGTGTGTAGAGAGAGGTCAATTTGCAGAATGGGCCTCACGTGCGATTGGGGTTTTAAAACGTTACATCCGGCAAAACAAGAATCCGCGCGATGATCCGGATTTTGAAACAAACATGAGCAATATGCTTCGAGCCGCCAAAGTTGATTCGCAGTCTTTTCTTGATTTTATCAGGCATAAGAAGTTATCGAACTTGAAGAAGGATTGATGCGAAAAAAATGTCTTAGAACAAAAGAACGAAATGCAATTGGTAATAGCCGGCGACGACCATCTCGCATATATCGGCTAGCTATCGTATCCGCCTTCACATCTGCAATAATTTCGTAGATCGCGCGCCGAATGTCGTTGCACCGACATTCGGCGCGCGATCGGGCCGCTCAGCCACAGTGCGAAAGATTATTGAGGCTGTTGAATGCAGACCGATGTTGGGTTGTAGACTGGAATTATCGTCTGGCTTGTAGTGGGCGAGATAGCGTTGGCGTGAATCGTTAGGGTGGCGTGCGTGGAACGTCGTGTGGGCACTTTTCAACGGTACGCTTGGTAGTCTAGCGTTAGCTCCAGCCTCCGCAGGCCCAGAGCATTGCGACAACGCTGATTGTCCCCAGTGACCGCTCCGATGCTATATGATGAGATTTCGGAATGAAAGTAAGTGATATGCATTATGGTAATTACATGTAGCCAATGAGTCTCTACCGTTGACCAGAGTTGGTCGCTGCGGTGTAAGCCTCGACCAAGTCGCGTATGCTACTTCCCAGAAATGCAATTTGGGAACTGGATGTGCAGACGGGCTTTCGCTCGACGATCGCTCGATCGTTGTTGCCGACCTTGCCAATGATGAATCCGTTTCGTCTATAAAAAGCAAGTAAGCGAGAAAAATAACTCTCGTCTTCTGGATTAATCTCAGAGTGAGTCATCTTCACAAGGTTTCTATCAATTGAATTGATAATAAAGTGCATACAGAGAATTAAATCGGTGCCGACGCCCTTGTTTCGAAACTCATCGTATACATGGATTGTGAAATGGCTGATTGTGCTCCATACCCCCTCCTCAGTTTCTAATGTGAATCTGCATTCCCCC
The DNA here is from genome assembly GCF_977072315.1 of Adlercreutzia sp. CNCM I-6215. Classification (NCBI taxonomy): domain Bacteria; kingdom Bacillati; phylum Actinomycetota; class Coriobacteriia; order Eggerthellales; family Eggerthellaceae; genus Adlercreutzia; species Adlercreutzia sp. CNCM I-6215. The sequence continues at coordinate 122,102 of NZ_CDRVMA010000008.1, read as the reverse complement.
GACGAGCTCTCGTCATCAAGCGCTTTAATCACTACTTCAACTGTAGGAAGTTGTTTTAAGGAGATGTCGTGCAAAAAACCGTGGAGACTTTCCGTACGGTTTTTTGGATAAAATTTCACACAGTATTTTCGTGGAGCGAAGCAGTCTCCCGCTCTTGCGATTAAGCCGCCTTCATCGATGTCCGGATCGAAAAGCAATGCTTCGCAATTCATATGGCCTCGCTCGGCTTTATCCGCTGATCGTCTAGCGTTTTTACTTTTGTTGCGAAGGCGCACGCTTGTCTTCCTCTAATTCTGGAAGAAGCTGATGCTGCAGCCTTCGGATTCGGTTCCTAGGTTGTAGACTTGCATCTGGCCGTTGCGATAGTTCTCGATAAGGCGGCTGAGGGCGATGGTGTGGTCGCGGGTGATGTCCAGGTTGGGCTTCTTGCCGTCCTGGATGGTCTTCGCGAAAACGGAGATCTCGTCGCGGATGCCCTCGCCGTTCAGCTGATAGAAGTAGCGCTTATTGCTGGAGAAGTCCTCGAAGCGCACCTCGAAGTAATCGGTTTTCCACCAGGGAGAGGGCACGTACACATAGCCCTTGGTGCCTGCGATGACCAGCTCGCCTTCGGACTTTGCCCCGCTGCCCACCTCGATGGACGCGCAGGCGCCCGGATAGATGAAATCCACCTTCGTGTACACGTCGGTGCCGTCGGTGCGGCTCATGAGCGACGCCGCGCTGGCTGCCGTGTAGTCGGTGCCCAGCATCTCGAAGATGGGGAGGCAGGCGATGGGCCCCCAGCCGATGAGACTGCCTGCGGGGCTCGTGAAGGCCTGGCTTGTGCAGGTGGCCCGCACGGAGACCGGTGAGCCGATCATGCCGCTTTTGACGAGCAACGTCAGGCGCGAGAAGGCCAGCGCGTAGGCGGTTTTCACGGCCTCGTGGAACACCAGCCCGCGCTCGTCGGCCACGGCAAACAGCGCCTCTGCCTCGGAGGCGGCCAGCGCCACGGGCGATTCGCTCAGCACGTCTTTGCCGGCCTCCAACCCCGCCTTCGCCGTGGCGAAGCGGCGCTCGGGAGCGTTGGCGACGTACAGCGCGTCGCTTGCCTCGATGAGCTTCTCGAGCGATCCGAACAGCGCCGTCTTTCCCGCTAGGTCGAATTCGTCGCTGTCGGGGAACGCCCCCACTACATCGACACCGCTCACGTACTTGCACTCGTCGATGAACTTGGCGATGTCGCGCGAGGCGCCCACGATGCCCAGGGCGATGTGATGGCCGCCTTCGCGCAACTGGGTGCTGGAAATGCCCTCTGTGCGATCGAGGTACACTACCTCGCAGTACTCGTTCAGGTAATCGAAGTGCCCGCGCCAGTCAGACCCGATAGCGAAGATATCCACATCGTAGTTGCGGATATCATCGATTTTCTGGCCGTAGTATTCCTCGGGTATCACCTCATCGGCAATGCCGAGGGCCTTCACGGCCTCGATGCGGTCCATCAGCGATTGCTTCACATTAATCTTGCCGCGGTTTTTGTCGAAGTCCGAGGAAGTGACGCCCACGATCAGGTAGTCGCCCAACTCCTTCGCCCGGCGCAGCAGGTTTACGTGTCCGTGGTGCAGCAGGTCGAACGTGCCGTAGGTGATGACTTTCTTCACAGCTTGATCCTTCGCTTGGGGGGGTGCGGCTGAGCCGCAGGATGGGGCAGGGCCGATGCGGGGGCGCGCCGCTCGTCGGCGGTGCGCCCCCGGATGCCCAACTTAGGCAGCGTCCACTTCCAAAAGGGCGTCCACGAACTTCTCCATGGCGGCTTTCGAGCCGGTGGACACTCGCAGGAAGTCGGCGAGCATGCCGGACTTCCACGACTTCACTAGGATGTTCCGGGCCTCAAGGTCGGCCGCCACCTCCGGTGCGGGACGATGGGTGCGGATGAAGATGAAGTTCCCCTCGGAGGGGCGGGCCTCATAGCCCTGCTCCTGCAAAGTCTCGATGGCCCACGTGCGGCCCTCCCGCTCGGCAGCGATGAGCTCCTCGGCAATCTCGGGGTGATCGAGGATCTTCTCGCCGAACAGCAGCGCCAGAGCGTTCACATCGAAGGTGAGCTTGGCGTTTTCGACGTAATGAATGATGGTCGGGTTCGAGATGATAACGCCCAGGCGGCAAGCGGCCAGCGAGAACAGCTTCGAGAAGGTGCGCATGACGATGACGTTGTCGTAGGTCTGTGTCAAGTCGATGAACGTGTTGGGGTAGAAGTAATGGTAGGCCTCGTCGATGATGACCACGGCGTCCACGGCGCGGGCTGCCTCGATGGCTGCGATGACGTCCTCGCGGCTGAAGGCGTCGCCCACGGGGTTGTTCGGGTTCAGCAGCACGACGATGTCGGTGTTGGGGCCGATGGCGGCGATGAGGTTTTCCATGTTGAAGGACAGATCGTCGTTGTAGGCGACCGGCACATGGTTCAGTCCGAGGATATTGCAGTTCACCCAGTACATCTCGAAGGAGGGGGCCACGGTGACCACGTCGTGCCCTTGTCCGCAGAATGTCTGCAGCAGGTAGCGGATGGCCTGGTCGGTGCCGTTGGTGGCCGTAACGCAATCGCGGGGAACGCCCACATACTTCGCGTACTTCGTGAGGAAGCGGTCGGGCTCGGGGTAGATGGACAGGTACTCCGGCGTGATCTCGGCCTTGACCTCGTCCACGAACCAGGCGGGCAACCCTTCCGGGTTCTCGTTCATGTCGTAACGGAGCATCCCATAGCGGCCTTGGTCGGGGAAAACGCGCTCGGTGTTCTTGATGTGCTCGTCAACGTAAAATGCCATGGGTCGTCTCCTTTACGATTGGTAGAACTCGATGAAGGCCTCTTTGTCGGTGAGGCCGAAGTTGCGGGGCATGGCGCTGGCGCCAGCGTCTTTGCTGGAAGTACCGTCGGCGTTCAGGTAGCTAGTGCCAGTTTGCGCGCGATAGAAATCGAGGAGGGTGTCGATGGTAGGCGTTTGCACGCCGACCATGGAGGCGATGTCCTTGATGATGGCCACGCCGAAGGGGTAGTCCTCGGTGAACATGCGGTCGTTCCAGTTCGGCAGGAATGTGCCGTCCTCGGTGGGGCTCAGGGGTACCTTGACCGCCTCGAAGGCCCGGATGCTCTTCAGCTTGCGAGTCATGGCCTCAGGAGTGGGGGACTCGTAGTACTCGCGCAGCGATACCACCTCGCTCAAATCGAGAGGGGCGAGGGCGCGGCAGATTGCCTGCAGCTCGTCGTCGTAAGCCAGAAGGAAGCGCGACGTGTCGTCGTTCCACTGCTCGTAGAACATGAGCTGCTCGGGATAGGTGTCGCCCGGTTGGTAGTCTTTGAAGACGCCGTAGGCGCCCGAAGTGTGCAACAGGGGGTTTGAAGGTACCAGCGTTACCGCGAGGAACTCCTTGAGAGCTACGGTGGGAATATGGAAAAGATCCTCGAGAAGCGCGGCCACCTCGGCGGTTCGACCCTTGGGGAGCGTGGCCACGTACAGCGTTTCTTTCGCCGACAGAATTCCGGCCGTGCGCTCGTCCCAGCTCGAGCGGCACACGTAGGGCACGCGCTGCAGCCCGAAGACGGTGACGCCGCGGGTGATGAGACCCTGGCAGTAGTATTCCACGCCCCCGTAGCCCGGAACAAAGCCGATGAGGGTGCCTTTGCCGACATAAGGCTCTACGTCGGCGACGAACTGCTGCCGGAGAAACGCGGGGTAGGTGCACAGGATCAGTTCCGCGTTGCAGGCCCGGGCCATGTCGTCGGTAACGGTGAAGGTCGCCGATGCGACGGCCTTTTCTTCGTAGGTGTATGCGAGCGTTTCGCGGCTCTTATGGGGTCGCGTGGTGTAAAGCGTGACGTCGTTGTCCTGCGAAAGCACCGCGCAGCAGGCGAGGCCGAGGTTTCCCGCGCCAAATACCGTAATGTTCACTGCAAACTCCTTTGTCGCCCGGCGAGGGGCTCGTCTCAACGAATGAGCTGACCTTATATGATAGACCAAAAGATTTCCTTCCCTCTTGCAAAGGAGCTTGCCTACGGCAAATGAGCAAAATGTTGCGCCGAGCCCTTGTGCTATCATATGAGGACTGCCGTCAGGCGTGGGTACTCGATGCAATGTGTGATGGCAGAGAGGCGTTTTCCGAGGCTGGAGGAGCGAGAGTGTCAGATTTTGAAATATCCGTCGTGATCCCCGTGTACAATTCCGAGGAGTATCTGGGCGAGACTCTGGAATCGGTGGCTGCCCAAACAGTGGGGATGGACGCCGTTCAGGTCGTTATCGTCGACGACGGGTCCACTGATGGCAGCGCCGCCATCTGTCGTTCGTTCCAAGATCGCTACCCAGCCAACGTCGTTTTTCACCAGCAGCCCAACGGAGGCGTCTCCTCGGCGCGCAACGCCGGCCTCGACCGGGCCAGCGGGCGCATCGTCACCTGCCTGGACAGTGACGACCAATGGACGCCGGAATCGTTTGCCTATGCCGTGGATTTTTTCGACAACCAGGAGAACAACGTCGACGTTCTCGTTGGCGAGCTCACCCTCTTCGAGGGCGAGGACCACACCCATCCCTTGGCTTACCGTTTCCCGAAAGACAAGGATTCCATCATCCGTCTGGGAGATCGCCCCTGCGACATCCAGAGTACGATTGGGAACTGCTTCTTTCTGCGCGAAGCTATCGGTGATATCCGATTCGACGAGGATCTGACTACGTCGGAGGATACGCTGTTCGTCAACCGGGTTATTTTGCACAAGTGCGCCTACGCGGTTACTCCTTTCTGCACGTATCTCTACCGAAAGCGGCAGGACGGTTCGTCTCTGAGCCAGGTCATTACCTATTCCAAGCATATGCAGAATCTGGATGTGTGCGAGCGCGTGCTCGAGGCGTCGCGCCGTGCCAAGGGGCGGGTGCTTCCCTTTGCCCAGGCGGTGGCGCTCTACATCATCGGGTGGCAGCTTTTGGGCAAGGCGAGCGATGCCCTGTCCGCCGAGGACGCCGCGAATTGGTCGGCCGCTGTGCGCAAGATTGTCGCGGACGCCGATGCTGACGTCATCGCCAATGCGCGCTGGCTTACTCGCGAAAAGAAAATCGTTCTGTACCGCCTCAAATACGGGGTGGATGTCTTTAAGGAACTGGTTTGGGTTGACCGCGATCGAGGGTTGCTCGACGGTATGCAGCTCATCAGCATGAACGCGAAGGCGCCCTGCTATCTTTACGAGATCACTCCCCAAGGCACGACGCTGCATATTGAGGGAACGACGGACATCGACATATTGGGAATGCCCTTCGAGCTATTCGTTCGCGACGAGAAGAGCGGTGAGCGCTTCAATGCGCATTTATCCCCATTCCCTACCGATAATCGTCGCACTCTGGCTAAAGAGTCGGTATGCAAGGGTATGCGGTTCACGCTCGATCTGCCTTTGGAGCCGGAGCGCTCCTTCTCGTTCCGCGCGAGGTTCTGCGGGCGTGTCCAGGAGGTCATCCTCACGCCTCATTATGGCAACTTCGCTATTTTCAGCCAGTCAATGAAGCGCGACTACCATCGTTTCGGCGGCGTCATGGTGAAGCATATCGGCAAGCAGCTGCGCACCTATCGCGCCACGTGGCGCATGGCCGTCGTGTCCGAGCTGCGTCGTTGGGCGGAGATCCTACGCTCGAAGAAGGGGACGTCCCGATTGCGTTTCGAGTACGTTTGGCTGCGTCTGTGCTACCGGGTTCATCGACTGCTGTTCAAGAAACCCATCTGGATCTTCGGCGACAAGGAGTGGAAGGCAGGCGACAACGCCGAGAACGTGTACCGTTATGCCATGAAGCGATCCGGCTATCGCGGCGCTAAGATGTACTTCGCTTTGGAGAAGTCGAGCGCCGATTACGCCTCGGTGGCCAAGTACGGTCACGTAATTGATCCGACCACCTTCCGCTACAAGCTGCTGTTCCTGCTGTCCTCGGTGGTGGTGTCCTCGCGCGCCGAAGAGTCCATGGTGAACCCCTACGGCCCCGAGCTCGTGTTCGTGAAGGATCTCATGGATTACGATTTCGTATACCTCACCCATGGGACGCTCTTTGGAGATCTGGCGTTCATGCTGGGTAAGCCGGCGAAGAAAATCAAGTTGTTCTCGGTGAGCACCCAGATGGAGCGCAATGCACTTTTGAGCGAGGCTTATGGCTACCGAGAGGATGAGGTGTCTCTCATGGGCATGGCTCGTTACGACGCCTACGGCGATGTCCATACTCAGAAGAAGATCGCGTTTCTGCCCACGTGGCGCTCGAATATCGCTGGCAAGATCATCCCGGGCACGAGCACGCGCGAGTATGTGCATCATTTCAAATCCACGGATTTCTGGAAATTTTACAATGCCCTCATCAATGACGAACGTCTGCTGGACGCCATGAGGCGTTACGGGTACACGGCCGAGTTCTACGTGCACCCTGCATTCGAGAAGCAAGCCGGTGATTTCCAGGGCAATGAGCTTGTGCAGGTGGGGGAGGGGTCGGCTGACTACGAGCGCGTGCTGAGCGAGTCGGCGCTCATGGTGACGGATTACTCAGGGGTGGGATTCGATTTTGGCTACCAGCGCAAACCAGTGGTGTACAGCCAGTACGATTCGGTATTCAGCGGTGGTCACACGTACGGTGAGGACAGCTACTTCGACTACGATATCGACGGCTTTGGCCCTGTGACTCGCACATTGGAGGAAACAGTGGACGCCATCATACGCTACATGGAAAATGATTGCCAGATGGAGCCCGAATATCGAAGCCGTGCCGACGCCATGTTCGGTTTTTCTGACTACGAGAGCAGCAAACGCATTTTCGAGGGCGCTCGAGCATTGTCAGAGCGGCGCCGCGCCGATGGCTGCGCTCGGTGATCCGCCGGTTCGTCATGGCCTCGACTTTGGCGCAAGGAGAAGTTAAACCCTGTGGACATAGCGTGTACGCGATATGTTGATGCGGGGCAACTGCGGGGAGTTTTGCGCCAGTGCTTCTCGATTTTGCTACGATGAATCTGCATTTCGGTTTTGAATTAGGGGGCGACGCGAGAGCGTCGCCCGTTTTGTGTGGATGCGCGGATCGATTCCGTCGGAGGAGGAGCAGGCTTTGAAGCGTCTTGTGGCAGTGGTTTTGGCGATAGCGCTCGTGTGCGTCCCTGTGGCTATGGGCGCCACAGCGTCCTCGTCGGCTCTGGAGAAGCAGATCGCCAGTACTCCCTATCAGATATGGCCTGCGAAGGCGCGCTCCAATTCTCCGGACTTCGTGCGCGCGGCCATCAAGCAGAGAAACGCCCAGGGCGATAACTGCAAGGTGGTTCTCGGCACTTCCGAGTTTCGCTGGGTTTATCCCGATACGGTCTCGTCGCACCCGGGGAACTTTTTCGCGAACAACAATTATGGTATGGACACGTTCCTTTTGGGCCAGCCTTATTGCCAAGATCTGTGGCACGCCATTGAAGCGGGCGCGCTTTCTGAAGACATTCCCGACGACAAAGTGGTGTTCTTCTGCGGAATCTCCTGGTTCATGGATTACCAGAATCCCGCCAAATGTTTCAGGTTGTCGTTTTCGCCCGAGGCTTACGCTGACCTCATGGCCAATCCCAAGGTGAGCGACAAGACGAAGGCGAATATTCAGAAGAAGATGGTTGAGTACGGCGTGTCGGAGGACGAAGTCTATGCTGAGGCGTCCGATAAGACCTTCGTGGATCGCATCAACGAAGGTGTTCAGAAGATCTTTGATACGTCGAAAAACTGGGACGCGGTGCTCAGCGACGAAGAAGATGATTGGAACGCGCCGGAGCGTGAGTTGAACAAGAGTCGTCCCGTGCCAGAGGGGCGCACCCAAGGTGAGGCCCAGGTGCCCGATTGGGATGCCTGGATGAGCCAAGAGCAGGCCGAGGGAGCGGATCAGACGTCGAGCAACGACATGGGCATCTACAATAGCTGGTACGAGAACGGCGGGTACGACAAATGGTATGCCGGCCGCGAGGACTGGCTTACGTTTACCGACGAGCCCTATCAGGAGACCGAGTTCGAGGATTTCGAGCTGTTTCTCGATGTCTGCCAGGAGACAGGTATCCAGCCGTTAGTCGTTCTCATGCCCCTCAAAGGCGCTATGGTCGATCAGACCGATTACACCGCCGATGTGCGGGCCATCTGGTACGACCGCATGAAGGCGATCTGCGAAGAACGGGGCGCTGAATACGTCGACTACTCGCCCTATGAGTACGATCCCTATTTTCTCTATGATATGGCCCATTTCGGCTGGACGGGCTGGGTGCAGGTGAATCACGACATCTACGAGTTCTTCATGGGCAAGGATGAGGCCGATGAAGCGAATTAGGGACAAGATTCTCGAGGTGTTTTTCAGCGACACTTGGCTCGGTGCCATCCTGTGGTTCGCCGCTGCAGCGGCGATGCTCGCTCTGGTCGTTTGGTTCCTCGTTTATTCGGGGTTTGGAGAGCCGGCGATGCCGGTATATGAGAACTTCTGAGCATGGTTTTGACGATGAGCCGATTGGCGTTTCCGCCAATGGAGAGTGAATGATGACGCGATGAAAGAAAGGGGAGGCACAACCGTGAGCAGGTTTCTTGAAAGGCTACGGGAAGTGAGCGCTGAGTATCCGGAGAAAGAGGCGTTTTTCAATTCTCGGATAAAGGAGGATGCGTGCCAGCGCCTGACTTACGCCGAGCTGGACGCCTGGTCCGACTCTCTTGCCGCTTCCTTTGCCGAATGGTCTCCAAAGGGCAAGCCCGTGGTGGTTTACGGCCACAAGTCGCCTCTCATGCTCGTGTGCTTTATCGCCGCTGCGAAGGCCGGTCTGACCTATGCCCCGGTGGACATCGCCTATCCGTCCGATCGCGTGAACGACATCTTGGATCAGATCGGGCACCCTCTTGTTATCACGTTGTCTGACGACGAATTTCCCGGCGACGCATCGCTGGCAGATTCAGTCGTCGGAGATGCCGTTGTTCGCGAGGCGGCCCTGGCGGGACGCTCCTGGGACAGTTCCCGCTGGATTGCCGATGAGACGCCCTTCTATTTGTTGTTCACCTCGGGGAGCACCGGCCGCCCCAAAGGTGTTCAGATGCCCTCGCGCTGCGTGGACGCCTTTATGGACTATTTCCGCGCACTTTTCCCCGAGCGGCCCGACGGCGTCAGCTTCAACCGCGTGCCCTACACCTTCGATGTGAGCCTGTTCGACATTATCGCCGGTTTGGCCTCGGGCTATACCCTGTTCTCCCTGGAGTCCGAAGACGAGCAGTCCATGAGGGCCACGTTCGGCGCTCTGGCTGCAAGTGACCTTACAACATGGATTTCGACGCCGTCCTTTATCGAGATGTGCCTGGTTGATCCTTCTTTCGACCAGGATCTCCTGCCCCGGCTCGACAACGTCATTCTCTGCGGAGAGGTGTTTCGCAACGCTACGGCCCTGAAGATCATCGAACGTTTTCCCGAGGCGAGGGTTCTCAACACCTACGGCCCCACCGAGACTCAGGCGGTCACCGATATTGTGGTAGACGAGAACTTGGCACGTGAGGTGAATCCTTTGCCCGTGGGCTATTTGAGCGATGGCGTGCGTGCCCTTATTCGCGATCCGGAAACCGGTGAGGAGCTGCTTTGCGGGGAAGTGGGAGAGATATACCTTGCGGGAAACACGGTGTCGGCGGGCTACTATGGCCGTCCCGATCTGACGGAGGCCGTATTCTCCGAGAGGGAAGGCTCCGATGGCACTGTGACGCGTTGCTACAAAACCGGTGATAAGGGCTATCTTGACGCGGATGGTCGGCTCTTCTGTTTGGGCCGTCTCGATTTCCAAGTGAAGCTGAATGGGTTTCGCGTCGAGCTGGCCGACGTCGAGCAGGCCCTCGTCCGGATACCTGAAGTGGCCGAGGCGGTGGTGCTTCCCGCCGATCGCGACGGGAAGGTGACTCATCTCGTAGCTCACGTACGTCTTGCTGAGCCGGGGATGACGGCCGACTTCGCTCGAGCGCGCGCCATTAAGGCGGCCCTTAAGGAACTTGTTCCCGACTATATGGTGCCCAAAAAGATCGTCTTCCATGAGGAATTCGCTTTGAACGTCAATGGCAAAATCGATCGCAAGGCGTTGGCGTAGGGCTCGACAATTATGAACTTCTATATCGATCCGGCATTCTATGTGTTTCTGGCCGTTGCCATAGTACCTGCGGCCATTCTCGGCTTCTCGGGGCGCCGCATCAAGTATTACGGACTGGCGGCCTCGTTGGCGTTCCTGCTCCTGCTCTTCGGCGAGAACTTGGAGGGCATGCTCGCTTTCGTTGCGTTCATCGCCATCGCCTGTGCGGTTACGTTCTGGGAGCTTTCCAGTTGGCGGTCGGGGCAAAAGGCGCTTTGGAAGTACCGGTTGGCACTCGCGGCCGTTATTGCCCCTCTAGTCGTTTACAAAATCGGTGCCGTATTCGACCAGAACCTCATGGGATTTCTGGGGATATCCTACATCACATTCAAGGCAATACAGGTCATTATCGAGATCCGAGATGACCTCATTGAAGATATGAACTTCACTGATTACTTGTACTTCTTGGTGTTTTTCACACCCTTCACATCCGGCCCCATCGATCGCAGCCGGCGGTTCACTGAGGATGCGAACCGAAGGTATACCGCTTCTGAGTATGCGGACTTGCTGGCTCGCGGCATTATGCTGCTTTTGGTGGGAGCAGTGTATCAGAAAGTGTTGGGCACGGTGTTCCACCATTACTTCACCCCTGCTCCTTTGGGCGACGGTCCTTGGTGGCAAGAGCTGGGCGCCCAGGTGAAAGATGCCTATATGTACGGCTTTTACCTGTTCTTCGACTTTGCTGGCTATTCCCTTATGGCCATGGGGGCCAGCTACTGCTTCGGCATTAAGACGCCGCGCAACTTCCGCGCCCCTTTTCTTGCTCTCGATGTGCGCGATTTCTGGGATCGCTGGCATATGACGCTGTCCACGTGGCTACGTGATTTCGTGTTCATGCGCGCGGTGAAGTCGGCGACGCGTCGCAAGCTGTTCAAAGACCGACTTCAGACGGCCTGTGCGGGCTACATGGCGAATTTCATGCTCATGGGCGCTTGGCACGGGCTGACCGTGGACTATCTGGTCTATGGCGCCTATTATGGCGTTCTCATGGGCGCCACCGACGTGTACCAGAAGAAATCTTCCTTTCACAAGAAGCACAAGAAAAAGAAATGGTACAAGGTTCTCCAATGGTTTGTTACCATTAATCTGGTCATGCTTGGCATGGCTATTTTCTCTGGGCAAATGCACACTGTCATAGGAGGTTTGACCAATGGCTGAGAATTCCGTCGAGGAGCGCATGCTCGAGCTCATCGAGGAGATTTGCGACGACGAGATTATTCGCGAAGAGCGCGACGCCGATCTGTTCGAGGAGGGGTTGCTCGATTCTATGGCAGCCATTGAACTGCTGGTGGCCATCGAGACGGAATTCGGCGTGACCATTGCGCCTACGGCGGTGGAGCGTGAGGAAATGAATTCGGTTAATAAGATCATCTATCAGGTGCAGATTCGCTACGATGCCCAATAGCGATTATGCGAGGCGCGCCTCGGTCCCTCCGCGGGCATGATGCTAATTTCGGCGCTGATGCGTCGTTAAGGAAAAGTTAAGGTATCATTGCCTGAGCTAAATTGACGGGATGACAGTTCGAAGGGACTCGCGTTGGTCTTCTCCAGCACTATTTTTCTGTTCGCGTTTCTGCCGCTGTTTCTGGCGGTGTACTTCGCCATGCCGTGGCGGCCGGCGAAGAATGTGGTTCTGCTGCTGTTCTCGCTTCTGTTCTACGCCTGGGGCGAGCCAGTGTACGTGTGGCTCATGGTGGTCTCCATCTGCTTCAACTGGCTGTTCGCCTTCATCATAGGCAAGTGCGGCGAGGGCAAGACGGCGCCGAAGCGCTTCTGGCTCGTGGCGGCGCTCGCAGCCAACCTGCTCGTGCTCGGGTTCTACAAGTACCAGGGCTTTCTGGCCGAGAACATCAACCGCGCCATTGGCGAGGAGTTCATCGCCGAGTTGAACCTGGCGCTGCCTATCGGCATCTCGTTCTTCACCCTGCAGGCCATCACCTACGTGGTGGATGTCTACCGCGGCGAGGTGAAGGTGCAGAAGAATCCGCTGTACCTCGGCATGTACATCGCCATGTTCCCGCAGCTGGTGGCCGGCCCCATCGTGCGCTACGCCGACATCGAGCACGAGATCGACCATCGCCGCGCGACGCTGGAGGGCTTTGCCCAGGGCCTGCGGCTGTTCTGCGTGGGCCTGGGCAAGAAGGTGCTGCTCGCCAACACCGCCGGCGTGCTGGCTGACTCGCTTCTGCCCCGCGAGGCGGCCGAGATCGGCTTCATCGGCTGCTTCTCGGGCGTGGCCGCCTACACCTTCCAGATCTACTTCGACTTCTCCGGCTACTCGGACATGGCCATCGGCCTCGGCAAGATGATGGGCTTCGAGTACCCGCGCAACTTCAACTACCCCTACACGTCGAAGTCGGCCACGGAGTTCTGGCGCCGCTGGCACATGTCGCTCGGCGGCTTCTTCCGCGACTACGTGTACATCCCGCTCGGCGGCAACCGCGTGAGCACGCCGCGCTTCGTGGCTAACACCATGATCGTGTGGGGCCTGACGGGCATTTGGCACGGCGCCGCGTGGAACTTCCTTCTGTGGGGCCTGTACTGGGGCGTGCTCATCCTGTTGGAGAAGTTCTTAGTCATGAAGGTGCTCGATAAGCTGCCGCGGTTCGTGAGCCATATCTGGTGCGTCGTGCTGTTCTTCTTCGGGTGGCTTTTGTTCGCCGTGACGGGGCTTTCGAACGTGGGGGAGTGGTTCTGCGCCATGTTCGGCGCCTACGGGTGGCTCGGTACCTCCACGTTGTGGGAGCTGCAGTCCTGGAGCTACGTGAGCCTCGTGCCCGTCTTCATCGTGGGGTCGCTGCCCTGGGCGCCGTGGCTGCGCAAGAAGATCCAGGCCTGGGCCGAGGGCGACCCGCACCGCGCCATCGTCGCCGCTCCGCAGAAGGGTAACACCGCCGTGCCGCCCTGCCAGGTGGTCTGCGAGGGCCCCGTGCCCGCCGGCCGCGCCCGCGCCGTGACTGCCGTGAACGTGCTCGCCGACGTGGCCCTTCTGGCCGTCTTCGTCCTGAGCTGCATGTCGGTGGTCTCCAGCTCGTACAACCCGTTTATTTACTTCCAGTTTTAGGGGGCATTATGAAGCTGCGGAATATCCTGTTCGCCGGCGTGCTCTGCCTGTTGCTTTGCGGCCCCGCCCTGATCGGATTAGCCTCATGGGGGGGGGTTGCTCTTCCCTCTTGGTTCACGGCTGACGATGCGGCTTATCTTTCTGGCGGTGTCGTAGAAGCCGATCCGGCCGCCTATGCTTCCCTCGAGGGGTTCAGCTCGGGAGAGTTTCAGATAGCCGCTGAGGATGCTGTGGGCAATTGCATTCCCATGAAGGCTACGGCTCTTCTCGCAAATGCAGCTCTCCAGCGCTCAGCCATCGAGACTTCGAATGCGCTCTTTGGCTGGGAGTGCTACCCCGCTTTCTATGGCTCGTCTATTGCGGAGATGCCGAGTCGGCACCGTCTGCTCGAAATAGCCGAAAAGGCGACCGGCGATACCCTTGCAACGGCCAGTCATATTCGGGATGGACTCGACGCCCTGAGTTTGAGACATCCCGAGCAACGGTTCTTCGTGTATATGGGCCCCGACTCTATGAATGTTGAGGGATCCCCGACGGCGAAACTCATCTCCAATCCACTTACCTACGGAGAGTTATCCTCGATCTTCGAGGACGAAGGCGGCCATTTCCAATGGATAGACGGCAACGTCACGTTCGACGAGTTTGCGGATGGGTGGAATTCCACTGATCACCACTGGAATATCCAAGGAGCTTTTCGGGCTTATGAGCGCATGGCGAGCGCTCTCGGTTTTCGGGACGAACTTCTTGTGCCCGCGCGTCTTGTGACCTATGACGCGCCATCCTTTCGGGGCACGTTCGCGCGACGTGGGTTGGAAACGCGATACGTGGATCAAATGATCGACTACGAATTCGCTGATTTCCCTCAGCTATCGATCATTATTGACGGGGCTGAGGCTTCTATGGACTCGCTTGTGCATTGGAAGAACTACCAAGCGGCCAATGTAGGTGCCAATGCTTTCACCAGTCGCTATGCCGAGTATTTCCATACCGATTACGGGCTTATTACCTTGGAGAACGAGGAATCGGATTCGCGGCAGGATCTGCTCATTGTCGCAGACTCGTATTCCAATTGTATGGAGCGGTTCCTGGCGGTTCACTATCGAACAACCTACGTGCTTGACCCCCGTCACGACGACGAGACGATTGATGCGTTTCTTGCTCAGCACCAGGATGTGTCCGACGTCCTTTTCATAATGCGGAGTCCGAACATGTTGGCGCAAGCGACGGAACATGCTCTTGAGCCGGAAGATATGCGCGAATAGGGGGAGCTCAATGGACGTTACATTGAAGACCACTGAAGAGGTTGAGCGGTTTTTCCAAGAAACCGACAATGTTCTTTTGGGCCCTCCGCCGAAAATGAAGAATGCGCAAATTGTGTTTACCGAGAAGGCTCATACGGGAAAGTGCATCTTGTGCTGTGGCGAAGATGTAACCTTGACGGGAGGCAAGCTGGTTTTCGCTGGCCCCGGTGCCATCGTCTACCTGGCGAGCGGAAACACCTCGTTGCGGCTGGATGCAACGGTGCATGCTGGATGCACGTTTGCCTTGGGCTCGTCGACGTACACCAACGGTTCACTCCATGTAATTGTATCCGAGCGGCGCAGTGTGCTTATTGGCGACAGAGGCCTTTTTTCCTTTGATGTGTGGATAAGGACTGCCGACCCTCATTTGGTGTACAGGGCAGAAGATGGCAGGCGCATTAATCCTAGCCGCGATGTGGTGATAGGCGACCATGTATGGCTCGGTCAATCTGCCATGCTGCTGAAGGGCGCGGCTATTGGATCTGGAAGTATTGTCGGTGGCGCTGCCGTAGTGGCCGGCAAGACGGTCCCTTCGAACACAAGTTGGGCGGGCAATCCCGCTCGGCAAATTGCTCGTGGGATTTTCTTCGACGGTGCCTGCGTCCACGGCTGGACTGCCGAGCAGACGGCTGCCTCTCAGACATTCACCTCTGATAAATGGGTTTACGCCAATGCGCCGCAGCGCGATCAGTCGGGTCTCGTGCGGCTAGCAAATCGACTGGCCGGAGTTGCCGATGCGAAGGAGCGTATCGCTCTCGTGCAAAGTGCTTACGAGGACAAGGGGAAGAACCGCTTCGCCATTGCAGAGGCGGCGACTTCATCAGCATCTGGAAATCGCGGCTCATCGTTCAGGGCCTTTGAGTTCCTGAGGTTGCGATCGCGTCGTCGTTGAGCCATCGCCTCAGCTTCTTCTTTGAGGTACAATGGCATCTTGTCGTTCTGTTGTTCATCGAAGCTGCTGTGCGTTAACGAAGTGGGGCTATGTCAGACAGGGTTGTAGAGCGCGTTCGACGCGCATTGAAGGTTTGGGGGTGTTGCCCCGCTGAGAGTCGACCAGTTGCGCCTTGCGTTGCGACAGCGCTTGCCCTCACTTTTTTTGTGGTTGGGATTCTTGTCCTAAACGACGACTACCGAGGCCCTGATGACGATTTGGGGATCTCGATGGTCCTTTCAGGACTCTATCCCGACGGCGGCCAATGCCTGTTTACCAGTGCGGTGCTCAACGGCATCATCTACCAGCTCAATATCGCCATACCGGAGTTGAACTGGTTTCTCGTGATCGAACGTCTCGCTGTGACGGTGGCATTTTTCTCGTTCTGCTACATCCTGTTGCGCCATGCTCCGCTCGGGCTTTCGCTCGCTTGCATCGGTTTTGTTGCGTACTTCATTATGCCGAAGTGCACCTTGGGGAGCAATTTTACCGTGGTCGCGGCGCTGTGCGTTACGTCAGGCGAGCTCTGCTGCTGCTCCGGTACTATGCGGAGGGCTCCTTCCTCCTGTGTGGCGGGCACTGTATTGGTGACGTTGGGATTCATGTGGCGGGCCCTTGTCTTGCTTCTCTCTGCTCCCTTTCTTGCCCTCGCTTTCGCGGGGTTGCTCGTTCGTCTCGGGCATGAACAGTTCCAGCGGGCTAAGGCTCTAGTCGTTAGGGCTCTTGTCTGCATGATAGCTGTCGGGCTTTGTGTTGGCGGCGCCTTGGCCTTCGACAAGGCGGTGTGGGCTGAGCCGAAGTGGGCCGATTGGCTCGAGTACAATGACGCTCGCTACGCTTTGGTTGATTACCCCATGAGCGATTACGACGAAGTGCGAGACGAGCTGGCGTCAATCGGCGTTTCGGAGAGCGACTACTGGCTCATGCGCAACTGGATTACGGCCGATCCCGACTACATCACCTCCGATTTGCTTATGGAGGTGTCCGATATTGCTCGAGAGCCGGTGGCAGACCGCAGTTTGCCGACCGCTTTCCTTGCCGAGGGGCGCCACTTGGTCAAGTCCCCTCTGCTGACTGTCTCTTTAGCATGTATTGCCGCCTGTGCGCTGCTCCTCGGACGTAAACGGGTGCTTGCGGCGGTTGTCCTGTCTCTTGGCGGGGCCTTTGCGGCTTGCGTGCTCTTTCGGTACACGGGCCGTTTGCCAGCTCGTGTCGAGTATTCCACGTGGGTTCTTTCTCTGCTGCCATGTCTCGTCGCGTTTCTCACCATTAGACCCCCCGCGCCTGTCGCAGCTAAGCCTGTAGGGTTACGGCGTGTAACGACATCGGCGCTCATCGGTGTAGTATTCGCCCTGTTATGCGTAGTGGGGCTTGTGCTGAAATGGGCCCCCACTTTCAACGTCGAGCGCATCGATCAATTCGAGAAGAGCAGCGCTTTTGTCGAGAGCAACGATCTGGTGAAGAGGTTCACGGAGCCAGGCGTCGTCTATGTATGGGACACGACGACCTTCACGCAGCTCGAGAAGCAGCTGAAATATCGCCATCTGCCCCCGGCGTCGTTCATGGGGTCGACGGCCCTTATGGGCGGCTGGACGCAGGGGTCTCCTTTGGTGCGCGCCCATAATGAGGAGATAGGTGTTCCCAATCCCATAAAGAGTCTTCTCGATCGCCCAGAAACCTACTTCGTGACCCGGCGCAGAGAGGCTATAGAGCAACTGACGCGCTATCTGCGCGAGCATTATGGCAAAGATGCAAAGGCGGAAGTTGTAGACGAGGTTCCTCTGAGCGAGAAGGGCGCTGATCCTCTTCTTGTGGTACGATTCTATGCAGATTAGTTCTTTATCTGTGGGAGCGAGGTTGAAATGAAGGGCATTATTCTAGCGGGAGGATCGGGAACGCGTCTGTACCCGCTAACGAAGGTCACGTCGAAGCAGCTGCTTCCCGTGTACGACAAACCGATGGTCTATTACCCGCTTTCCATACTCATGCTGGCGGGCATTCGCGATATCTTGCTTATCTCCACGCCGGCGGATTTGCCTAATTTCCAGGAATTGCTCAAGGACGGATCTTCGTTTGGCGTCAACATGTCCTACGCGGTTCAGCCCTCGCCAGACGGGCTGGCTCAAGCGCTCATTATCGGTGAGGAGTTTCTCGACGGAGAAGGCTGCGCTCTTATCCTGGGCGACAACATCTTCTACGGCGGAGGCCTTTCGGCGCTGCTGAAGCAGGCGGCTTCGCGCGAGTGCGGCGCAACCGTGTTCGGCTATTACGTCGACGATCCGGAGCGCTTCGGCGTGGTCGAGTTCGACGCTGAGGGCCGCGCTCTTTCCATTGAGGAGAAGCCCGAATATCCTAAGTCGAACTATGCGGTCACGGGCCTTTACTTCTACGATAGCCGCGCAGTGGAGTTCGCCAAGAACGTGATCCCGTCCGATCGCGGCGAACTGGAGATCACCGATGTGAATCGTATGTACCTGGAGGAGGGGAGCCTGGAGGTGAAGGTTCTCCATCGCGGCTCGGCATGGCTTGACACGGGTACTATTCCCAGCTTGTACAAGGCCTCCGAGTTCGTAAAGGCTGTGGAAGACAACCAAGGCCTTCAGATAGCCGCTTTGGAGGAGATCGCCTACAACAATGGATGGATCACCAAAGAGGTGCTACTTGATGCGGCCGAGCGCCATGCCAAGACGGCTTATGGGCAGCATTTGCTGCGGGTAGCGGAAAACCGCATTCTCTTTGGAAATATGGCCTCCTAGGAGGCAAAGCATTTGCAACCAATAAGAAGGGCTCGCCAGTTTAACACTGGCGAGCCCTTCTTATTGGTGTAGACGGGTGGCTTAGGCCTTCTTGCCCTTGGGGAAGACCTTGACGCCCTGATTGTTTCTCCAGCCGTAGAGGAAGGCGGTGGCGACGAGCATGGCCACGGCGATGAGGCAGCAGACGATACCGGCGGCAACGCCTGCTCCCTGTATGACAAACATGGGGAGGAACGTCACCAGGGCGATGTCTATGAACGATACGAAGATCCAGGCGAATCCAGAATCTTCCAGCGCCGTGGTACGGAACTCAGGATCGACGACGCGCAACAGCAGCACGGCGATGCTCATAACGCCCGTTGACCAGCCCCAGATGAAGATGCCGCGCTCGACCCAGTGATCGGAGAAGAGATGTCGGGAGATGTAGAAGAAATAAAAAGCCACCAGTACAAAGCCGAGGAGACACAGCACGAGGATGATCGCCCAGTACTGCAGAACCACGTTGATGTTGATGGTCGCCACACCGAAGGCAACCAGATAATCGGTGGCGCAGCTGCCGATGCGGGACACGACGCGCTGGTCAACATAGCGGTCGAGTTTGATGAGCTTGAGAAGGGCGAACAGCGCGACGCCAACGAGGAGGGCAATGCCGTAAACAGGAACCGACACCTGCGGGAATAGGATCTTGAGGCCCGTATTGATGAGGTAGGCTCCGCCCACGGCAACCATGACGAGTGCCACATGCCACGCAAGGGGATCGATGGACATGGGGTTCACGGTATTCTCTCCCATGGGGGTGCGATCCTTCTCGGGAACCAGGCCGACGCGAACCTCCTCGGGCATATCCTTTACCTTACGAATCTCGGTGGTCCAACCTTTGTTGGCGCAGTAGTTGATGGCGATGATGCCGCTGATGATGCCGCCGAGAAGGCCGAAGGTGGCGAAGGTCTGGCCCACCGTGGTAGCCTCGGCCCAGCCGCCCTCTTCGAACACTGATCCGATGGCGGCTGCCGTGCCGTGGCCGCCAACGAAGCCACCAGGCATGAGGATGGGGAACCATTCGGTTACACCCTGGAACACCGTGGCGATAAGGATGCCGCCGAGGATAAGCGCAATGCCGTACTGCAGGATTTCGGCGGCGCCGTTCAGCATGAAGGTGTCGCCTACTTGACGGAACATCTCTTTGAAGCTGCCCTGGCTGCGTCGGCCCAGGTAAAGAGTAGCGAACAGCACAGCGATGAGAATACCGGCGTAGCTGGAGGCCTGAGAGCTGAGAGGTACCCAATTCAGGCAGAAGGGTCCGAGAATAATGCCGATGAAGCCGGCGATCAGGGCTGAAGGGATAAAGAGGTTCTGCAGAAGCGGAACCCGAGTTCGGATGATTTTTCCGAGCACCAGCAGCGCCGACATGATGCACACGTCGAACGTCAAATCAAGAGCCGAGAATTCCATAGACCACCTTTCCTCGAATATGCGCACGCGGATAGATGGTCTCCGCGCAGTTCAGTGAGATGATTCTAGCACCTCACTGAACTGCGCTATGCTGGAAGGTAATAATTAGCCTCTCGGCGGTTGCTCGTTCCAAGGTTCGCGCAACAGCATCGGCTGGCCGTCGGGCGCCATGGCGTACACCGCCGGCGGGTACTCGATGAAGAACTGCGGCGTGAACGACATGGAGTAAGCGCCTGCATAGCGGATGACCACTGCATCTCCAACCCGAAGAGCCGGTTCGTCATGGGCTGTGAACAGGCGATCGCTGTCCATGCAAGTGTATCCGCAAATGATCTGGCGGGGCAACGTCTCTTGGGCGCCGGTCACCATTTCGTGGACGTAGGACGTCTTCTTCATCTCGTGGTCGATATTGATGCGCGACAACTCGGTGACCACGTAATGCTCGTCTACGATGTCCTTCACATCGATAACGCGGCCAACGTAGTAGCCTGGCGTGCACACCACCGCACCACCTGGTTCGACGAGGAGCTCAGTATGAGTTGGGTCGCAGGCGTCGCCGATGGCCTCTCGAATGGTGCGCACGTACTCATCATAGGCGCCGACATTGGCCGGGCCACCACCATAGAAGCCTCCACCGATGTCGAACCAGTCCAAATCGAGCTTGAACGAGCGGATGATCTCTGCGGCGAAGTCGGCCAGCGTCCGGTACACCTTTTGAGAGCGGCTCAATGTAGTCACATGCATGTGGAGTCCGCGCAGCTCGATGCCCGGAATGCTTCGCAGCTCCTCGATGGCCCGTGCGAGCTCCCCGCCTTCAAAAGAGAAGCCAAAGCGGCCGTGGCGGTCGTCGGAGAGCGTCTCCCCGGGACAGTGCTTTTCAAGCAGGATGTTGGCGCGCAGGCCGACGCGAGCGCTCTTTCCCGATTCAGCGTACTCGCGTACCCACTCGATCTCTCGCTTCGAGTCGAGGTTCACATAGGAGCCCGCGTCCAGGGCGTAAAACAGCCAATCGCGGCCCTTGATCGGTCCATTGAAAACGATTTTATCGGGAGCGAAGCCGCACTGGAGGGCCCGTGCGTACTCTTCATTGGAAACGACTTCGGCATAACAACCTTCATCGCGGGCCACTTCCAGGATCCATGGAAAGGGGTTGGTTTTCACGGAGTAGGCGACGTTCGCGTAGGGCGACCAGTGATCCGCCAAGGCCCGGCGAAAGTCACTGAAGTTCTGGCGCAGCTCGGCCTCGTCAAACACGAAGCAGGGAGTCTGGAGGGAAGCAACATCGAAAGGAAGAGGCATGTCTATCGCCCCTCATAGCGCTCGGTAAAGAAGTCGGCGAAGCGATCGGTCTCCATCTCGGCCTTATAATCTTCGAGCATCTTCACGGGCGTGTAAACCGGCTCATAGCCCAAGTTAGCCCGTGCCTTATCCACGTTCATGCAGTAGTTCACGCAGTCGTGCTTTTCGGGACGGTAGCTGATATCCGACACGGCGTCGGGCTCGCAGAACACGTCCACGATGTTGTGAACCTGATCTTCGAGAGAGGTCAGCACGCCTGTGCCGACGTTATAGGTGCCGCTGGCCTCCTTAGGAGCGAATAGGGCTTTCTCGATCATCTGGCAGAAATCCTTCACGTAGATGAGGTCCATGCCCTTGGTGGGATCGCCCCAGATCTCCAACGGCTCGCCAGCCCGCGCCTTGTCGATCATCAGGCGATAGGAGCTTACGGCGGGCTTTCCGTCGTGGTAGAGGGTCTTGCTGTCGTGCATGAAGCAGTAGATATTCGGTAGGCGGAAGGCGAAGAAGCCCATGCCGTAAGCGGCTCGGTAGTGCCAACAAAGCTCCTCAGCGGCGATCTTCGTGATGGCGTACACGGCATGATCGCCGGTCATGGCTGGCTTGCGGGGCATGTCGTCGGCCAGCTCGATCATCTCGCCGAAATAACCGGTATAGTCGGAGATGGTTTGGGTGTACAGCACCCGATCAGCTCCTGCGGTGCGCGCGTACTCGAGCACGTTTAGCGTGCCCATGACATTGGCATCTACGTAACGGCGTGGGTCGTAGCCTTCCATGTAGGCCGGCAGCGCTCCAGCGAAGTGGACGACGGCATAAACATCCTGCTGCGGGAGTGCGGCGAACGACTTCTCGTCGGTGATGTCGGCCTGCACATAGCGCACCAGCGGCGCATAGCGGTCGAAGAACGCTATGTCGGAGCGCCCGCTTGCGATGACTTCCCACTCATCGGCCGACAGAAGGCGAGACAGATGATCTACCAGGTACAAGCCGAGGGTGCCCCCAGCACCGAAGATGACGATTTTCTTTCTCACGAGGTTTCCTTTCGAATGGTTGCGTCCGGTCTGCTTCTAGCGGTTGTCGATGGTCTCTTTGAGAACGTATTGCGGTGCATTGTTGATCGTCATGAACATGCGTCCGAGGTATTCCCCGATAATGCCCAGGAACAAGATGATGAGTCCCGAGCAAGTGAGCATGGTGGCCATGAGCGAGGGCCAGCCTGCCTGCATGCCGGGGTCGGCGAGACGCATGATGAAAACAATGAGGGCGGACACCAGGCCTATAACGCCGAGTGCTGCGCCCACCACTGCGGCAACGCGAAGAGGCGCCATCGAGAAGTTCAGCACGGTGGACCAGAGACGAATGAGCGACTTAAGGCTGTACCCCGATGTCCCCTGGGCCCGCTCGTAATGCTCTACCTTCACGTTTTTGATGTTCGCCGTGGCTCGGAACAGCAGACCTTGAATGTAGACGTAGGGCCCCTGGTACCGCACCACCTCGTCGCGGATGTGGCGACGGAATACAGCGAAGTTGCTGGAGTAGATCTCTTTGGGGCGATCGGTGAGCACGCGCATCGACCAAATGGTGAACTTCGATCCGAGCTCGCGCCACCAGGCTTCCTTGTGCTCGTCCCAGCAGGCGAACACGATGTCGCTGCCGTCCTCCATGGCGTCCAGCAACTTAACACATTGAGAGGGGTGGGTTTGCATGTCGTCGTCCATCAGCAAGATGAGGTCGCCTTCGGTCTTTCTCAGACCTGCCATGATAGCGTTGTGCTGGCCTGAGTTCTTCGCGCAGTTGATGCCGACCACATGGTCGTCCGCGGCGCAGAGCTGCTCGATGGCCGCGAAAGTGCCGTCCGTCGAGCCGTCGTTTACAAGGATGAATTCGTATTCGTATCCCGCTTTGACGAGTTCAGCTCGCGTTTGATCGACGACAGTACCGATCATTTTCTCCGAGTAGTAACAGGGGATAACTACCGAAACAAGCATAAAGCTCCTCCGTAAGCTTACGACATACCTAACGAGTACACAATGATACCGCCCACTATGAGTAGTAGCGCGATGGCTTTGTCTCTACCCAGCTTTTCTTTGAAAATCGTCACACCGAAGAACGTGATGTACAGGTAGGCGGTGGCCTCCAATATAGCGCCCATGGAAAGCGGCACTACCTTGTAGGCGAGGATGGTCATGAGTGTTGCCCCGAAGAAAAGGGCGTAGGCGGTAATAACCCAGGGATTGAGATACTCTTTCAGCGGGGTCTCGTACTGTCGCATGGCAGCCTTCTTCAGAAGAACCTGAGATACTGACGAGATGAGCACGCCGAGCAGGTAGACGCCGACATAAAGTTCGAGCATCGCTATTCACCGCCTAAGGGCGGGAGATTCCCCGGCGCATCGGTCGTCCACTGGTCGCCATCGATCGGATCGCCTGGCTTCTCCTCCTTGCCATCCGCCCGCGCGTAGAGCACCACGCCGACGATGACCATGGCCGCCCCCAAAATGTTCAAGGCGGAAACAGACTCCCCGAAAATGAAGAATCCCCATACCATGCCCCAGATTACCGTGACTGCTTTATTCGCGAACGCCATGGAGAGCGACAGGCGCTTGAGTATTTGCTGCCACCCGATGGCGTAGATGAAAAGAATGACGAGCATGCCACCGTACAGGAGGATAAACATCGGGCTCAAGAAGGGCTCGCGGGCCGCGTTCTTGCTGAAGATACCGGAAAGCGAATATACCAGCAGAAGCAGGTGCAGGGCGATGAGCGTCTTCGCCCTGCCGTCGGTTTTCTTGTGCGGGCTCATTGCTAGTGGGCCATCGGAGCGGTTCTAAGCAGCAGCTCGTTTCCGTCCGGGTCGAGCACCGATGCCCGACCCATGATGGTTCGAGAGAGGGAGTCGACACTTTCCCGCGATGGTCCGGCCACGTAATAGCGCACGACGTAGGGTTTGGCGCCCCGCTCATGGGAGATCGTGTCGCCTGTACGGTAATAGGGACGATACTCAACAACGCCGGGGAGTGCTCCGAGTTCATCGATGGACGAAGTGTCGGCCACCTCTCCGTCATGGCCGTGGAAATAGAGGCCGGCGGCATGGTTGGCGAACAAGGGGGAGTGAGCCAGCACGCGCTCCTTGGCCGCGGGTTGGTCGTACACGCAGTCGATCAACAGCTCTTCGACTGAGAGGCCGCTGCCCAAGGTGACGAGCTCGTGCTCGTAGCCGAAGATGCGTCCGGCCGCCTCGCACACGGCTAACCCCTCGCCTTCCCGATAGAACGCCTGAACGCAGAGGGGGCCGTTCTCAAGACCGACGTAACCGGCGATTTTGGTGGCGATGGAAGCGGCTTCGTCTTGCAGCTCAGCCGTGAGAGGGCTCGGGTAGGCGCACCGGACGACTTGGGGGATCTCGCCATCTTCGAAAGCGATTTTCTCGCGATCGGCAATGCTTATGATGTGGGCTTGCCCGTCCACGATCCAGGTCATGATGTTGAATTCTCGTCCGTCGTTGTACTCCTCGGCCATCAGATAGTCGAACGTGGATTGGGCTGCGGTCGATTGGAAGCGCTCGCGAACGTCCTCGATGGCGTTCGCGACGAACACTCCGTGGGAGCCGTAGCCGTTGACAGGCTTAATGACGCAAGGGAACGCCATGTCGGCGAAGTCTTCCTCTAGCGTATCGAGGCGAATCTTCTTGTAGCGAGGCGACGCGATGCCGAGCTCTTGGAACATCTGCTTCATAAGCGGCTTCTCCCGCAAGAGCTTTTCCCCTTTGGGCTTGAGGTAGGAGGGGAGGCCGGCGGCATCGGCGATATCGATCATGCACTCGGCCAGAAGGTCGGAGAACGACGCGATGATCCCGTCTGCCTGTTCCTTCCTGCAGATTTCCGCAATGGCGTCAGTGTGGCGGACGTCTTCCAGATAGGCCTTGTCGGCGTGGGCTTTGGCGGGACCGTCCTCGTAGCCATCGCAAACGATGGTGTAGATGCCCCTTTTTTTGGCACATTCGACAAGGTCGACGAACTCGTCCATCGATCCGAGAATGACCAAGCGGTGGTTTTCTTCGCTCATGACAAAAGCTCCTTAGCTGCGAACTCGTGCTTCAATGTGGTTGTCTGCTGTCCAGGTCCTACTGGCCTTGGGCGCGATACTTGGCTTCGGTGGCCTCTTTGGCGCCCTGCCACCAGCTGGGATTGTCGGTGTACCACTGGATGGTGCGGGCCAGTCCTTCGTCGAAGTTTGTGTGCTTGGGCGACCAGCCCAGTTCGCGGCGCAATTTCGTAGAATCGATGGCGTAGCGGCGGTCGTGACCCGGTCGGTCCTTTACCCAATCGAAATCGTCGGCGTCCTTGCCCATGGCGGTGAGGATAGCGCGCAAGACATCTATGTTGCTCCGCTCCCCGTCGGCTCCGATGAGATAAGTTTCCCCGATACGCCCTTGGGTGAGGATGGCCCAGACAGCGGAGGAGTGGTCTTCGGTGTGAATCCAGTCGCGGACGTTCTTGCCGTCTCCGTAGAGCTTCGGGCGGATGCCGCACAGAATGTTGGTGATCTGCCGAGGAATGAACTTCTCGATATGCTGGTAGGGTCCGTAGTTGTTCGAGCAGTTGGATATGGTGGCTTCCACGCCATAGGTGCGATGCCAGGCGCGGACGAGCATGTCGGAGGACGCCTTGGTGGAGCTGTAGGGGCTCGATGGGCGATAGGGCGTTTCCTCCGTGAATCGATTCGGGTCGTCCAAGGCCAAATCGCCATAGACTTCGTCGGTCGAGATGTGGTGAAAGCGCACGCCGTGGTTCCGAGCCGCCTGGAGAAGCGTGAAGGTGCCCTCGACGTTAGTGCGAAGGAAGGGGGTGGGATCGGCGATGGAATTGTCGTTGTGGCTCTCGGCGGCGAAATGGACGCAGGCGTCGGCTTCCGCAAAGAGGCGATCGACTAAGCCCGCATCGCAGATGTCGCCATGCACGAAGGTCATACGCTCCGGATCGCAGCCTGCGAGGTTCTCGCGGTTGCCCGCATAGGTGAGGGCGTCGAGCACCGTGACATGAGCATCGGGCTGGTTGTCGAGCACCCAATGCACGAAATTGGAGCCGATGAACCCGGCTCCTCCGGTGACGACGATGTGGTTGAATGGACTTGCCATGATCGGGCTGCTCCTTCGTGCCGCAGTGATACTTTCCTATAGTGTAAAGGATATTCTGGCTCTACGTTGACTTTAGGGAAAACGGGCACACTCCTTTTCAGCAAAAGGCCCTTGGGACCGTGATTCTGTAGCCCCCGTGCGTTTTCGCCGATTTTTTACGGGAAGTTGTCAGAAGCATGTGCATATTGTGAATGGACTGATAGAATCTGACATCTCATTTTGGGAAATGAAGCAGAAAACGGACAACATCCCAGGAGGTTGCACCATGGTCAATCGCTCGGTCGCCAAACGCGCGAAGCACGCCAAGCCCGCTTTGCGCAAAGGATATTGGGCGAAGTCGAGTTCCTCCGTGCTCGCCGTGGCCCTTGCCGCCAGCCTCGTGCCCGCCGTTCCGGCTCTGGGCGATGAGTTCGACGCCGATGTCTCCGACATCGAGGCGACCGAGCCCCCTGCATTCGATGCGCCGATTCCCACCGAGCCCTCGTCGACCGCTCCGGACGCGCTCGCCGAGCTCGAGGCGGGCGATAGGGCGACGTCGGTCGACAGCAAGTCTGATGCCGGCAATAAGGGAGCTCTCCCCGAAAGCGGTGGCGCAGAAGGCGTTGGGGATCGAACGTTCGGCGAGGTCGATGATGCGGGGTTTCGGGAAGGTCTTGGGGCGGAGGCGCTTGCCGCCGCCGAGGTACAGGAAGAATCTTCTGGACAAGGGAGTTCAACGACATGGGTTCCCGAGGGGCCTGAGAACAGTTGGCGTTACGAGGACGGTGTAGCGCTAGGCTCCCTTGCCGCCCCAGGCGCTCGAACGGCAAGCAGCACGACGCCGACTTGGACCTCATCGAACGGGGCCACCACCTATACTCTGGGCGGGAAGCGGGTTACGGTTTCCGGTGCCAAGGCCGTTGGCATCGATGTGTCGGTTCACCAGGGGAGTATTGACTGGGCCAAGGTGAAGGCCGCTGGCATTA
Source organism: Adlercreutzia sp. CNCM I-6215 (assembly GCF_977072315.1). NCBI lineage: Bacteria > Bacillati > Actinomycetota > Coriobacteriia > Eggerthellales > Eggerthellaceae > Adlercreutzia > Adlercreutzia sp. CNCM I-6215. The sequence continues at coordinate 95,067 of NZ_CDRVMA010000008.1, read as the reverse complement.
CGTTCGCTATCATAAGATGTGGTTACGGAAGCGACATCGAGGAGCAGGACGACAAATGCTTTCTTCAAAACGTTGAAGGCGCTCGCAAAAATGGTATTCAGATCGGCATCTACCTCTATTCCTACGCGAAGAAAGCGACAGGTTCAGCTCCAAGCGCTCAGAGTGAAGCTGAGCATGTTCTAAGATTATTGGACTCAGATCATGCGAACCTGAAACCGAGTGATTTGGCGTTGCCCATCTACTACGATCTCGAAGATGATAGCCAGCTGAGCTTGACTGATGCTCAGCGCGGCCAGCTTGCAGAAACATTTTGCAACAAGATTCAAGCTGCGGGATACAAAGTGGGTATTTACGCGAACAAGACTTGGTGGGAGAAATACCTGACAAGCCCCGTTTTCAACAATCGCTCCTGGAGCCGATGGATTGCACAATATCCCGGGAGCGCAATCGGCGCTCCTGACGTGACGTTCTCTTCCGATCTTTGGCAATTCACGGAGTCTGGCCAAGTGAGTGGCGTGTCTGGCAACTGCGATGTGAACTTCTCGTTCACATCGTTCTCCTCGACGCCCCAAGAGGTGGTGCTCACCGGCACGCCCAACACCTGGGCGTGGATGAACGGCTACGCCTACTATTACGGTTCCGATGGCAAGGCTGTGAAGTGGAGCCAGAAGATCGATGGGAAGTGGTATTACTTCGACGGCCAGTGCCGCATGAAGACCGGCTGGGTCACCTGGAGCGCCGACGGCACGAAGAGCTACTTCCAGCCCGGAGAGGACGGCAAGGCTGCCGCGCTGACCGGTTGGCACGAAATCGACGGAGAATGGTACTACTTCAACCCTTCCAACGGTATCAGCTTGCGATGGAGTCAGAAAATTAACGGAAACTGGTTCTATTTTAATGGTGAGTCTCAGATGGTGACTGGTTGGGTTACCTGGAGCGCCGACGGCACGAAGAGCTACTTCGATCCCAGCTCCGGTCGAGCGTGGTTGGGATGGCAGACTATTGGAAATAAGAAATACTACTTCAATCCCGCTAACGGCATCTCAAAGCGTTGGAGTCAGAAGATCGATGGATCGTGGTACTATTTCAATGGCGATAGCGTCATGGAGACTGGTTGGATCACCTGGAAGGATGGCACTAAGAGCTTCTTCGATTGGGATGGTAAAGCACTGCTCGGGTGGCGTAGCTTCCAAGGAAGGAAGTGCTACTTTGATCCTAATACCGGTATCTCACGTCGCTACAGCCAGAAGATCGATGGCGCGTGGTACTACTTCTCCAGCGACAGCTTTATGTTCACAGGGCTGCTCACATGGCATGCCGACGGGCTGAAAAGTTACTATGGATCAGACGGCAAGCTCCGTGTCGGCTGGCAGAACGTAAACGGGAAGCGTTATTACTTTGAGCAGTCTTCAGGCAAGAGCGTTCGTTGGAGCCAGTGGATAGACGGCTCGTTGTACTACTTCAACACCGATTCCGAGATGGTGACAGGGTGGGTGACGTGGAAGGCCGATGGCTCGAAGAGCTACTTCGATGGAAATGGCCGCGCGCTTATGGAGTGGCAAACCATAGGCGGTAAGACCTACTACTTTAATCCTTCCAATGGCCAGTCGTTGCGGGGTATGCAGGTCATCGACGGGCAGTCCTACTACTTCAATGAGCGCTCTGAGTTAGTAGGCGCCAAATCGGAGACCAAGACCGAGGCTACGGGCGTCTCGTTGGCTACTTTGGCGGCCAAAGAACTTAGGGCGTGTCCTTCTGCCCTGAAATATACCCAAGCTGATATTGTCGCATCTATGACGCCGACGAGCTGTGGAGCAGGTACGAGTGGATATTACCAATTCGCCCAGTTGAATCATGGCTATTCCGGTATGGTGTCGGCGGCTCAGTTAGATGCCTACATCGCCTCAACTGCAAATGGGCGAACCGGCACACTTGCGGGCAACGGAGAGGCGTTTGTGAACGCTGCGCGCCGTTACGGGGTCAACGAGGTGTATCTTTTGGCTCATGCGATCTTGGAGAGTGGATGGGGAACGTCTACGTTGGCCAAGGGCTATGTCTATGACGGAAAGACGCTAGTAGATGGCAAGACATGGCCGAAGGGAACGTATTACAATTTTTACGGGATCGGCGCTTATGATTCCAGTCCGCTGTCGGGAGGTCGAGCTTTGGCCATCAAGAATGGGTGGGATACTCCTGAGAAGGCAATCCACGGGGCGGCTCGCTGGATCGCCACCAACTATCTCAATAATGCGTTTAGTCAGAATACTCTTTATAAAATGCGATGGAATTACGTGGAGTATGCGCGTTATGGCTCGGTGGGTCACCAGTATGCGACTGATCGTGATTGGGCGACTAAAATTGGATCGCTTATGAATGCAATTTATGCCTCTGCCAGCGTGGGCCAGGCCAAGACGGGGTTGACATTTCTGGTGCCAAGCTATCGTTAGTCGCTCGGCATTCGAATGATGTATTGGGGTATACTGATATTTTGTCTAATGGTTTTGCGTAGGAGGATGTACCAGCATGAAGAAACGGGAACGGGGCGCTTTGTCGTTTCGGGTGCGTAAAGTGACGAGTCTTTTTTTAGCCGGCTTGCTCTGCTTTTCGATGCCTGCAATGGCTTACGCCGCGGAAACGAATGGGGAGGAGCAGGCCGAGGCGCAGCCTTCTGAGGCTGTCATGGGGGACAAGCCGGTCGATGGCGATGCTCTCGCTATCGGTACCGAAGAGGCGGATGCTGCTGAATTCGGTGGTGCGGTGTCAGTCCGGCCAGAGATTCAGTCTGAAGACGCTGGTGCGGAGAACGCCGCCGGTGGCGCCGAAGATTCTGACGATGTCGTTCCGGACGAGCGAGAGAGGAGCCTTCTTGCGGAAGGCTCCTCTTTCCGCTATGAGTATGCCGACGGATCTTTCGCTGTCGATGCCTGGGTGATTGTGGATGGTGCTCGCTACTATTTCGGTGCCGATGGCTTGGCGGTAGCCGGTCGTCAGAAAATCGAGGGTATCTGGTACTTTTTCGACGATGAGTGCCGTATGCAGACAGGATGGGTGACCTGGAAGAACGGAACCAAGAGCTTCTTCGACTGGGACGGCCGCGCCCTC
>NZ_CDRVMA010000008.1:83933-91868 GCF_977072315.1 Adlercreutzia sp. CNCM I-6215 | reverse complement strand
CCCACTGGCTGGCGCAGCTTCAACGGGGTGAAGTACTACTTCGACCCGTCCACGGCCATGAGCCTGCGATGGAGCCAGAAGCTGGACGGTCGCTGGTACTACTTCGACTCCGACTCGAAGATGGTCAAGGGCTGGGTGACCTGGAAGAACGGAACCAAGAGCTTCTTCGACTGGGACGGCCGCGCCCTCACTGGCTGGCGCAGCTTCAACGGGGTGAAGTACTACTTCGACCCGTCCACGGCCATGAGCCTGCGATGGAGCCAGAAGCTGGACGGTCGCTGGTACTATTTCGACTCTGCTTCTCGAATGACGAAGGGCATTGTTACCTGGAAAGATGGCACGAAAAGCTACTATGATTCTCGAGGTCGAGAGACAGGGGGCTGGGTTCAGTCTGATGGTGCTTGGTATTACTTCGATTGGTCTGACGGGAAAGCGGTTCGCTGGCATCAAAAGATTGATGGTCATTGGTACTATTTCGACTCGGATTACCAGATGCACACAGGCTGGCTGAAGTGGGACGGCGTGCAGAAGTGGTCGTACTTCTACAGCAATGGCCAGCAAGCTTTCGGAACCCAGATCATCGGTGGTTACCGCTACGTTTTCGACAGCAATGGGGAAACGAGCACGAAGCCTGTCACTCTGCCTGCCGGTCAGCTGGCCATGTGGAACAAGGCTCAGAACTATTACAGCAATACCAATTACATTATCTTAGTTAATAGCCGCACGCATAAAGTGGGTGTCTTCCGTGGAAGTAGCTATAATTGGGAACCGGTGTGGTATTGGGATTGCACAACGGGCGCCCCTAGCTCCCCAACCGTCAAGGGGACCTTTACCGTAGGGTCTCGCGGTAAGTCGTTCGGCTCCGGTTATACCTGCTGGTACTGGACACAGTTCTACGGCAACTATCTGTTCCATTCGGTGTTGTACCAGCCAGGAAGCATGTCGCACATTCAGGATGGCCGTCTGGGCATCTCCGCCTCTCATGGGTGCGTGCGTCTTGACATCGAATGCGCAAGATGGATATATAACAATATTCCTCGCGGCACGCGAGTGGTATCCTATTAGCATTCCTTCAGGAGGGCGGGAGTATCGGTAAGGTCCGGGAGGTCGACGTCGATCTTCCGGACTTTTTCATGACGTCCCGAAGACGAAGAACGGATGGTCCTATGGTCGAGCGAGAGACAGAAGATCGCCATGGTGAAAAAGGTTATTTCGGTCACCCCCTTGCGGAGACGACTCGCAAGGGACGGTATGCTCTCGTTCTTTTAGGGGTTTGTGCGGTAGCCTTTGCGGGCGTGACGCTAACGCTAATCATGGCGGGGCGCTCGCTTGTTTGGGACACTGACGGGCGTCTGCTGTATTTCCCCTTTATGGTTGCAGAAGGGGAGTGGTTACGAGATATTGCTGCGTCGCTCTTGGCAGGGGATCTGACGGTTCCGCTGTACTCGTTCGATATCGGTTTTGGCGCAGACTGGCTTATTACGGCATCGGGAAATTCCAACGAGCCGATTAATTTTCTTGCGGCTTTGTGCCCGCCAGAAGCATCCGAGTGGCTCTACGATGCTCTTGTGTTCTTAAGGTTCTATCTAGCGGCCCTCACTTTTTCCTTCTATTGCTTTAGCCGTGGCAAAGGCAAAGGGGCGACGCTCGTGGGCGCGCTCTGCTACGTGCTCTGCGGATATGTGCTGTTCTGGGGGGTTTTGCGTCACCCGAATTTCATCGATTTCGCCATATTGCTTCCGCTCGTGTTCATGGGCGCCGATAAGCTGTTCGTAGGCAAGAACCCGCTTCTGCTTATTGCCTCCGTGGCAGGCATTTTCATGTACTCGATTTATTTCGCTTACATGACGTGTCTTTTCTTGCTTGCGTACTGCCTTATAACTTATTTTGTCTACCCTCGCGAGCGATCTGTGGGGGATTTCGCTTTATTGGCGGGCAAATTTGCCCTTTGCCTCCTTGCCGGCTTCGCATTGGTCGGTTTTTCGACGATACCGATGTTCATCACTCTTACCTCCATGGGCCGCGTTGGCATTGTGCGCGAGATCGCCTTCTTCCAGACGGCGGATTTCTACGAGAGTTTTGCCAGTGTGCTTTTGGGCAACCACGAGGCCCAGAACGCTTCGGTGTTGGGAGCGATTCCGGTTATTGCGATTTTGGCTCTTTTTGTCGCACGGGGCTCGATGGATGAACGCGAGCGACGGGCATGGGGGTGCGGGATCGCCCTGTGCCTCATCGGTGCTCTTGTTGCGAAGGTTGGCTCGGTTTTCAACGGCTTTGGTTACCCCACGGATCGATGGGAGGTTATTTTTGGCTTTTGCGCAGCGTACGCGGTTGTGCTCTTGGTGCCCGCAATCCCTCGCTTTTCGGCGCTTCAATGGAGGCGACTTACCGCGCTTGTTACCGTAGTGGCTGTTTGGGCCTTGGCTTACGCGTTCAAAGAGGGGACACTGCTGGGGTTTGCTACAGTGGTCATGTTTGCTGGCATTTACGGAGCATTGGCCCTGTGGGCCTTTTTCCGTCGACGCGCTGCGGGTTCCTCGCCGTCTTTGCCTCGGGTTTTGACTGAACGCTGCTTGCGTGCTTTGCTTATTCTTGCCGTCGTTGCCAATGCCACGGTTCACGTCGGTCTTTTCATGAGTCCGCTCGGCAGTTCCTACTACAAGGAATTCATCCGGACGGGTCATGTGTGGGGTACGCGAGAGCAGCTGGACCTCTCTCCGGCTCTCGACCAACTTGACGATGCCTATCGCATTAATCGAACCGATACCACCTATGGGCGCAATGGCAGCTTTGTGCACGGTTATAAAGGTTTCGACTTCTATTCGAGCTTTTACAATCAGGCCGTCGATGATTTTCGCCAATCGATGGGGTTGTCGGACGATGTGAAAAGCACGATGTTCGACGGAACGCGCCAGCGAGCGGCCCTCGATTACGTGCTCGGGGCCAAATATTACATTTCGTCCACCGAAGCCGCCGATTTGATTCCTGACGGCTATGTGAAGATAGCCGACTTGGGGGAGGCTCATAACGGATTGTCCTACGAGCTGTACGAGACCGACCGGGCTCTTCCCCTTGCTTTTACCTACGATTCGACTGTCACGCAGAAAGATTACGAGGGACTCGATTTGGTTCAACGCCAGGAGCTTCTTACTCGAGCGCTTGTTCTGGCGGTGGATGAGGCAGAAGGTACAGTTCCGCAGCTTGATACGCAGCGAGAGCGTCTTGGTGTCGTAGAGGCTGAGGGGGCCGCCGTCCAGAATGGACGCATCGTGGTCACAAAAAAGAACGCTTCGGTGACGTTTTCTCTCAGCGGGCGCGCTGGTTGCGAGACGTACCTGTGCTTCGAAGGGCTGCGTTTCCGCTCATTGCCTGTTTCGGATGCGGAGCGTCTTGCCGATGAACCGCAACTCGCTTCCGCTGACCTTGTCACGAATCCCTCCTTCGCCCCAGCGAAGACGTGTTGGGTTACGGTTTCGGATGGGGTTCGGGAAAGCTCTTTCGAAATAGCCACAAGCGCTAGTCCCAAATATGCGGGAAAGGAAGACTGGGCCGTGAATCTCGGCGCCGGCGATGATCCCGTCGCTTCGATTACGGTGACGTTTGGCGGCGTAGGGGTCTACGAGTTTGCCGAACTCTATGGCGCGACTCAGTCTGTCGAAGTTATTCGCGAGAACGCAGAGCGTCTGCGAGAGGGAAATGCCGCATCGGTGGTGTTCGAAAACGATGCTATGACGGTTTCCGTGGGGGCTGTTGATTCGGCCGCTGCGCGAGCGAATCGGGAGAAATCGCGCTACGTATTCGTATCTGTCCCGTATTCGGGGGGCTGGAGTGCTACGATGGACGGAGAACCAGTCGAGATACTGAAAGCGAACGTCGGCTTCATGGCTGTCGAGGTAGATGGCGAAGGCCATGAGCTGCGGTTCTCTTATGTAACGCCAGGGCTCGATTTGGGGCTGGCGAGTACGGGAGCTACTGTCGTGCTGTTGGGCACGTTCGAGTTGGGATGGATTCGTCGTCGGCGGACGGGGACGAATCTAAGAGGGATAGCTGAAAAGGAGCCTATCTGATGATTGACTTCAATGTTCCGCCCTATGTCGGTACGGAAATGGAGTATGTGCGGCAGTCGGCCGAAGACAACCATAAGATATGCGGCGATGGCCCTTTCACGAAACGCTGCCAGTCATGGCTCGAGGAACGTTTTTGTGCCGATAAGGTTTTGCTTACCACTAGCGGAACGACGGCGCTCGAGATGGCCGCCATGCTCTGTGATCTTGAGCCGGGAGACGAAGTGATCTTGCCAAGTTTTACCTTTTCGAGTACGGCGACGGCTTTTGTTCTCATGGGGGCGAAACTCGTGTTCGTCGATATCCTACCCGACACGAAGAATATCGATCCTGCTGCCATTGAGGCGGCCATCACCGAAAAGACTCGAGTTATCGTGCCCGTCCATTATGCGGGTGTTGCCTGCGACATGGACGAAATCATGGCTATCGCAAAGGCTCACGGTCTCCTCGTGGTTGAAGATGCCGCCCAGGGTGTTATGAGCACCTACAAGGGGAAGGCACTCGGTACCATCGGAGACTTTGGGTGTTATTCGTTCCACGAGACGAAAAATTATTCTATGGGAGAGGGCGGTGCCGTGCTCATCAATAATCCGGCCTATTGCGAGAGAGCCGAGATTATTCGCGAGAAGGGGACGAACCGCTCGAACTTCCTGCGCGGTCAGGTGGATAAGTACACGTGGGTCGATAAGGGGTCGAGCTATTTGCCCAGCGACATGAATGCCGCTTACCTTTGGGGCCAGCTTGAGGCGGCTCAAACCATATACGATGACCGTATGGCTACCTGGCATGCCTATAACGATGCTTTTGCCGACTTAGCGGCAGAAGGTCTTGTTGAACTGCCGGTCGTTCCGGACGATCGCGTTCAGAATGCCCACATGTACTATCTTCTGCTTCCGACATTGGAAGACCGGACAAGTTTCATCAGTTTCCTCAAAGAGGGCGGCGTGCAGGCCTGCTTTCATTACGTGCCTCTGCACAGCGCGCCAGCAGGAGAGCGGTTCGGATTGTTCCACGGCGAAGACGTGTACACGACAAAAGTGAGCGAGCGTCTGGTTCGTCTTCCGCTTTACTACGGAATGAGCGATGGGGATCGTGCTCGGGTTATCGAAGTGGTGCGGGCGTACTTCGGCAAGTAACTTCCAGCCTTGTACGGTGTGTGGGAGTGTTGACGATTCTCAATCAGGCGTAAATAAAGTAAAATGCGGGGCGACGAGAAAAGTCGCCCCGTTGTTCTTCTGGGGCGTGTATAGAGAGCGGGATCTTATGAAAAACGCCGATTTCCGCAAGTGGCAAGCGGCCCTCGGAGCGACGCTTTCCGTCTTGCTTGCATTTACCCTTGCTTGGGCGTCTCCGATGGGTGGCGGGTTCAGCCAGGCGGCCGCCTTGGGGGTTGTCACCGCTGATGCGGTGCCCATGAGCGATGGGGCTGCGTCGGGGGAGGGGCAAGCTGCTAGCAAGACGGTTTTGGATGCGGCGGCCGAGTCGGAGGCCTCGGATGCAGCAAACGCAGGTGCCTTCGAGCAAGCTGCCGCCGATGTCGGAAGGGCGGAGCCCGAGGTTGAAGAATCTTCTGCGGAACCTGCGTCTGGCGCAGAGGCCGTGCTAGCTCAGACCGATGCCGACGAGGCGCAACGCGCCGCCGAAGAGCGGGCGACGGACGTCGACGAACTTGGCTACGTTCCGGGCGAAATTGTCGTCATCTACGAGGAAGATGCCTCGGTTTCCGAGCAGAGCGATGTTGCCGCGACTATCGGCACCGAGGGAGAGCCCGAGCCGGCGTCCTTCGAAACCGGTGATGCAGCGGTGGTCGACATCGTCGATGAGATCACGGTGGACACCGCCGTGGAAGCGGCCTCTGCCGAAGACGCCGTGAAGTATGCTTTCCCCAATTACGTGGCCAAAAGCTTCGACGAGCCGGTGGCTTCCGCCCAATCGTCGGCGGCATCGCCACTGGCAACTGGCGATGAGCTGGCTAGCCAGCAATGGTATCTGAGCGCCGTAAAAGCCCCGGAAGCGTGGAGTCTGCTGGCGGCTCCGGGGCGCAGCATTGAGCCCGTGAAAGTGGCCGTGCTCGATACGGGCGCGTCTATCAGCCATTCCGATCTGCAGGACTCCATCGATATGAGCCGAAGCGGCGAGGTCGTTTGGGTCGATATGCAGGCGGGCAAGGTGTCCTTCAAGCCGCTCCGAGGCGACGGCTATTTGAACGGCACTAACGAAATGCCCTTCTACAGCACTCATGGCACCCATGTGGTGGGCATCATAGGCGCCAAGGCCGGTAATGGCGGCGTGCTCGGTGTGGCGAGTGGGGGAAGCACAGCGCTCGCCAATAAGATCGTCTCCATTGCGGCGATTGATATCTTCTCCTGCATTGGTGAAAACAACGACGGCACCAGATTCTCCTCCGCGACGGTGCTCGATATCCTTTACGGGCTGGCGAAGGCACGCGATATGGGCTGCAGCGTCGTGAACATGAGCCTGGGTTTTTACACCGACGACGAGACGTGCATCGCGGCGCTCAACGAGAAGACGTCCGAGCTGGACGAACAGGGCGTTGTCCAGGTCTGCGCGGCGGGCAACGATCATACGGCGGCGAAGTCGTACCCGGCCGCCTGCGATGCGACGCTGAGCGTCATCAGCCTTTCGAAGCGCGGCGCTATTCCCAGCAACTCCAGTACCTATTCGATGAAGACGTGGGAATCGGCCGATGGTTACATGCGCTCGTGGTTCTCGAACTACGGAGACTGGTGCGACATTGCGGCGCCCGGTGAGAACATCTTCAGCACGGGTGTGTTTGAGGGCACGTTGAAGAACGGCTATCTGTCCATGAGCGGTACCTCGATGGCGTCTCCGGTGGTGGCTGCGGCGGCGGCGTTGGTGCAGGCTGCCGACCCCGATTTGTCGTCGGCCGAGGTAAAGGACGTTCTGTGCCGCACCGCCGCCGATTTGCATACAGCGGGCAAGGATGGCGAATCGGGCTGGGGTTTAGTGAATGCTGAGGCGGCGGTGAAGGCCGCGTTGCCCCCTTCTCAGCCAGAGGGGCCAGTAGTTGAGCCTGACGTTCCCGAAGAGGAACCGCCTGCGAGTTTGGCGAATGCGAAGCTGGCGATTTCCTCGCTGACCTACACGGGCAAGGTTCAGACGCCCGCCGTTTCCGTGACACTCGGCGGAGCCACGTTGGTGCAGGGACGTGACTATCGTGTGACGATCTCTCCGACGACGGTAAAAGCGGTTGGTACCTACAGCGTGTCTATGGAGGGCGTGGGGGCCTACCGGGGCACGCTCAAAGGATCCTTCAAGGTGAATGCCGCCGACATCTCATCGGCGCAGATTCAGGCTATTGGCAGCCAGAACTATACAGGTAAGGCGGTAACGCCTCAGCCCAAGGTAACGTGGCAGGGCATGACGCTAATGGCGGGAACTGACTACTCGGTGAGCTATACCAACAACGTGAATGCCGGCACTGCCAAGATGACCATTTCCGGAAAGGGCAACTTCACGGGGACGAAGTCGGTCAGCTTCTCAATTGTCAAAGTCGATCGCAATGTTTGGAGGACGGTTGGAGGCAAGACTTACTACTACGGCGCCGACGGACAGCCGGTGAAGTGGGAGCAGAAGATTGACGGATCGTGGTACTACTTCAACGGCGCCGGCGTCATGCAGAGGGGCTGGATCACCTGGCGAGACGGAACCAAGAGCTACTTCGACTGGGACGGGAAGGCCCTGACCGGTTGGCGCAGCTTCGGCGGCGTGAAGTACTACTTCGACCCGGCCACGGGCGTGTCCAAGCGCTGGAGCCAGAGGATCGACGGCAAGTGGTACTACTTCGACGGCAAGAGCGTCATGCAGAAGGGCTGGGTCACCTGGTCCG
>NZ_CDRVMA010000008.1:0-83839 GCF_977072315.1 Adlercreutzia sp. CNCM I-6215 | reverse complement strand
GGTCCGACGGCACCAAGAGCTACTTCCACCCCGACTCCTCGGGGCACGCCGCGGCCCTCACCGGCTGGCGCAGCTTCAGCGGCGTGAAGTACTACTTCGACCCGGACACGGGCATTTCGAAGCGCTGGAGCCAGAAGATAGACGGCAAGTGGTACTACTTCGACTCCTCCTCCCGCATGAAGGCCGGCTGGGTCACCTGGTCCGACGGCACCAAGAGCTACTTCCACCCCGACTCCTCGGGGCACGCCGCGGCCCTCACCGGCTGGCGCAGCTTCAGCGGCGTGAAGTACTACTTCGATTCTTCGACTGGCAAAAGTCTTCGCTGGGGACAGAAAATTAGCGGCAACTTCTACTACTTCAATAGCTCAAGCCAAATGCATAGGGGATGGCTTACTTGGAGCGACGGCAAGAAAAGCTATTTCAATAGTAACGGATGTGCATTGGCCGGATGGCAATCTCTTGCTGGGAAACGATACTATTTCGATCCCTCGACTTACAAAACCTCTGGCCCTGAAGGTCAGAGTTCTGGGGACGGGAGCAGAACAGTTTATTGGGTGGCTAACGGAGAGGTTTATCATACAACAAGAGATTGCGTGTCCCTGAAACGCTCTACCAACATAAAAAGTGGCACCATTGCTCAATCTGGCAAGAAGCGTGTTTGCAGCAACTGCGGTTAAAATTTCAGATGTTAAAGAGCTAGTTTTCAGCATGGCGGGTGCGAATTGGGCGGCTGAGTGCAGTTCAATATCGCATCCGCTTCGAGCATCAAAACTCCCCAGTGTCCTCTGATCCACCTCATCACGGGTCGTTCCAAAAGCCGAATTCTTGCGAGGTCGATGGCCATGCCCACGGCGTATGTCGCGACACCCGACAGCACGCCTACGGCCAGGATCGCTGCCGGCCCCAGGGCGTACACCCATGCCAGATGCGGCCACAGCCAGGCGCGCATGATGGGGTTGTCGTGGATGAGGTAGACGCCGAGTGCTCCTTTCGCCGCGGTGTTCACCCAGCGGATGGGCGGCATTTTCCACTCGGCAAACAGGTTGAAAAGGCCTAGCGACGCGGCGAAGGTCGGCACCATGTATTGCCAGATGAAGTAGTCGGGCATCACGTAGTCGAACCCGAAGGCGCGCTGCGCCCAGCCGATCGCGGCCATCGAAGCCCATACGAACAACATGCCGGCCGCGAGGGCGCAGGCATTGCCGCGACGCTTCCATAGCGGGCGGTCGCGCAGCCAGCCGCCCATGAGGTACAGGTAGAAGAACCACACGAGGTCGCTGCCGATGGGATTGTAGGTGGTGATTGTCGGAATAGCGGATAGCACTACGAAGCCGATGACCATGAGACTTCTGCGTCCACTGTCGCCCAGATTCCGGTACAGAACGTTGAGGAACGGGCTCGCCACCATGAGCGCCAGATAGCACGTGATGAACCAGTACTCTCCCGAGGTGATGGGCGTCACGGCCTCGCGCAGCCGTTCGGGCGTGACGAGGTCGGGCTGGGCGATGGCGGATATCGCGAGAATCGCGAATGAGTAGAACCAGGTCTGTAGCATCACGCGCAGCAGTGACTGCACCTTTAAGTGCCCGTGCACCATGAAGTACCCCGTGATGAGTACGAAGCAGTTCACGCCGAGCTTGCCGCCGAAGCTCAGCATTTCCACGGCTGTATCAGAGGCGAGCGGGCCACCTTCCGGCCAGGTGCCGTGCACGCTGAAATGGAACAGGACGATGAGCACCATACTCACGATGCGCAGAAGTTCGATGTTTGCGTTACGCATAGGTCTCCTTGGGCGGTTTTGCCGGCGAGGCGAAGTATAATCGAGCGAGTCATCGTATCCAATGCCCTCGGGGCTTAAGGTCTCGGGCTTGCAGAAAGGACGTTTCATGATTGATCGCAAGGCATTTCGCTCCCTGTCTTCGGGGCTCTACCTCATTACGGCCAAGGCGGGCGATGCGCGCTGCGGCTGCGTGGTGAACACGCTCGTGCAGGTGGCAAGCGAGCCGGCCACGCTGTCGGTGTCGCTGAACAAGGAGAACGCCACCACTGCCGCCATCCTGGAGTCGGGCCGCTTCGCCGCCACGGTGCTCGCCGAGGACACCCCCATGGAGCTCATCGGCACCTTCGGCTTCCACACCTCTGCCGACACTGACAAGTTCGCCGCCTGCGCGAGCGCCCTCGACGGCGCGGAGGTGCCCTACGTGACCGAGCACGGCCTGGCGCGCTTCTCCGTCTCCGTCACCGAGACCATCGATGTGGGCAGCCACTACCTGTTCGTGGGCGTTGTGGAAGAGGCCGAGGTGCTTTCCGCTGGCGATCCGCTCACCTACGCCTACTACCACGCCGTGAAGGGCGGCAAGACTCCGCCCAAAGCCGCTACCTACAACAACGGCGACGAGGCGGCGGTGCCCGGGATCACCGAGACGGCCGCCGGTGCGCCCGAGGCCGGCAAGAAGATCGCCTGGCGCTGCACCATCTGCGGCTACATCGAGGAAGGCTACCCGGACGGCCTGCCCGAGGGCTACATGTGCCCCATCTGCGGCGCCCCCCGCGAGATGTTCGAGCGCGTGGAGCTGTAGAGGGCGCCGCTCATCTTCCTTGCGTGGATCTGCAGCGAGCCTGTAAGCCCACCGTAGGGGCCGACCTCGGTCGGCCCTCCCGAGTGGGGGAGTCTCGCTTGCGGTGAGGGGCGACCGAGGTCGCCCCCTACGGAGGTTTTCATGCGCTAGCGGCTCGATCTTTGCTTGCCGTGCGCTCCGAGACCTTCCTCTGTCGCTATAATTGTTCGTCGGGATGTCAATTAGGCGGCGAGTGTCCAAGGAGACGCTATGGAAGAGAAAGCGGCGGGGAAGTTGACGGAATCGGCGGAGAGGCCGGGGAGCCTGGGCGACTCCACCGAGGAGTACGTCCCGGCTCGATGGACGCGGAAGAAGATCGCGCTGACCGCGGCGATCGGCGTTGTTGCGGCGGCGCTCTCCATCGGCTGCGCGGCGGCGCTGTATCTGCACACCCTTGACTTGGCCCTTACCGGCGGCATGGACGCCGCCCAGCAGGACGATCTCGCCGAGGCGCTCCAGCCGCCGAAGCCCAGGGCGACCGCTCCCGAGGCGACCGCCGAGGAAGCCGACGAACCCGCTTCTTCCGCCTACTACGTGGCCATTCTCGGTTGCGACGCGCGTCCGAACGAGACTATCGCCCGCTCGGATGTCACCATGCTCGCGCGCATCGACACCGAGACGGGCATAGTTCACCTCGTTTCGGTGCCCCGCGACATGATGGTGGAAATCGAGGGCCACGGCATCCAGAAGATCAACGCCGCTCTGGCTTTCGGCGGCCCGGCCGGCGCCGTTCGGGCGCTGTCAGCCTTCGCCGGGGTGCCCATCACCCATTACGTCGAACTGCGCTTCGAGCAGCTGGTGGAACTGGTCGATCGCCTCGGCGGCGTCACCGTGGACGTCCCCGAAGGCTTCACTTCTGACACGAGCGGTATCACGCTGGCCGCCGGCACCCAGACGCTCTCCGGGGAAGAGGCCCTCGCTTTCGCCCGCGAGCGCCATGCCGTCTCCTCGGGCGACTTCAGCCGCGCCGCCGCCCAGCGGGCCATCATCTCCGCCATCGCCGATGAGGTTCTCGCCTCCCCGCCGACGGAGCTGCCCTCGCTCGTGGGGTCGCTCGCCTCCTGCGTGACCACCGACTACACCGCGGCCGAGCTGGCCGATACGGCCCTCGCCCTGAAAGACACGGGCGTCACGGTGTACTCGGCCGCCTGCCCCAGCTATTCCTTCGGCGAGGGTGGCATCAGCTACGTTGGCACCATGTACGACGAGTGGCGCGCCATGATGCAGCGGGTCGACGCGGGGCTCGACCCCGCCGACGAGTCTGCGGAAATCCCCGAGCCCCAGGCCAGCGACGAGGACCTCGGCGCCGCCACCAACGCCCGCTCCCCGCGCGACTACTCCGGCCACGTCGACCAAGCCAGCTTCAAGGACAACTGAGAACGGGCTGCTTGCGCCGTATCCGTAGGGGCCGACCTTGGTCGGCCCTCCCGAGTGGGGGACTTGCTTGCGGTGAGGGGCGACCAAGGTCGCCCCCCCCTACGGAGGGTGTCGCACTCGCTTCATGCTCCAAACTAGAAAAACCCCGGCGACTTCCATCGCCGGGGTTTTAGCTCACAGGAGGTTGTGCCGGGCGCCTACAGCGTGCCGTCGCGCCAATCTTCCAAACCCTCGATAACCAGCTTGTGGGCGCTTTCCACTTCGGGGAGGTGCTTGGCGGCCGCCTCGTACTCGCCGGCGTACAGCGCATCGGAGACGAGCGCCGCGCACTCGTAGAGGTCCTTGAACGACAAGTTCCCCGCCACGCCCTTCAGCGCGTGGGCCTGACTGTAGCCCTCCGAGTAATCCTTGGCCTCCATGGCAGCCTGAAGCGCCACCAGATGACCGTCGTCCAGATACTTCAGCGCCAGGCGCTCGTACAGCTCGGCATTGTCGCCGAAGCGATCCATGGCGTCCACGTAATCGATGCCGAAGGGACGAAGCTTGTCTGCGATCTGAGCGGTCATGATCGCTCCTTTCCCGTGCAAATTCCGGCGCCCGCGCCCCTCTCTCCTCTTCTTTGGACGGCAGTCGCGTTGGTAACTTTGCTCCACAGTGTAATCGCACGTCACGAAGCTGTCAGCGCACGGGCCTACTCGTTTACGTTTCGTAGCCACTTGTCAACAAGTTGTAATCTGAATTTTGACGAATCGTCACCACTGCTGCTCCCGGATATGGTATTGACGATGGTCAATAACGTTTGCCGAAGTCAGATGCAGAAAACTTGCGTCGCTTCCTAGTAGTCCGCCGCGGCGTCGCTTTCCATCCACTGCTCGAAGAACTCCTCGTAGGCGTCGGCGAGCACGGCTTCCCGCGCGCGGCGCATGAGATCCAGCAGGAAGTGCAGGTTGTGCACCGACAGCAGGATGGCGCCGAGCATCTCGTTCTGCTTCACGAGGTGCCGGATGTAGGCGCGCGTGTGGTTGCGACAGGTGGGGCAGTCGCAGGCCGGATCGAGCGGCGCGAAGTCGCGGGCGTACTTGGCGTTGCGCATATTCATGCGGCCGGCGCTGGAAAACGCGGTGCCCATGCGGGCCGTGCGGGTGGGCAGCACGCAGTCGAACATGTCGACGCCCTCGCGCACCGCGCGCACGAGCGTGGTGGGGTTGCCCACGCCCATAAGGTAGCGCGGCCGGTCGTCCGGACAGGCCCGGGCCACTTCGCCGAGCGTCTCGAACATGACCTCGTGATCCTCGCCCACGGAATAGCCGCCGATGCCGTAGCCGCCGAAGCGCCGGCCGCCCCCGGCGAGCGACTCCTCTTCGATCTCGCGCAGCCGCCGCACGCTTTCCAAGCGCAAATCCAGGTGCATGCCGCCCTGCACGATGCCGAAGAGCGTCTGGTCGGGGCGCGTGTGGGCTGCCAGGCAGCGGCGCGCCCAGGCGCTGGAGTAATCCACGGCGCGCGCCACGAACTCGCGGGTGGCGGGGTAAGGGGCGCACTGGTCCAGCTGCATGGCGATGTCGGCGCCGATGAGCTCCTGGATGCGCATGTTCTCCTCGGGCGTCCAGTGGATCTTGCTGCCGTCGTAGATGGATTGGAACGTGACCCCGTCGTCCGACAGCTTCACGGTGTCGGCAAGGCTGAACACTTGGAAGCCGCCGGAGTCGGTGAGCATGGGGCCGTCGTAGTTCATGAAGCGGTGGATGCCCCCGGCCTCGGCCACCAGCTCCGCGCCGGGGCGCATGGCCAAGTGATAGGTGTTCGCGAGCACCACCTGGCTGCCGAGCTCGCGCAGCTGGTCGGTGGTGATCCCCTTCACCGTGGCGGAGGTGCCCACGGGCATGAACATGGGCGTGTGGAAGTCGCCATGGGCGGTGGTGTAGGTGAGCGCGCGGGCGTGCCCGCTTACGGCATCGCATGTGCAATCGAACAGTGCCAAAATCGTTCCTTCTATCCGTGAAATACCGGTAGAGCCGGAGGCCGAGGGGGTGCTCGCAGACCTCTGATCGCCCCCCGGAGAACGCGATCGTTAAGAATCAGCTTCCACTTCAGCAGCAGCGATGCCGGGATGGTACCCGCCTATGTGCGTCATCTTCGCTGATTCTTTTATCGCGTTCGGAGGGGGATAAAGCGATCAGCGGGCTGCGAGCACCCCCTCGGCCTCCGGCCCCCGCGAGTTGAGGTAGGTCATGGTAGTATAGCGCCTGCATGCATTCAAAGGAGCGCTTTTCATGAGAACCGATGATTTCGACTACAACTTGCCCGAAGAGCTTATCGCTCAGGAGCCGGCGGCCGTGCGCGACGAGTGCCGACTGCTCGTGATGGATCGCGAAAGCGGGGAAGTGGAAGATCGCATCTTCAAGGACATCATCGAGTACCTGCGGCCGGGCGACCTGCTCGTGGCCAACGAGACGCGGGTCATGCCGGCGCGCCTGCTCGGCGCCAAGCGGGGCACGGGCGGGGCGGCCGAGGTGTTTCTGCTGCGCGAGTGCGGAGGCCCCGAGCCGCGGACGAACCGCGTGGCCTTCTGGGAGGTGCTCGTGCGGCCGGGCAAGCGCCTGAAGCCGGGCGCCGGGGCCGTGGTGGATTTCACCGATGCTGCAGGTGAGGTGGCGCTCTCCGCCGAGATCATCGATTGGGCCCGGGACGGCCAGCGCGGCGAACGCGTCGCGCGGCTTTCCACGACGCTGCCGTCGCTTGACGAGGCCCTGCATGCTGTGGGGCACACGCCGCTGCCTCCCTACATACGCGACTACGCCGGCGACGAGGAGCTGTACCAGACGGTGTACTCGCGCCGGGAAAGCTCGGCGGCCGCTCCCACAGCCGGGCTGCACTTCACGCCCGAGCTCATCGAGCGTCTGCGCGAGCGCGGCATCGGTTGGGCCACAGTGGAGCTGGAGGTGGGTCTGGACACCTTCCGCGTGGTGGACGAGGACGACCCGGAGAAGCACCACATTCACACCGAGTTCTACACGGTGCCCCAGGCCACCGTGGATGCCGTGAACGCGACTCACGCCGCGGGCGGCCGCGTCATCGCCGTGGGCACCACGAGCGTCCGCAGCTTGGAAAGCGCCTGGGATCCCGAGGCCGACGACGGCCGGGGCGCCCTTGTCGCCCGCGATCGCGAGGCCACGAGCCTCTATATCTTGCCGGGCTATGAGTTCCACGTGGTCGATGCCCTCATCACCAACTTCCATGTGCCGCGTTCCACGCTCATGATGCTCGTCTCCGCCTTCAGCACCCGCGAGAACATCCTAGCCGCCTACCAGCACGCCATCGACGAGCGCTACCGCCTCCTCTCCTTCGGCGACGCCATGTTCTTGCATTAAACGCGTTTGCAGCTCGCCTATTCATGTCGAGCGGTTCCCTGTTTCCCTTTGTCTGGCTTGCAAAATGCGATTTTAGGGACGGCCGTCCTTCGGCGAGGCGACCGCCCTCCTTCGGCGATGTCGCGTTGTGTGCAAATCCGCGGGTCCCTTCCCCCACCACGCGAGGCATCTCGACCTCTTGCTTGCGTTGGCGCGCAAAACTGCGGACGCTGCTTGCTGAAATGGCTTGAAAATCACGAAACATCGGCGTCGGAGGCGAAAAAGGCGTTTCGTTGTAATACGCTACCTGGGAAAACTTCGCGAATCGAGGCGTAATCGTCCTTTTATGGGCGTCGACTGCTGATCTTTCGTGTTTTTCAAGCCATTTCAAGCGATTGAAGCGCCGATTTTCTTCTGCATTCCGATCTTTCGTCATTTTCAAGCCATCATGCCAGCTTCGCGCGGAGAAGGTGGCGTATGGGCGACGCGGGGGCTCTGTGTCGGCAGCAGGGCACCCGCTCGGCAAAAGATGATACATTTGCTTTCAGCAGAGGATATTTCATGTACTGCGCTATTCTGAGAACGAGTGGCGAGTATTAGCTTTAGAATGCCGCGAATGCGGTTGATCCTCTTTGGCATATCGGCTTTCTCCTACTGGCTTTGCGCGCCGTCGGCGCCCGATGCCTCGTGCAAGGTGTCGGCGAAAATTCTGAAGAATTGCGAGCCCGTCCTTGAAGCACTGCGCCATTTGGAAGGAATCTTCCCGTTCCTGCCCCGGCCGCATCATGTCTCTACGACGTCTCATGCCAAAAGGCCGTTGTCGGAAGCGATCTGCCATCTTGTGGTTCGCATGCCGAAGGGAAAGGATTTCTGCCGCGTGGAAAGCGGCGTGTTCGTCTCCTGTCCCGAGCTCTGTTTCGTGCAGCTTGCGCAGTCGCTTCCTTTTCACGAGCTCGTTCGCGCGGGCAATGTGCTTTGCGGCCGCTTCTACCTCGACGCAGGGAAGAGTGGTGAGCTTGGGCAACGTGAGCCCCTTACCTCGAAGAGGCGCATCGAGGCCTTTATCCGCGCCAACCCTGGAATTAAAGGTGTGAAGGAGGCTCGCCGGGCGCTCCCGTGGGTTACGGAAGGTGCGGCCTCTCCTCCAGAGGCGTTTCTCGCCATGGTGTTTGGGCTGCCTTACCGCTATGGCGGCTTTCAGCTCTCAGACCTTGCGGTAAACCGGCGGTTGCGGCCGAGCCACAAGGCTCAGCAGATAGCACGTCGCACCACGCTCGTCCCTGATATCCTCTTTGCTGATGCTCGCCTTGCGATCGAGTACGACTCGACGGCCGAGCACACCAGCTCTTCGCAGCTGACGAGGGACGCCCAGAAGCGCCTGGCGCTGGAGGCAGACGGCTACAAGGTCGTCACCGTGACGGCGGGGCAGATTGGCAGCTCGGGCGAGATGCGGCGCATCGCCGAGCAGTGCTATCGCCGGCGGGGCAAAAGATTTCGCCCCCAAAGCAAGGAATTCGCGAATCAGCAAGCTCTCCTGTTCCGCATGGGCTGGTCGTTGGAGGATTACTGTCTCAAAGAGCAGCCTCGCTAGGTGCTTTTCAAGAAAATAGTTTTCCCAGTTCAGAGTAAAGGATTAGGGAAAAGATTACGAGAATAATCTTTTTCTCGCTCGCTTTCCGATGCGCGATGGCGCGGCGGCGTCCATAGTGGGGATCGTCACGGGGTGCCGAGCCCGCACACAAGTTGAAGGTTGTCGCGGGGTGCCGTACTCGGGCGGCAGCTGGAAGGCTGCCCGAGTGCGAGAGCGGCGGTGAAGGCCGCGGTCGTGGTTCCCCGGGCGGCATCTGTCAAGGAGGGCGCGCGGCGCCCGACAAAGCGCAAGGCGCGAAGGAGCGCCCGGCGCAAGGAGAGGCACGAGGGCGCATGAGAGGCGTCCCGCGCAACGGAAAGAGAGGGAGTTCACCATGACCACCACCGTTACTCGTCGCGATCTGTTCAAGTTCGGCGGCCTGGCCGCGCTCGGCGTGGCCGGCGCCAGCACGCTCGCCGGCTGCGGCCAGCCCAAGACCGTCGCCGAGGCCGCCGCCGAGAAGGGCCTGGCCGACACGGGCGCCGCTGCCGGCCCCGCGTTCCTCGCGCCCCAGGAGCCCATCACCGATTTCGCCGAGACCCACGAGTACGACATCGTCGTGGTCGGCGCCGGCGAGTCGGGCCTGTCCGCCGTGCACACCGCGCTCGAGGCCGGGGCGCGCGTGGCCTGCGTGCAGAACATCAACGCCGCCCAGACCACCGGCAACATGGCCGCCTCCATCGACCTCACCCAGACCGACGAGGCCGCCGTCCAGGCCTGCGTGAGCTTCATCAACTGGAAGAGCGACTACCGCTCCAACCGCGACCTCGTGAACATCTGGGCCCACAATTCCCAGGAGGCGCTGGCCTGGTGGGCCGAGGAGGCAGCGAAGGGCGGCGTGGAAAGCAAGCCCCACGACGCGGTGCTCTCCTACAACGGCTACGACATCCACCTGCACGCCAACACCTACTTCCACGTGGAGGGCAACCACAACGCCGCCGCCACGGTGATCGCCGAGAACCTGGCCGCCGCCGGCGCCGAGTTCTTCTACAACATGCCCTGCAAGCAGCTGGCCACTGACGAGTCCGGCGCGGTCACGGGCGCCATCTGCGAGGATGCCGACGGGGCGCACCACCTGTTCACGGCGACCAAGGGCGTTATTCTGGCCTGCGGCGACTACTCCTCCAACCAGGAGATGCTCGATTACTACGCGCCGGATACCAAGGGCTTCTCGCTGTTCACCGACTTCCGCGACGGCAGCGCGCTGGTGGCCGGCATGAACGCCGGGGCCATCATGACGCCGCACACCCACACCAAGATGATCCACGGCGAGCCGGCGGCTGTGCGCCTGGAGATGCCCTTCCTCTTCGTCGACCAGGAGGGCAACCGCTTCATGGACGAGACCTGCTGCCGCATGGGCTACATGAATAACTTCGCCCGCCCGTACTTGGCGAAGGCTGGCTTCACCGACTCCACGGCAGCGAAGTTCTTCAGCCTGGTGCCCGCGAACTGGGAGAGTTTCTACGAGGAGTGGAAGGCCGCCAGCCCCTACGACATCTCCCAGTACAACGGCGACAACAAGGTGAACCCCGAGAAGTGGATCACCGCAGACACCATCGAGGGCCTGGCCGAGGCCATGAACGCCTACGCCGCCGAGAACGATTGGAAGCTCACGAACATCGACGCCGCCGCGCTGGCCGACACCGTGGCCCGCTACAACGAGCTGTGCGCCGCCGGCCGCGACGAGGACTTCGGCAAGGCCGCCAAGTATCTCGTGCCCATCGAGGGCGGCCCCTACTACGCCATCCCCCGCGGCTCCAACAAGCTGCCGGCCATTCTGGGAGGCCTTGTGGTCGATAGCAACCACCAGTGCCTGAACGGGGAGTTCGAGCCCATCAGTGGTCTGTACGCCGTGGGCAACGCCTCGGGCCAGTTCTTCGGCGGCGTGGATTACCCCATGGACATCGAGGGGCTCTCCATCGGCCGCGCCATCACCTCGGGCTACTACACCGGTCGCTTGGTGGCGAGCCTGTAGGCCACCCGCCGTCTCACCCTCCCGTGCCCGGCCGACGCTCCCTCCCCGTCGGCCGGGCCTTCTGCGTGCGGCCCTTGGCGGCTCTTGCGGCCCCTTGCGGCCCTAGCGGCCCCGATGCCGCAAAGGCCTCGGGAAAGCGCCGACCCGGCCGCCGGCCGGCCCCGTCACCTGCTATAATGGCCGCCATGGGGAACCTGTTGAAGGACATACGAAAGGGGAGGGAAGACCGCTCCCTGTACCTGCGGGGCATTCTGCCCTACCTGTTCGCGCTCGGCTGCGCCCGCGCTTGGGTGACGCTGGCCGTGGCGGCGCCGGCCCTCGCGCTGCCGGCCGCCTTCGATCTGCACGACGTCTTCGACTACGCCTTCTGCCTGGTCTCCATCGCGGCGGCGCTTGCCGCGCGCCTCCTTCTGCCCCTGAACGCCACGGGGCGGATGCGCGCGGCGTCGGCGGCGCTGATGGTCGCGGCGTCGCTGTGCCTCATCGCGGTCGGCACCGGCCTGGTCGCAGGGCCGGCGGCCATTGCGCTGGTGGCCGCGGGCGCGGCGGCGGGAGGCGCGGGCTTCGGCCTCTTCCTGCTTCTGTGGGCCGAGGTCTTAAGTTGCATCTCGCTCATCCGCATTTTCCTGTACACGACGGCCTCCCAGCTGGTGGCCGTCGTCTGCGTGTTCTTCTGCGACGGCCTGGACGATTTGCGCGTGGCCTGCGCTTTGGTGATCCTGCCGCCGGTGGCGCTGCTCTGCCTGCGCCGTGCCTTCTCGGCGCTGCCCGTCGCCGATCGCCCCTCGCCGGTCATTCCGAAGTTCACCTACCCGTGGAAGATCTTCGTGCTTCTGGCCCTGTACTCCTTCGCCTACGGGCTGCGCCAGCACCAGCTGGCGGCCGGCGCCGGTATGCACTCATCGGTCTCGACGGCCATCGTCATGGCGGTGCTGTTCGCGAGCGCCTACTTCTTCTCGAACCGCTTCAACATCGGCACGCTGTACCGCTCGCCGCTCGTGCTCATCGTGTGCGGCTTTCTGCTCGTGCCCGTCGAGGGCGTCTTCGGCACGGCGGTGTCCAGCTACCTCATCTCCATGAGCTACTCGCTCGTGGGCATCATCGTGGCGCTGCTTCTGTACGACATCGCCAAGCGCCTCGGGGTCACGGTCGTCATCTTCGCCGCCATCAAAGGTGCCGAGCAGGTGTTCGTCATCTGGGGCAAGGGGGTCGCCGAGGCCATGGCCGCCGCGGGCATGAACGCCGGCGCCCAGGACGCGGTCATCGCGGTTGCGGTGGTGGCCATGATGCTGGCGGCCACGCTCATCCTGCTGTCCGAGAAGGAGCTGGCGAGCCGCTGGGGCGTGCGCATCCTGGACGCGGGCGGTCTCGTGGAGAAGACCCCGGAAGAGTTGCGGCGCGACGAGCGGGCGGCTGAGCTGGCCGAGCACGCCCGCCTCACCCCGCGGGAGACCGAGATCCTGACGCTGGTGGCCCAGGGCAAGAACGGCCCGGCCATCATGCAGGAGCTGTTCATCGCCGAGGGCACCTTCAAGGCTCATATGAGCCACATCTACGAGAAGTGCGGCGTCGCGAACCGCCGCGAGCTCGTGGTGTTGTTGAGCGCGAAATAAGGAGCCGTCACCGCAACCCGCCGATCGATAGACTACGGCTTTGAGGCGAAAGCGGCCGCGTTGCCACCTGCGGTCGGGTCGCTTAAGTTGTTCCGATATCAGAATAACCTGCGATCGGTCTGCTCTAGCTGTTCCGATATCAGAATAAGGCGTTGACCTTCGGTTCATTTATGGCACAATAGGCAAGTTGAAGTGAAAGCGCCGCTTCGGGGGAGGCTTGGGCGCTCTTCGCGCAAGAGAAAAGGAACGCGCGGTATAAAGAACGCGCGGGAAACTAGGAACGCGAAAGAAGAAGGTCGCATCCCATGGCATTGGAACGCAACGTCAAGAAGAAGCCGGCCCGCACGGCGGATCGCCGCAATGTGTGGCTGCTCATCCTCACCACTCTGCTCATCGTTGTGTCGGTGGTGCTGTTCACCCCGCCCAACGAGAAGATCAACCAGGGCCTGGACATCCAGGGCGGCCTGTCGGTGGTGCTCACGGCGAAGTCCACGGACGGTGCGCCGGTTACCCCCGAGGACATGGAGAAGTCCCGCGCCATCATCGAGAGCCGCGTGAACGCGCTGGGCGCCTCGGAGGCCACGGTGCAGGAGCAGGGAAGCGACCAGATTCTCGTGCAGATCCCCGGCCTGGCCGACACGGAAGAGGCGCTCGCCACCATCGGGCGCACCGGCTCGCTGGAGTTCGCCCGCCTGGATTCGTTCACCGATGAGGACGTGAAGAACGCCATCGACTCCGGCCAGACTTCCGGTGAGGGCACGGTGACCGACGAGTTCGGCAATGCCTTCCCCTCGGGCCAGGTTGAGCACATGGCCGTGGAAGCGGGCACCTACACGCCCATCGTCACCGGCGCCGACATCACCAACGTCACCATCGGCCGCGAGAGCGAGGGCAGCACCTACTACAGCGTGAACATCACGTTGAACTCCCAGGGCGCCAAGGCCTTCGCCGACGCCTCGCGCGATCTGGTGGCCGACCACGGCAAGATCGTCATCATCTTGGACGGCGAGGTGCAGTCCGCCCCGGCCGTGCAGTCCGAAATCCCCAACGGCGAGGTGTCCATCACCGGCCAGTACTCTTTGGAAGACGCCAAGGCGCTGCAGACCATCCTGGAGTCCGGCTCGCTGCCGGTGTCCTTCGAGTACGCCCAGTCCCAGGTCGTCGGCCCCACCCTCGGCCAGGACGCGCTCGTCTCCGGCGTCGTGGTGGCGCTGATCGGCCTTGCGGTCGTCATGCTGTACCTGCTGTTCTTCTACAAGGGCCTCGGTATCATCACCGCCGCGGCCATGGCCGTGTTCGCCGTGCTCTACCTCGGCATCCTGGCGGCCCTTTCCGCCTTCCACCTGTTCAGTCTGTCGCTGGCGGGCATCGCCGGCATCGTGCTGACCATCGGTATGGCTGCCGACTCCTCCATCCTCACGGTGGAGCGCTTCCGCGAGGAGATCCGCATGGGCCGCTCCGTGAAGGCGGCCTCCATCACCGGCGTGAAGCACGCCATCTTCACCTCCATCGACGCCGACCTCGTGACCATGGTCTCGGCGCTGTGCCTGTTCTTCCTCGCCGCCGCCTCCGTCAAGGGCTTCGGTATGACGCTGGCCTTGGGCATCATCTGCGACATCGCCATGATGCTCATCTTCAAGGCGCCGCTTATCCGCCTGCTCGCGCCGAAGGTCATTGCGAAGCACCCCGGCTTCTGGGGCATTAAGGACTCCATCGACGCGTCGAAGGGTTACGCCGAGCTGGCCGCCGCCGAGGGCGTGCCCGAGGCCGAGGCCGAGACGGCGGCCCAGATGAACGCCGCCGAGACCCGCGTCGTCGCCGAGGGCGAGGGCGAAGAGGGCTCGGTCGCCGTCACCGCCGTGCGCAAGATCAAGGGACGCTTCATCAAGCACGACATCAACTTCCTCGGCTACCGCAAAGTGTTCCTCACCGTGGCCGCCGTGGCCATGGTGGCGTGCCTCGCTATCGTCGGCTTCCGCGGCCTGAACTTCGGCATCGAGTTCGTCGGCGGCACGTCGGTGGCCTTCCACGGCACCGGCGATATCACCACCGAGCAGATGCGCGAGGCCATGAACGACGCCGGCGAGCCTGACGCCGTCATCCAGACCACCGAGACCAACGGCGAGCCCGGCTTCCTCGTGCGCACCACCACCACCTCGGCCGAGGACGCCACGGCCCATGCCAACCAGGTGGCCGAGGCCCTCGGCATGACCTCGAGCGACTTCGAAGTGACCACCATCGGTCCCGACTGGGGCGCGAGCGTCATCCAAAGCTCGCTCATCGCCTTCCTCGTGTCCATCCTGCTCATCATCGTCTACATCGCCATCCGCTTCGAGTACAAGATGGGCGTCATGGCCATCGTCGCGCTGTTCCACGATCTCATCTTGGTGGTGGGCATCTACGCACTGGTGGGTCGGGAAGTGAACCCGAACACCATCGCCGCCCTGCTCACGATTCTCGGCTACTCGCTTTACGACACCGTGGTCGTGTTCCACCGCATCAACGACAACATGAAGGGCGAGGACATCCGCTGCACCTTCATGACCATGGCCAACCACTCCATGAACCAGGTGTTCATCCGCACCATCAACACGACGCTCACCTCGTTCATCCCGGTGTTCGCCATGCTCTTGTTCGGCGGCGAGACGCTGAAGGACTTCGCCTTCGCCATGGCCATCGGCCTCATCGCCGGCTCCTACTCGTCCATCGCCATCGCCTGCCCGCTCTACTGTATGTGGAAGACCCGCGAGCCGAAGTTCGCGAAGCTGCAGAAGAAGTACGGCACGGAAGTGGGCCTGTTCGAGTTCGACCACTCTGCCTCCACCGGCATCGCCCAGGTGCCTCTAGCGCGTCTTGAGGCCAACGCCCGCGCCGAGGCCTACGTGGCCGAGCAGACCGAGGCGACCGGTGAGGCGCCCGACGCCGCGGCGGTGGCGGCGGCCGCCAAGCCCAAACCGGTGAACAACAAGAAAAAGAAGCACCGCCACGGAAGGGCGCAATAGCAGCTCTCCCGGGATCGGGCCACGGGGTACTGCTCAGTCGCGCGTACTGTCCTCGCTCGGCGAAACAGCCCACTGGGCTGTTTCGTTCGCTGCAGAACTCGCTTGGTGAGCAGCACCCCGTGTCCCTCTACGCTCTTCCACGCTTGAGAGAAAGGCGCGAACATGGTTCGTGAAGGTTCGGCTCCTAACTTTTGCCCGCCTACCGAAGAGGGCATCACCATCACGCTCGTCGATGAGAAGGGCGAGCAGGTGGAACTGGAGTTCCTCGGGCTCGTGCTGAAGGGGGAGAGCTCGTTCGGGTTCTTCTTCCCGGTGGACGACGAGCATCCGGCTACCTCTTCTGGCGAAGTGGTGGTCTTGGAAGTGACCGAGGTGGACGCCGACGGCCAGCCCTGCTCCTTCGAGCTGGTGGACGACGAGGTCATCGCCGCCGAGGCCTACGCGGACTTCCAGGAAGCCGCCAAGGACCTCTACGACTTCGCCTAGGGCGCGGCTCGAAGGACGCACGATGATCTTCGTCGCCGACCCTGCCTCCGCGTTCACCTTGCGCGAGCAGCAGATTCTCTATTGCATCGCCGGCGGTCTCTCGAACAAGGAGATCGCCGGGCGGCTTTCCCTCTCTGAGCAGACGGTGAAGGCGCACCTGTCCCACATGACCACCAAGTGCGGTCGTGCGAACCGCGCGGCGCTCGTGGCCTACGGCTTCGAAACTGGCCTGCTGCGCCGCCGCTGATTAGCCCGAACGGGGGATGGCGGGAAAGGCGCCCTCGGATAGACTTGAACCCTCAGGCTGGGAGGATAGCGCGCTCATGACCCTGTTCGTCTTCGAAATACTCTGCATCTTGCTCTACGGCGCGGCGAGCGCCTTGGGGGCGTTCGGTCTCAGGCGCGGTCACCGTCGGGCGGCGCGGGCGGCCAAGGGCGTCTATCTGGCCGCCGTGGCGGCGCATTCCGCGGTCATCGGCATGGAGTCGGTAAGCACCGCAGGCACGCTGCTCTCGGGCCCCAACATCGTCATGCTGGCCTCGTGGGTGCTTGCCGTGGTGACGGCGGTGGGGCTGCTCGTCACTCGCCGTGGACTGGCCTTCTCCACCGTCGCCGCGCCGGTGGTGGCGCTTCTGATCCTCGTGTCCCAGTGGCTGCGCATCCTCGACCCCGCGGGTGCCGACAACATGGCCTTCTACCACTGGCCGCTGCTCGTGCCCCATATCGTGCTCGTGTTCGTCGCCCTGGCCTGCTTCGCCACCTCGGCCGTATCGGCTGCGCTCGACTGGTACCAGCGCCGGCTTATGGCGGCCCGCAGCGCCAAGGTGCTCGAGCTGAACACGCCGGCGCTGGATACGCTCGCCCTCATCTCGCGCTTGGCGGGGTTGGTGGGCCTTACGGTGCTCATCGCTGCCATGCTCATCGGGTTCACGCACCTGGTGGCGCTCTATGCGGCCATGGCACAGATCGGCACCGAGGGCAACTTGGGCTATCTGGTGCCGCGCGTGGCGCTCTCCCTGGTGACGACGGCCGTGTGGTCGGCGTTCTGCGCCCTGTCGTTTCTGGCGCCCTGGGCCGCGTCGGCGAGAACCCGCGACGCTTTGGCCATTGCCGGCCTTGCGGCGGCAGTGCTGCTCATCGCGGTGTCGGCGGGGTAGGGCCATGGGTCTGTTCGTTGCGGGCGTGAACCCGCGCCGCCCGGTGTTCCCATCGGCGAGCCAGCATTTGGCCGACGCTGCCGCCCGCCGCGCGCTGCTCGGCGCCGTCTCGGGGCACCGGAGCCTGAGCGAGGGACTCCTCGTGGCCGCGGACGGCCGGCTGGAGCTGTACGCTGTGGCCGACGGGGGCTGCGACGCCTACGATATCGCCGCCGGACTTTTCGGCGCTGTGGCCGAGGGGGAGGTGGCCGGCGCGCTCTATTTCGCCGAGGGGATCGATGCGGCCTCTCACCTGTTCGCCGCCTTGTGCGGCCTGGACGAGTTCGCTCGGGGACCCCGGGAAGGCGCGTCGCTTCCCGGGGAATGCGACGGGCTTGCCGCTGCGGGAGAGCTGTCGCAGCCGGGAGGCCGCGGGGCTCTTGGCGCGCCGGGCTTGCCGGCCGCGCTGCCCGCCTGTTGGGCGCGCGCCCTGTCGGAGGCGCGGAAGGCGGCCACGCTGGGCGATGCCCTGACCCGGCTCGCTGCGGCGGCCTCCGGTCTGTCCAGCGCTTTGTCCGCGGCGGATGCGTCCGCTTCGACGGCGGCGCTGGCCGAGACGGCCGTGGAGCTGGCCCGGCGCGTGTTCGGCCATCTCGAGCGCCGGTGCGTGCTTGCTGCCGGCGCGGGCGATTTCTCGCTGGCCCTCGCCGGCGCGTTCCTCGGCGCCGGCGTAGAGCGCTTCCAGGTGCTCGGCGATGGAGACTGCGAGGAGGCCGCCCGCGTGCTCGGCGCGCCCGTGGCCGACCCCCAGCTGCTCTCGGCGCTGCTCGTCGATGCCGATATCGTCTTGGCGGAAAGCGCTGTGGAAGGCGCCTCGCTCGATCGGCGCCTCATGAAGGGCGTCGTCCGCCTGCGCCGGGGCCGGCCGATGCTGCTCGTCGACGCCAGCGCGGATGGCTTGCTTATCGATCACCGCGTCGCCTCCCTCGATGGCGTCTTCCTCTACACCGTCGCCGATCTGGCCGCCATCACCCGCGACGCCCCTTGGGCGCGCCTGGGCACCGACGACGCCCGCGAGCGCCTTTTTGCCGATGCGGTTCGCACTTTCGCCCTGCAGACGGGTTAAGGTGCGCGTCCTCATCTCCCGCGGCGTCCTTCCAACCTAGCCCGTTCGGGCGATTCCTGCGGAAAGCGCTCTGGGTATCCTTGAAACCACCTTGCGGCCGAACGCGCGGCAAACCTGCCGTCGAGCCTGCGGCACGTGAGCCGTCAGCCTGAGGCCGCGTCCATGCGTGGGAGAGGAGACCCCGACATGATCGTATCGTGGATGACCACGAACCAATGCAACCTGAAGTGCGTCCACTGCTACCAGGACGCCGAGGAGGCCACCGAGCGCGAGCTTACCACCGACGAGGCGAAGAAGATGATCGACGAGATTGCCCGCGCGGGCTTCAAGATCATGATCTTCTCCGGCGGCGAGCCGCTTCTGCGTCCCGACATTTACGAGCTGGTGGCCCATGCGGCCTCCCGCGGCCTGCGCCCGGTGTTCGGCAGCAACGGCACGCTCATCACCGACGAGGTGGCCTGCCGCCTGAAAGAGGCCGGCGCGGCCGCCATGGGCATCTCGGTGGACAGCCTGGACGCCGCCAAGCACGACAAGTTCCGCGGCCTTCCGAACGCCCATGCGCTCACCCTGACCGGCATCGAGGCCTGCAAGCGCGCCGGCCTGCCCTTCCAGCTGCACACCACCGTGGTCGATTGGAACCGCGACGAGGTATGCGCCATCACCGACTTCGCGGAGGAGATCGGCGCTGTGGCCCACTACATCTTCTTCCTGATCCCCGTCGGCCGTGGCGAGTACATCCAGGAGACGAGCCTGGAGGTGCTGGAAAACGAGGCACTTTTGCGCGAGATCATGGAGAAGTCGGCGGAAGTGTCCATTGACGTGAAGCCCACCTGCGCGCCACAGTTCACCCGCGTGGCCAAGCAGCTGGGCGTTGACACGCGCTTCACCCGCGGCTGCCTGGCCGGCCTCACCTACTGCGTCGTGGGCAGCGAGGGGATCGTTCGCCCCTGCGCCTACATGACCGAAGAGGCCGGCGACGTGCGCGAGACGCCCTTCGACGAGATTTGGAAGACGAGCCCAGTGTTCGAGCGCCTGCGCACCCAGGCCTACTCCGGCGCCTGCGGCACCTGCGACTACAAGGACGGCTGCGGCGGCTGCCGCGCCCGGGCCGCCTACTACCACGACGGCGACATCCTGGCCCAGGATGACTACTGCGCCCACGGCCAACAACTCGACGTTCATTCGGCTATTGCCGAATGAACGTCCTGACGCTGCGGTTCCGACAGGCACCTGATCTGGCCCCTTGTTTTGGGCTCGGCGCGGCACGAAGGCCGCTTGGCCCAAAGGCGGGGCCATATCAGGCACCTGTCGCAACCTCGCTGACTTCCTTGGGCGAACCTGTGAGTTTTTGTATAGAAAGGATTTTGTTTTGAAGAAGTTTGTACTGTGCGCTGCCACCGCGGCGCTTGCTCTGGCGCTGGTCGGTTGCGGGCAACAGGGAGCCGAGGCCCCGGCTGTCGACAATGGGCTGGCCCAGGAGCAATCGGACGCCGTGTCCGGGTCCGGCACCGAGGCGGTGCCCGGTCCGGTCACCTTCACCGACGATGCGGGAAACGAGGTCACCGTGGACAACCCGCAGCGGGTCGTGGCCTGCATGGGCAGCTTCGCGAACGCCTGGGAGCTGGCTGGGGGCACGCTCGTGGGCGTCTCCGATGATGCGCTCCAGGCGGCCGGTTGGACCATCCAAAGTCCTGATGTGGCCACGGTGGGGGACTTCACGGCAGTGAACCTCGAGGCTGTCATGGCGCTTGATCCCGACTTCGTCATCATGACGAGCGGCACCGGCGGCCGCGGCGGCGATTCCAGCCAGGCCGACCTGCGCGACGCGCTTGTGGGCGCGGGCATCCCCGTGGCCTACTTCGAGGTGACCACCTTCGACGACTACGAGCGCTTGATGCGCACCTTCACCGACATCACCGGGCGCGCGGACCTCTACGATCAGAACGTGGCGAAGGTGGCCGAGGCTATCGACGCCATCGTGGGCGCGGCGCCGGCCGAGAACCCGCCGACGGCGCTCGTGCTTACCACGTTCTCCGGCGGCACCCGTGTGCAGAACTCCGGTACGCAGACCGGGGCCATGTTGGCCGATCTCGGCGTGAACAACCTCGCCGACGAGAATCGCAGCCTTCTGAAAGATTTCAGCCTGGAAGCGGTCATCGAGATGGATCCCGACTTCATCTTCGTCATCCCCATGGGCAACGACACCGAGGCGGCCATGCGCAACCTCGAGGAGGCCACGGCGGCCAATCCGGCGTGGTCGAGCCTGTCCGCCGTGCAGAACGGCCGCTACATCACCCTGGACCCGACGCTGTACCTCGCAAAGCCCAACGCCCAGTGGGATGCGGCCTACCAGGGGCTCTTCGATAACCTTTACGGGCAGAACTAGCGGCGGAAGATGCCTTGCGCCATGGGTTCTGTCTCCCGCAACATCATCGTCGTGGCCGCGACCGCCATCTTTCTCGCGGCGGCCACGGCGGCGGCGCTCACGCTCGGCGCCTCCTCGGTGAGCCTGCCGGAGTTGGCGGCGTGGCTTGTCGGCGGCGATGTCTCCGATATGGCCCGCAACATCTTGGAGAACGTCCGCGTGCCGCGGGTGCTGGCGGCGCTTCTGGCCGGCGCGGCCCTGGCCACCTCCGGCGCGCTGATCCAGGCGTGCCTGGACAATCCGCTGGCGAGCCCCAACGTCATCGGCGTGAATTCCGGCGCTGGTCTCGCCGTGCTGCTGGCCGCCTCGCTCGTTCCCGGGGCGCTGTGGCTCACGCCGCTGGCGGCCTTTATCGGGGCGCTGGCGACGGCGCTCATCATCTTTGCGCTGTCGCTGGGCACGGGCTTAAGCCGCCTGACCGTGGTGCTCGCCGGCATCGCCATCACCACGGTGTTCGGCGCGGGCATGAACACCATCCTCATCGTGGATCCGGACGCCTACATCGGCTCGTCCACCTTCCTTGTGGGCGGCCTGTCCGGGGTGCTCATGCGCGATCTGGCGTGGCCCGCTGCCTACATCGCTGTGGGCCTGGTGGCGGCGCTGGCGGGGGCGGCGAAGCTGAACATCCTCTCGCTCGGCGACGAGGCCGCCCACAGCCTGGGCGTGAACGTGCGCGCCGTGCGTCTGGGGATGCTCGCCGTGGCCGCGGTGCTTGCCGGTGCGGCCGTGAGCTTCGCGGGGCTTATCGGGTTCGTGGGGCTTGTGGTGCCGCACCTGATGCGCTTCTTCGTCGGCCACGACAACCGCTGGGTGGTGCCGGCCTCGGCCTTGGCCGGGGCGGCCTTCGTTGTGGGCTGCGACCTTCTGGCCCGGGTGCTGTTCGCCCCCTACGAGCTGCCCGTGGGCATCCTTCTGGCCTTCATCGGCGGCCCCTTCTTCATCTACCTCATCCTGAAGAACAAAGGAGGCGGCCTTGACTGAATGCGTTATCCGGGGCGAGAGAACGCCGTCGTGTGCGCGTCCCGCCGACGTTGGGGCGCGCTCGCCGGAGTGCGCCATCCGCTACGAGGGCGTCTCGTTCTCCTACAAGCCGGGTGTCCCCTTCATGGAAGGGCTTTCCGCCGCCATCCCCGCCGGCGCGGTGACGAGCATCGTCGGTCCCAACGGCTGCGGGAAATCGACGCTGGTGAAGTTGGCCGCCGGCCTTTTGCGCCCTGTGGCGGGGCGGGTGGAAGTGGCCGGCCACGACACGGGTGAGCTGGCCTCGCGCGAGCGGGCGCATCTGATGGCCGTGCTGGCCCAGAGCTCGCGCGTGCCTCCCATGACCGTGGAGGCCCTGGTGGCCTGCGGCCGCCATCCCCACCTGGCCTGGGGAGGACGCCTCGGCCCCGACGATCGCGCGGCCGTGGAGGCCGCTATGGAACGGGCCGGCGTCGCGCGCTTTCGCAGCCACGACCTGCGCCAGCTCTCCGGCGGCGAGCGCCAGCGGGCCCATGTGGCCCGCACGCTCGCCCAGGACACCGACCTCATCGTGCTGGACGAGCCCACCACCTATCTGGATATCAGCGCCTGCCACGACCTCATGGCCCTCGTGCGCGACCTGAACCGCCGCGAGGGCAAGACCGTCGCCATGGTCATCCACGATCTGGATCTCGCCCTGCGCTACTCCGATTACCTCGTGGTGATGCAGAAGGGGAGGGTCGTCGATGCGGGCCCCACCGACGAGGTGCTCGCCTCGGGCGCCGTCGGCGACGCCTTCTCCATGGACATCTGCCCCCACGACCGCCCGCGTTTTGCAGAACGCGGCGAGGATTTCGAAGGGCGCGCCGAAACCGAGCGCGGCTACGTGCTGTACCCCCGTCGCCGCTGACGGGCGGCGCGAGGCCCCGGGGCCTCGAGGCCCGAGGCCCGGAGGTCCCGAGGCCCCGAGATCCCGAGGCCCGGAGGTCCCGAGGCATCGGCGGCGTCTATCGACCGCCGCGCGCATCCAATGGCCCCAGGGGTTGCGCGCGCGGCGGCCGTCGCCTACAATGTGCCCCGTGAATTCTGTTTCAGGGCGAGGTGGAAATCCTCACTGGCGGTAAGCACGGCGGCGCCTTAGGCGCTCGGCAAGCCCGCGACCCTGTGCGAGAGCGCAGGCTGACCCGGTGAAAGTCCGGGGCCAACGGTTACAGTCCGGATGGAAGAGGCAGACGTTCGCGTTTCTGGCGCCCCGACCGACAGGGCCGATGCAAACGGAAACGCGACATCATGGAAGCCTGTATGAAAGGAATTCATACAGGCTCGTTTTCTTTTTTGCGAGGGGAAGCGGCTCCGGAAGATACGCCTCGCGAAGAGAAAGAAGGTCCATCATGGCCAACAAACCCACGACCCACCCCGCTGTCGGCTCCTCCACGGTGCGCCCGGCCAAGGCGCCCACGGCCCAGAAGACCATGGCGAACACGAACCGCTGGTCCACCCGCGTGCTCGTGACCATCGCGCTCCTGTGCGCCATCTCGGTGCTCCTGTCCTTCGTCGAGTTCCCGCTGCTGCCCGGCGTGGCATGGCTGTCCTACGACGCCTCCATCATGCCCGCGGCGGTCTGCGGCTTCGCCTTTGGCCCGGCGGCGGGTCTCGCCTGCGGCATCATCTCGGTGGTGGCCCACGGCATCCTCTTCGCCGACTTCACCGGCGCCCTCATGAACCTGCTCGTGGTCATCGGCTTCATCCCGCCCTCGGCGCTCGTGTACAAGAAGATTCACACCCTGAAGGGCGCCATCATCGGTCTGGTGCTCGGCATCGTGTTCGCCGTCATCATGGCCGTGCTTGGCAACCTCGTGGTCACCCCGGCATGGCTCGGCGTGCCGCTCGATGCCGTCGTGGCCATGATCGTGCCCATCCTCATCCCGTTCAACCTGTTGAAGGGCCTTTTGAACGCCATCCTGACGCTTATCGTCTACAAGGCCATCTCGAACCTCATCACCCCGAAGAAAGACCAGGTTAAGGGCCGCTAATGAGCACCGATGTCTTCGTCGACTTCCGCGATGCCGCCTTCACCTACGACGGCGAGGCCTTCGTCTTCCGCCACTTGAACCTGACGGTGCCTCAGGGGCAGTTTCTGTGCCTGCTCGGTGGCAACGGCTCGGGGAAGTCCACCCTGGCCAAGCACATCAACGCGCTGCTTCTGCCCGACGAGGGCGAGGTGGTCGTGTTCGGCTGCGACACCCGCGACGCAGAGCAGACCTACTTCATCCGCTCCAACGCCGGGCTCGTCTTCCAGAACCCCGACGACCAGCTGGTGGCGAGCCTCATCGAGAACGACGTCGCCTTCGGCCCGGAGAACCTCGGTATCCCGAACCCCGAGCTGCGCGAGCGGGTGACCCGAGCGCTCGCCGAGGTGGGCCTGCAGGGCTTCGAGGCCCACGAGACCAATGCGCTTTCCGGCGGCCAGAAACAGCGCGTGGCCATCGCCGGGGTGCTCGCTATGGACCCGGCCATCCTCATCCTGGACGAGGCCACGGCCATGCTCGACCCGCGCGGGCGCGCCGGGCTCATGCGCGTTGTGCGCGAGCTGCACGAGCGCGGCATGACCGTCGTGATGATCACCCACTTCATGGAGGAGGCGGCCGCAGCCGATCGCGTGGTGGTGCTCGACGGCGGCGAGGTTCGCATGGACGGCGCCCCGGAAGAGGTGCTCGTGCGCGCCGACGAGCTGCGCTCGCTTTCCCTGGAGGTGCCCTTCGCCTGCCGCCTTTCGCTCGAGCTGCAGGCCGCGGGCGTTCCCGTTTCCACCTGCATCACCGACGACACCCTGAAGGAGGAGCTATGCGCCTTGCGTTCGAAGATGTGAGCTACTCCTACGAGGGCGGCGAGGCGAAGAAGAGGCGCGGCCGCCGCAAGAAGGACGCCGCCCGCCAGGCCGATTGGGGCAACGCGCCCGATGCCGTGTGGGCCCTGCGCGATGTGACCTTCACGGTGGAGCCGGGGGAGTTCTTCGGCGTCGCGGGGCACACCGGCAGCGGAAAATCCACGCTCATCCAGCATATGAACGGGCTCGTGCATCCCACGTGCGGCCGTGTTCTGGCCGATGGGCGCGACTTGGCGGAAAAGGGCGTCGCCACCGAAGTGCGCCGCCAGGTGGGACTCGTGTTCCAGTATCCCGAGAACCAGCTGTTCGCCAACACCGTCTACGACGACGTAGCCTTCGGGCCGCGCAACATGGGGCTTGGCGCCGAGGAAGTCGACCGCCGCGTGCGGGAGGGCCTGGCCCTGGTGGGGCTGTCTTTCGACGAGCTTGCCGAGCGCAGCCCCTTCGATCTGTCCGGCGGGCAGCAGCGCCGCGTGGCCTTCGCCGGCGTGCTCGCCATGGAGCCGGAGGTGCTCGTGCTCGACGAGCCGGTGGCCGGCCTCGACCCGCTCTCCCGCGAGGAGTTCCTGGGGCTCATCCGCGAGCTGCACGCCGGCGGCCGCACCATCGTCATGGTGTCCCACTCCATGGAGGACTTGGCGGCCTTAAGCGACCGCATCCTCGTGCTGTCCGAGGGGCGCCTGTTCCGCCTGGGCACGCCGGCCGAGGTGTTCGCCGATGCGGCGGCGCTGAAGGCCGTGGGCCTCGGCGCACCGGCGCCCGAGGCTTTCGCCGCCTCCCTGCGCGAGGTCGGCTTTACGTTGGGGCGCGACCTCTACGACGAGCGCACCCTGGCCGCCGATATCGCCGCCCAACTTGCGGGCACCCCGGTGGCCTCCGCGCCCGATGCGGCGGTCGGCTTCGCGGCGTTGCGGGCTGCCGACGCCGTCATCGAGGGTGGTGGCGACGATGCCTGATCGCGCCATCATCGGCCAGTACTGGCCCGAGGACTCGCTCGTTCACGCCATGGATCCCCGGGTGAAGTTCATCCTGTCCTTCGTGCTCATGGCGGCGGTGTTCTGCGCGGCGACGCCCCTCTCGCTCGCGGTGGCGGCCCTGTTCGTCGTGGGCTTCTACGCCGCGAGCCGCATCCCGCTGCTCCAGGCCATCCGGGCTATTGGCCCCTTGCTCGTGCTCGTAGTGCTGACGGCGCTCCTGAACGTGCTCTTCGTTCAGGGCGGCCACGTCTACTTCGAGTTCGGCATCATCTGCATCAGCGAGAAGGGCCTGCAGTCGGCCGTCTTCATCGGCTGTCGCCTGCTGCTTCTGCTCATGGGGATGAGCCTGCTCACCCTGACGACCGCGACCCTCGACATCACGGCGGCCTTCGAGCGTCTGATGGCACCGCTTTCGTGCATCGGCGTTCCCGCCCACGAGCTGGGCATGATTCTCGGCATCGCGCTGCGCTTTTTGCCGCAGTTCATGACCGAGCTCGGCATCATCTACCGCGCCCAGAAAAGTCGCGGCGCCCACTTCAACGCGAATCCCTTCCGTGGCGGCATCCAGTCGCTTACGGCTCTGCTCATCCCGCTGTTCACGAGCGCCTTCCGCCACGCCGAGACCCTGAGCGCCGCCATGGAGGCCCGCTGCTACCATGGCGGCGTCGGCACCACCCGCCTGGAACCTCTGCGCCTCACTTGGCGCGACGCCGTGGGCACCGCCGCCCTCCTCCTGATGATCGCCGCCGTCATCGCCACCAACTACATTCCGCTTTCGTTTTGAGTTGAGTAGCGTGGGGCTGGAGGCGGTGGTGCCGCGCGCAGTTCATTCAATGGCAAGAGGAGAACGATATGGCCCTCATCGAGCAATGCCATTGAATGCTGTTTGAGCACGGCACCACCGCCTCCAGCCCCACGCGGACAAGCCACATTCCCGAGAAAGGACCCCGAAATGACCGGAAACGAGCTTATCGTCGACTACCTCACGAGCGTCCCCGCCTGGTACCTCGCCACGGTGGAGGATACCCTGGAGGGCGCCCAGCCCCACGTGCGCCCCTTCAGCTTCGCCGCGCTGCAAGACGGCGAGATCCAGTTCTGCACTGCCACCACCAAGGACTGCTACCGCGAAATGCAGGCCAACCCCCGCGTGGAGCTGACCGCCTGGAAGCCCGGCCGCGGTTGGATCATCCTGCGGGGCCGCGCGAACCTGGAAGACCGCGCCAACGCGACCGTGCGTGAGGAAGGCTTCAAACACATGGTCGCCCTCGGCGAGGCCTGGGACGACCCGGCAGACCCGCGCCTCACCTTCTTCACCATCGACGACGCCGAGGCGTGGCTGTGCGATATCGACGGCTCCTGGAACCCCATTGAGCTGTAGAGGTTTTGCCCATCACTTTGTTGACATTCGGCGCATTGCGCGCGGAAGGCCCCTCGATGCAGTACAATCGCACCCATGATTGAACTTCTCACAACCATCGACTCTATCGTGTGGGGCCCGGCGATGATCGCGCTGTTGCTCGGCACGCATATCTATCTGACGTTCCGCACGGGGTTCATCCAGCGCAAGCTGCCGCAGGCCATCCGTATGTCGGTGCGCCGCGACCCGTCAGGCAAGGGGGACATCTCCAGCTTCGGGGCGCTCGCCACGGCGCTCGCCGCCACCATCGGCACCGGCTCCATCGTCGGCGTGGCCACGGCGCTCCTCGCCGGCGGCCCCGGCGCCATCTTCTGGATGTGGATCGCGGGACTGTTCGGCATCGCCACCAAGTACGTCGAGACCTACGCGGCCGTGAAGTACCGCGTTCGCGACAAAACTGGCGCCATGCTGGGCGGCGCCATGTTCGTGTGGAAGCGCGCCTTCGCGCGGCCGGACGGCAGCGTGCCGTGGTGGGCGACGCTGGGCGCCGTGTCCTTCGCCGCTTTCGCCGTCATCGCCACCATCGGGACTGGTTCGGCGGTGCAGGCGGCGGCCATCTCCGGCATCGTCACCTCGTCGGTGCCCGCCATTCCGGCCGTGGCCGTGGGCGTTGTGATCGTCGTGGCCGTGGCGGCCGTTATCTTCGGCGGCGTGAACTCTATCGCGCGGGTGTGCGAGTGGCTCGTGCCCATCATGGCCGGCGCTTACGCGCTCGGTTGCCTGGTCATCATGGGCATGAACGCCCCGGTGCTCGGCGAGGCCGTCGGGCTTATTCTGGAATGCGCCTTCACGCCGAAGGCGGCTTTCGGCGGCGCGGTGGGTTCCGGCATGGTGATGGCCCTGCAGTTCGGCTGCGCGCGCGGCCTGTTCTCCAACGAGTCGGGACTGGGCACCGCCCCCATTGTGGCGGCGGCGGCCAAGACGAAGAACCCCGCCGACCAGGCGCTCATCTCCATGACCGGCGCGTTTTGGTCCACGGGCGTCATCTGCCTGCTCACGGGGCTCGTACTCGTGTCCACCATGATCGTGCACCCGGAGATCGGCGCGGACATCCTGGCCAACCCCTCCATCTTCACCGGGGCGGCCTTGGCCAGTGCAGCCTTCGCCGAGATCCCCGTGTTCGGCACGCCGGTGCTCGTGCTCGGTATGTGCGCGTTCGCCTACTCCACCATCCTCGGCTGGTCCTATTACGGCAATCGCTGCGTGGCCTATCTGTTCGGCCCCAAGGGCATCAAGCCGTACCAGGTGATCTACGTGGCCGTGGCCTTCTTCGGCGCCATCGGGGTGGGGGACGTGGTGTGGACCATCTCCGACATCGGCAACGCGTTGATGGCCATTCCCAACATCATCGTCATTCTGCTGCTTTCGGGCATGATCGCCCGTGAGACCAAGCACTACGTCTACGACGGGCACCTCGACGAGGAGTATGCCGAGCCCGTGCCCCGCGTGGACAAGGCGCAGCTGTAAGAAGGTGTCGCCCAGGCCGATCGCTTCCTCTGGCGGCCCGCACCGCCCGGCCCGGTGCTGCTGCAGCCGCCGCTTACGGGGAATTCTTCCATTGTTAACAAAGACGCTCAACTTCTCCCTCTATAATGCGGCTACTTTAGCACGTTAAAGTGCGAAGGCCCGATGAGCGCGCCTTGCCTCGCCGGGACCGCCGCGCCGAGCCGCTGGCTTTAAAGTCCCGCCGCATGCTGCGCTCGCTGAGAGGAGAACCGCTACATGGACATGATTGTTGACGTCATCAACAGCATCGACGCCTTCGTTTGGGGGCCGCCGATGCTCGTGCTGCTTCTGGGGTCGCACATCTTTCTGACGTTCCGCACCGGCTTCATCCAGCGCAAGCTGCCCACGGCCATCAAGCTGTCGGTCACCAAAGATCCGGACGCCCCCGGCGACATCAGCCAGTTCGGCGCCTTGTGCACGGCTCTTTCCGCCACTATCGGCACCGGCAACATCGTCGGCGTGGGCACGGCCATCATCGCGGGCGGCCCGGGCGCGGTGTTCTGGATGTGGATCACCGGCGTGTTCGGCATCGCCACGAAGTACTCCGAGACCTTCGCTGCCGTTAAGTACCGCGTGAAGGATCACAACGGCGACATGCTCGGCGGCGCCATGTACGCGTGGAAGCGCGGCTTCACTGACAAGAACGGCAACACGCCCTGGTGGGCGCTGCTCGGCGCCGGGGCTTTTGCCCTGTTCGCGGCCATCGCGTCCTTCGGCATCGGCTCGGCCGTGCAGTCCTCCGCCATGACCGAGGTCATCTCCACGAATCTGCCCGGCGTGCCTGCCTGGGGCATCGGATTGGCCATCGTCATCATGGTGTCGGTCGTCATCTTCGGCGGCGTGAAGGTCATCTCGAACGTGTGCGAGAAGCTCGTGCCCTTCATGGCCATCGCCTACATCTGGGGCTGCGTTGTCATCCTCGGCATGAACTGGGAGCTCGTCTGGCCCGCGTTCTGCCTCATCGTGGAGAGCGCCTTCACCGCCAAGGCGGCCTTCGGCGGCGCGCTGGGGTCCGGCCTCATGCTGGCCCTGCAGTTCGGCTGCGCGCGCGGCCTGTTCTCCAACGAGTCGGGCCTCGGCTCCGCGCCCATCGTGGCCTCGGCGGCCGCGACCCGCAACCCGGCCCGTCAGGCGCTCGTCTCCATGACCGGCACCTTCTGGGACACGGTCATCATCTGCCTGCTCACCGGTCTCGTGCTCGTGTCCACGATGCTCGGCAACGCCGATTTGCAGTCCGAGATCATGGCCGGCAACATCACCGCCGGTGCGGCGCTGTCCTCCGCGGCCTTCGCGAGCATTCCCTACATCGGCACGCCCATTCTCATCTTCGGCATGATTCTGTTCGCCTACTCCACCATCCTGGGTTGGTCCTACTACGGCAACCGCTGCGTCACCTACCTGTTCGGCAAGCGCGCCATCCGCCCCTACCAGGTGCTCTACGTGGTGGTGGCCTTCCTCGGCGCCATCGGCGTGGGCGAGGTGGTCTGGACGGTCTCCGACATCACCAACGCTCTTATGGCCATCCCGAACATCATCATGGTGCTGCTGCTCTCCGGGCTCATCGCGAAGGAGACGAAGCATTACGTCTACGAGGGCAACCTCGACGAGCGCGACGAGGCTCCCATTCCGCAGCTGGACAGCAAGTAAGTTCTAGTGACATAGTGTGTCATGAGCGAGCGCCCTGCCATGCGGGGCGCTCGTGTTAGAATGGCCAGATGGCCGACGGGCCGTAAGTCCTGAGCGCCAGGCGGTGCCTTCTTTTGCGAAAGGAGGTGAATCGCTTGGACGTCTTCGTTTTCGTCGTGCGCCTGGCGACTGCGGTCGTCGGGTTGCTGAGGGAGGCGGTTGCGTTCTCCGAGACGCTCAGGAGGGGCCGACATAGGAAGGACCGCTAGCGCCAACTAGCGGTCCCGACTAAACGACGGTGCCGCCTGCATCCACCTCAGGCTGGTCCGTTGGTCGTATTCTAGCATATATTGCATTGGGAAGCGAGCGGATGGAAGCAGCATGGGCGAAGCGAAGACGATTGCAGTCATAGGCGGCGGGGCCTCGGGGCTGGCTTCGGCCGTGGCGGCCGGGGAGGCTCTACGGGATTTGGAAGGTGCCGGAGGTGCGGCCGGTGAGGTCGTAGAAGGTGACGCAGGCGCGGCGCGGGTCGTGGTGTATGAGGCCTCCGACCGCGTGGGACGCTCCATTCTGGCCACGGGCAACGGGCGCTGCAACTTCTCGAACGCGCGGCCCGACGAGGGTGATTATCGCAACGCCGCGTTCGTCAGGCGCGCGCTTTTCGAGTTCGAATGCCGGGCGAGCCGCTATGTGCTGTCCCAGGCCAAGACGAGCACCGCTTATCCGAACGGTGTGCTCGGCTTCTTCTCCGATCACGGGCTGATGTGGCGCGAGGAAGGGGAGGGGCGGCTGTACCCCTTGGCTAACAAGGCCGCATCAGTGCTCGATTGCCTGAGAGCGGCCTGCGCTGCGGCGGGGGTGGAAGAGCGCGTGGAATGCGAGGTCGTGGCCGTGGAGCCGCCGCGCGCCGAGGGCGCCCCGTTCACGCTGCGCTTGGCCGACGGGCGCTTCGAGCGGGCCGGTGTGGTTATCGTGGCCGTGGGAGGCACCGTCGCGCGCGAGCTTTTGCCCAAGGGCCTTTTCTTCCGCGAGCCGGAGCCGACGCTGGGGCCGTTGGCCACCGATCCGCGCATGCCGCGTCGCCTCGACAACATCCGCGTGCGCGGGGCGCTCGAGCTGTGGCGCCCCGGCGAGAAGATGACGCCCCAAGAGCTCAACCGCCACGGCTTCCCGATGGGCACCCACGAAGGCGAGCGCTTGGCGTCCCGCGAGGTGGGCGAGGTGATGTTCCGCAAGTACGGCGTCTCGGGCATCGCCGCCTTCAACCTGAGTCGCCTGGCCGAGCCCGGCGACGTGCTCGCCGTGGATTTCGTGCCCTGGGTGCGCCTGTGCGACATGGAGGCGTTCCTCAACCGGCGCCGCAAGATGCTGCGCGCCTCGCTCGGGCACGATGTGACGTGGGGCGATATGCTGCGCGGCATGGTGCTCGCGCCGGTGGCTGATGTGCTGTTGGAAGCGGCGGCGCTGGACAGGGCGCGTCCCGTGGCGAAGGGGGAGACGACCGTCATGGCGCCGGTGCTGAAGGGTCTGCGCCTGCCCGTGACGGGGCTCGGCGACGTGCGGCAGTGCCAGGTGCACCGCGGGGGCGTGAGCGTCCGGGCGGTGGACGACCGCACCTGCGAGGTGCGCCGCGTGCCGGGGCTCTACGTTGTTGGCGAGGCGCTGGACGTGGATGCGGCGTGCGGTGGCTTCAACCTGCATTGGGCTTGGGCCTCGGGGCTGCTCGCCGGCTGGTCGGCAGCTGAAAGGTTACGCGCATGATTCAGGCTTCCAATGTTCCGGTTTCTCTTGATGCTCTCCTGCCAAAAAACGAATCGCTCTTCCGCCGAGAAATCGCGCGGGCGCTCGGGGTGAAGGGGGGTGCGCTTGTTGAGGTGAAGCTGCTGAAGCGGTCGATCGATGCTCGGAAGAAGTCGAACGTGCATGGCGTCGTGACCGTGGCGGTTGAGC
Organism: Adlercreutzia sp. CNCM I-6215; assembly: GCF_977072315.1. Taxonomy (NCBI): domain Bacteria; kingdom Bacillati; phylum Actinomycetota; class Coriobacteriia; order Eggerthellales; family Eggerthellaceae; genus Adlercreutzia; species Adlercreutzia sp. CNCM I-6215. Next base: position 51,778 of record NZ_CDRVMA010000008.1, on the reverse strand, counting down.
TCGCGGAGGGTGCTGCGCCGCGACCGGCGAAGAGTGTGGCGGTGAAGGCCTACGAGCCCCCTGAGCCTCTTTTGATACCGCACGTGGAACCGACTGGGCTGCGGCCCGTCGTGGTCGGGGCGGGGCCGGCGGGGCTGTTCTGCGCGCTGTATCTGGCGCGGGCTGGGTTGCGTCCGCTGGTGGTGGAGCGGGGCGCTTCCGTGGACGAGCGCGTGGAGATCGTCGAGGCCTTCAACGCCGGCGCGCCGCTCGATACGCGCACGAACATCCAGTTCGGCGAGGGCGGGGCGGGCACATTCTCAGACGGCAAGCTGAACACCGGTATCAAGTCGCCCCATATCCGCCATGTGCTGGAGGCCTTCGTGGAAGCCGGCGCCCCGGAGGACATTCTCGTGGACGCCAAGCCGCACATTGGCACCGACCTGCTCGTCGGCGTCGTGCGCAACCTGCGTCGGGCCATCGAGGAGGCGGGGGGAGAGGTACGGTTCCTTACGCGCCTCGACGGCCTTGTGCTTGAGGGCGGAGCTGCTGATCGTCCGGGCGTCGCTGATGCTGTGGATGAGGTTGGCGGCGAAGATGGCGAAGCGCGCGTCACTGCCGTTCGCCTCGTCGATGAGCGCACGGGAGCGGCGGAAGTCTTCGCCACCGATTGCGTCGTGCTGGCCTGCGGGCACTCCGCGCGTGACACCTTCCAAATGGTTTGCGAGGCCGGGGCGGACATGGCCCGCAAGCCCTTCGCCGTGGGCGTGCGCATTGAACATCCCCAGGCTCTCGTGAACGAGGCCCAGTACGGGCCAGCCGCTGGTCATGCGGCCCTCGGGGCGGCCGACTACAAGCTGGCGGTGAAGACCGACGACGGCCGGGGCGTCTACAGTTTCTGCATGTGTCCGGGCGGGGAGGTGGTGGCGGCCGCCAGCGAGGAGGGGCTGCTCTGCGTGAACGGCATGAGCCGCCACGCCCGCGCCGGGACCAATGCTAACGCGGCGCTGCTCGTGGAGGTGCGCCCCGACGATTTGCCCGGCGACGACCCCCTGGAAGGGGTCGCCTTCCAGCGTCAGCTGGAACGGGATGCCTACCTTCTCGGGCGCGGGTTGATGGCTGACGACGCGGAAGGTGCCGACGCTTCTTCGGAATCTGTCGGCGCACTTTGCCCGCCGTATACCGCCCCAGCCCAGACCGTCGGCGGCTTCCTCGCGAAAGCCGCGGACGTTCCGAGTGCCACGGTGGCGCCCACCTACCCGCGTGGCGTGGCCTGGCGCGACCTACGCGATTGCCTGCCACCGTTTGTGGCCGACGCCCTCGCCGAGGCGCTGCCGACCCTGAACCGCAAGCTGCATGGCTTCTCCGATGCCGGTGCTGTCATGACTGCCGTAGAGGCCCGCAGCTCGAGCCCCGTGCGCATCGTCCGCGACGACCGCTTTCAGTCGAATATCGGCGGCCTGTACCCTTGCGGCGAGGGCGCGGGCTACGCCGGCGGCATCACGAGCGCCGCCGTGGACGGCCTGCGCGTCGCCGAGGCCATCGTGACCGAACGGCTTTCAGAAACCGCAGCGCCCGTGATCTGCGAGGGGATCGCGTCGGCGCAACCAGTATCTGGCGAAACTGCTTTCTGCGAGAAGGAGGGCCGATGAGCAACTGCCCCTTCGATGGCGCCTGCTGTCCGCTCTCGCTCGGCGAGGCCGCCTGTGCCCTGGCCGCCGGCGAGGCTGTCGTCTTTCCGACGGACACCGTTTTCGGCTTGGGTGTCTCCGTGAAGGCGGCCGCAGGCCCCCGTCTCCTCTACGACCTGAAGCACCGTGACGCTGGCAAACCCGTGGCGTGGCTCGTGGAAGGCCCCGAGACGCTGGACGTTTACGGCAGGGATGTTCCCGCCTACGCCCGGCGCCTCGCCGAGACCTTCTGGCCCGGTGCCCTCACCTTGGTGGTGCGCGCGTCGGCGGCCGTTCCCGCTGCCTTCCGGTCGCCCGCGGGTACTATCGGGCTGCGCATGCCCGACAGCGAGGCGGCTCTCGCCCTCATCCGTGCCGTCGGCTGTCCCTTGGCCGTCACCTCGGCCAACCTCTCGGGAGCGCCCGATACGGCCCGGATCGAAGATCTCGATGGGGCTCTCATGGCGCGCACCGCCGGTGTGTACCTTCCCGATGATCTCCCGCCGTACTCGATCGCGTCCGGCGTCGCCGAAGCAGCTGAAGCTGTCGAAGCTGGCGAAGCAGCCGAGGGCGCCGCCGCGCTCATGTCGTCGAGCGCTCGCGTCCGCGCCGACGTCGCGGCAGGAACCGCCGGCGATTCTGATGCCCCTTCTGCGGGCATCGCCTCCACCGTGCTCGACTGCACTGGCGACGTCCCCCGTGTCCTGCGCGCGGGCGCCCTCACCTTGGAAGATATGAAAGGATGCCTCTCATGAGCGCCGCAAACGATGCCTTCGCGACCACTGGCCGCACCGAATTCTCCTTCGATTCCGCCGACGGAAAAAGCCAAGTCCGCGCCGTGCTCTGGGTGCCCCTGGCCATGGAGCGGGCCGATGCGGCTGCCGGCGAGCCGTCGCTTGGCTGCTTCAAGCCGCGCGGCGTCGTGCAGCTCGTCCACGGCATGGCCGAGCATATCGACCGTTACGATGATTTCGCCCGTTTCCTCGCCGACGCAGGCTACCTTGTGGCCGGTCACGACCATATCGGCCACGGGGACACGGCCGCCGCGCCCGAATGCCGCGGCGTGATCGGTGCCGAGGGCGGTGCCGACGCCATGATCGACGACGTGGAACAGCTGCGCCTGCTCGTCTCCCAGCAGGTGGCGCCTGGCACGCCGTACTTCATCTTCGGGCATTCCATGGGCTCGCTCGTGCTGCGCAGCTATCTGCCGCGCTACGGGCAGGGCCTTGCCGGCGCTGTCATCTGCGGCACGGCCAACGAGGCCACCGCCGTCTCCCGCGCCGGCAACCTGGCTGCCCGGGCTATCGCGGCCGTGCGAGGCGACGGCTACCGCAGCGGCCTTCTGCACGCGCTCGCCGACGGCGCCTACAGCCGCGCCATCAAGGACGCCCGCACCCCCTTCGACTGGCTTTCCCGCGACCCGGCCGTGCCCGACACGTTTATGGCCGATGAGGCTTGCGGCTTCATGTTCGGTGCCGGCGCCTACGCCACCCTAACCGAGCTGGCCTGGCGCGCCGCCGCGCCGGCGACCTTGGCCGCCACGCCCCACGACTTGCCCCTGCTCTACGTGGCCGGCGACGCCGACCCCGTCGGCAAATGCGGCCGCGCTGTCGCTGCCGCCGCCGAGTCCATGGAGGCCGCCGGCGCCGAGGACCTCACCTTGCGCCTGTTTCCCGGCATGCGCCATGAAATTCTCAACGAATTCGGCAAAGAAGAAGTCTACGATTTCATCCTGAACTGGATAAACCTACACGAATAGGCCAAAGTGCAACTCGACAATCTCGTCGAGCTGCACTTTGATGTCCTCGAAGGGCGTATCGAGATCAAGCGTCTTCACGCTAATCTGGTTCCCGCTCATTCTGTAAACGCCATCTGGCTGTATTTCCTCGTCGGTTTGCGCGTACAGCAACATCCCCGACACCTCGTGGGGCACGTCGGCGCGTGCGAGTTCCGCCTCCTTATTTTTCACATAGGTGAAAATCTGGTATAGATTGTGCGAATGGACGCTATGCGTGTTGTACTGATGCTGCGTAGCATGCGAGTAATATTTCGCGTCGATGATGAGCGTCGTGTGGCCGAGTGAGAGCACAACGTCGCTCTTCATGACAGGCAGCATATCGTCGAAGTCGTCGTCAAGCGTCCAGCTGATGTGAGGAGCGCCAACATGTAGCTTGGGATGCTCGCGCTTGAAGTATTCTAGGATGAACCGTTCATACAATCGGCTCATGCGCTGTTCGTCTAGAAAGTTCATGAGTTTGGTTGATCCGTCTTCTTGGGTCTGCAGCAGCCCTTTGGCAATGAGCCAGCACACATTTATCAGCATGCGGTAGGTCTGGTTATTTCGATTGAAGCGCATCTGCCAGTTCGCGGTTGCCAGATCGATGTCGCTCACGTCGTCGAAGTATGCGAGCAGTCGCTTGATCTCCCGCTTGCGCTCTTTGCTTAGGTTCGAGCGTACCAGCAGCATCATCGTTGCCTTGAGGATGCGATTCATGGGTGTGTCGATTGAGAACTCGTCGTAGCTGCACACCATTTGTCGTCGCAGTACGGATCTTGTTTTCACCGAATCGGTAATCTCGAATTTTCCTCGTAAAGTCGAGAGTGCATCGGTATGGTCTATGTACTCCCGTCCGAGGCCGCGTTTGACTTGAGAGTTTGTGCCGCGTATCAAAATAGCAGCGCAGAGCTCCGCCGCGTTGTCGAACTCTTCGGTAGCCATCTCGCGATACCCTTGCTCGCACAGCACCTGGAAGGCGTAGGCGAGCATATGATAGATGTTCTGGATGCGGATCATTTGATGGACTTGCGCAGAGCGTCGGTCCACTCGCGAACCTTCGATGGCTCGTCGAACCAGTACTCGCGCAGCATTGGTGCAAGTTCGTATTCCACGATGGCCGAGAGTTTTGCGTCTGTTACGTCGGCAGCTTTCATGCCGCAGAAATAGCTATGCCCGATGCAAAAGCCATCGCCCAAAGTGTCATCGTCGGAGATGGCGGCGTTCAGCTTTACTGTGCATGCGAGAAGGTTGTTAAGCTTCGGGTTGCCCAGGCTATCGCGGTAGGCAATGAACCCCTTGGAATCGAATCCAGGACGCAGGTCGAAAAATGCGAACCGTCGACGTAGCGCATAATCGAGCATTGCGAGCGAGCGGTCAGCGGTATTCATCATGCCGATGAGATACACATTGCTTGGCACGTAGAAGCGTTCGCGTGAATAGAGTAGCTGCAACTTGTTATTGGGCCCTCGCTTGTCGTTCTCGATGAGCATGAAGAGCTCGCCGAAGATCTTCGATAAGTTGCCTCGGTTGATCTCGTCGACGATGAAGAAGTAATCATTGTCGGTATCGTCTTGCGCCTTCTTGCAGAACGTGTAGAAGCTTCCCTTGATGAGGTCGAAGCCCGATGCGGAAGGACGAAAGCCTTCGATGAAATCCTCGTAGCTATAACTTTGATGGAACTGCACCATCATCACGCGATCGCGATCTTTTGCGCCCATCATCGAATAGGCCAAGCGCTTTGCAACGAAAGTTTTTCCCACGCCGGGAGCGCCTTGCAAGATGATGTTCTTTTTTGAACGAAGCACACCGACGAGCGTGTCGTAAGTTTCCTCGTCCATGTATGCCTCGGAGAGGAATTGCTCGCGGTCGTAAGGGAGGTCTGCGGGGAGCGTCCCCCCGAGGGTTTCCTCGGCATCCTCCTCGAAATAGCCGTTTACCTTCTCCACGAAGTCGGTATAGTCGGTGACGTCAGTGAGGGTCTTCATCGCGAACTGGTCGTCATGGGTCCAGTGACCCTTGTGGGTCCACTTTACTTCGCGTAGGTTGGGGTAGTGGCCAGCATCCGCATCGTATGCGTAGCCCCCTACAACCACTCCGCGACCAAGGATTTCCGTACGCCCCCGCTTAACAAAGACGATATCGCCAGGTTTGATGTCGTGGGTAAACTGCCACACTGCGTGTGCCGAGTTTTTCTGCGAGGTTTCATTACCACGTATCTGCTGAAGAGCGAGCCTCATGTCTTCTTTGGTCGAATACTCGCGCAGGTCGCCGAGTTCGTGCCAACCGAGGCCCATGACGCCACGGGTGTAGAAGTCCTCCCACATGCTTGCGCCTTCGCCGGGTGCATAGAGCCAATAATGGACGACTTCCACCCCCGCGTCGCCAAGTGCGTTCTCCTCTGCTTCTTGTTCAGCGGCCTTGGCTGCTGCCTTTCTCTCTCTATTGACTCGTTCCGATTCGATAAATGCCGCATTAGAGAGTGAAGGAAAGCCATTGTATGGGCAGTCGGCGCTGTTAAGCTCTGCTCGGATAGTGTCACAGATGGCAAGATAATGTTTGCCATCGTGAATAGGCGCGTCTTTTTCTTTTGGCATGATGCTTGCTATAGGGACACCGGCCTTTGCGGTATCGCCCATGAACCACCTATTGCGCGAGTCTAGATTGATGAACGCGAGCGGTCTGGCCCAATAAAGCCCCATAGTGAGTTTCCAGCCCAGGCCGAACTGCCCAACTGTTTTATCGAAGGCGGCCGCAAAGGCATTGCGATTTTCGGGGTTGTCTGCGTCAGCTAGAGCAAGTTCCGCTTCGAACAAATCCCAGAGATTGTCGATATCGGATTCGCCGCGCCTGCTGTCCCCAATGAAAGCGTAGAAGGTGGCATTCAAGTTGTTGAGCAAGGGGGTTCCAGCGAAATCGTTTGGTAGTTCAGCGGTGATGCAGAATACGTCTGCGAGAGCGGCAACGATCTTTCGTCTGTTCTGACTTGAGATACCTTTGTTGAAGAGTCCGAATATCGTAAAGGGGTCAATATCGTTAGGGACGCCGCCGTCATCAAGCTTAGGAAGCTTCGTGTCGATGCTCTCGTACATCGCTTGCAGCTTGTCGATCAAGGCAGCGCGGTCGTTCTTGTAAGGCAATAGCTTGTTTGCCAGCTCGGTGTAAAAAGGAACCCATGTGTAGAGTTCTTCCGCCATGTAATCGCCTCTCTAGCCGATCTCTTTTTCCGTTATCGTATCATACCGTGCGCCAGAAGGGCTGTTGGACGCACTGGTCAGTCCATACCCTTCGCACCTCGTTGCTGGAACGGGGTGCTTCGGCTAAAGTTGAGCGAAGCGGGATGCGGGGTGCCGCTCACCAAGCGAGTTCCGCAGGTGGTATCGAAGGCGCAATGATACGGGGAGGAGTAATCCTTGGTGCCTTCGATACCAACGAGGACTGTCTGAGCGACTGAGCGGTACCCCGCAGCCCGCCCCCGAAGAGCCACAGCAAGAAAGCGAGAAGAGGAGAAATGAACATGAAAAAATACGTCATAGCGCTCGATGCGGGCACCACCTCTTCCCGCGCCATGCTCATCGACCGCGCCGGCCGCCCCGTCGCCTCGGTTCAGCGCCCGTTCCCGCAGATATACCCGCAGCCCGGCTGGGTCGAGCACGACCCGCAAGACATTCTCTCCTCGCAGCTGGGCGCGCTCACCGAGCTCATCATGTCCTCGAATGTGGACACCGCCGAGATCGATTCCATCGGCATCACCAACCAGCGCGAGACCACCATCGTGTGGGACCGCGCCACCGGCGAGCCCATCATGAACGCCATCGTCTGGCAGTGCCGCCGCACGGCGCCCATGGTGGAGGCCATCGCGAGCGACCCGGCGACCGCGGCCGAGATCACCGCGCGCACGGGCCTCGTGCCCGACGCCTACTTCTCCGCCAGCAAGCTCGCCTGGATCTTGGGTGAGGTGCCCGGCGCCCGTGCCCGCGCCGAGGCGGGGGAGCTCTGCTTCGGCACCGTGGACAGCTGGCTCATTTGGAAGCTCACCGACGGGGCCGTGCACGCCACGGACGTGACCAATGCGAGCCGGACCATGCTCTACAACATCCACGAGAGGCGCTGGGATCCCTTCCTGCTTAAGCTCTTCGGCATTCCCGAGGCCATTCTTCCCGAGGTGCGCCCCTCTTCCGGCAGCTTCGGCATAACGGCGAACCCGGGGCTCGTCCAGGGCATCCCCATCTGCGGCGTGGCGGGCGACCAGCAGGCGGCGCTCTTCGGCCAGTGCTGCTTCCATGCGGGCCAGGCGAAGAACACCTACGGCACCGGCTGCTTTCTGCTCATGCACACCGGGCATGAGGCCTGCGCGAGCGAGCACGGCCTCGTGACCACGGTGGCCGCCTCGGCCCCTGGCATCCAGAGCACCGAGTACGCGCTCGAGGGCAGCGTGTTCATGGCCGGTGCCCTCATCCAGTGGCTCCGCGACGAGCTCGGCATCATCGAGAGCGTCGCCGACACCGACGCAATCGCCCGCAGCGTGGCCACAACCGACGGCGTGTTCGTCGTGCCGGCGTTCACGGGGCTGGGCGCCCCCTGGTGGGATGCCGACGCCCGCGGCGCCATCCTCGGCCTCACCCGCGGCGCCGGGCGTGCCCACATCGTGCGGGCGGCCTTGGAATCGATCGCCTACCAGGTGTGCGATCTCGCCCGCGCCATGGCCGAGGACGCGCACATGCCGCTTTCGGTGCTGAACGTCGACGGGGGAGCGGCGGCCAATGACTTTCTCATGCAGTTCCAAGCCGACATGCTCGGCGCGCCCCTGCGCCGTCCCGACAACGCCGAGACCACGGCGCTCGGTGCCGCCTACCTGGCCGGTCTGGCCACGGGCTTCTGGAAGAGCACCGAGGAGCTGGCGGCCCTGCGCGAGGGAGAGGACCGCTTCCTGCCCACCTTCGACGAGCCGGCGCGCGCCGCTCGCCTCGCCGCCTGGCACGAAGCCGTCTCCCGCGTTCGCAGCTAGCGGCTTCGCCCGTCCCTCTTGATTTGGTGCGGAAAGCGTGAGCGAGGGGGCACGGCGGCGGTCGAGCGCCTACAATACGGCCTAAGGCATTCGCGACGGAAAGGAAGTGGCCCATGCGCGTGAGCATCGGAAGCGACCACGCCGGCTTCGAGCAGAAGCAGGCCCTGGTAGATTACCTGGTGGGGAAGGGGTACGACGTCATCGACCGCGGCCCCGACAGCGACGATCGCGTGGATTATCCCGACTATGCATCCCCCGTGGCCCACGACGTGGCCGACGGCACTGCCGACCGCGGCGTGCTCGTATGCGGAACGGGCATCGGCATGGCCATGGCCGCCGACAAGGTGCCCGGCGTGCGTGCCGCCAACATCATCAACCCCGAGTTCGCCGCCCTGTGCCGCGAGCACAACGACGCGAACGTCATCACCCTTTCCGGCCGCTTCGTGTCGCTCGCGGAGAACGAGCGCATTCTCGACACCTTCTTCGCCACCGATTTCGCCGGCGGCCGCCACGCCGGCCGCGTTCAGAAGATAATGCAGTTGGATTAGTAAAGGAGACGATAGATGGCTTTGGAATTTCTCACCGCTGAAGATCCGCAGGTGACCGACTGCCTGCGCGCCGAGCTCGCCCGCCAGCGGGGGAGCGTGGAACTCATCGCGTCGGAGAACTTCACCTCCCGCGCCGTCATGGAGGCCGTGGGCAGCGTGCTCACCAATAAATATGCGGAAGGTTATCCCGGCAAGCGCTACTACGGCGGCTGCGAGAAGGTCGACATGGTGGAGGATCTCGCCCGCGACCGCGCCTGCGAGCTGTACGGCGCGAAGTACGCCAACGTCCAGCCCCATTCCGGTGCCAGCGCGAACTTCGGCGCATATCTTTCCATCATCGAGCCCGGCGACACGGTGCTCGGCATGAGCCTCGACCACGGTGGACATCTCACCCACGGCAGCCCCGTGAACTTCTCCGGTCTTCTGTACAACATCGTCTCCTACGGCGTGAACCCCGAGACCGAGACCATCGACTACGACGAGCTCGAGCGCATCGCCAAGGAGTGCCGCCCGAAGGTCATCGTCGGCGGCGCCTCGGCCTATCCACGCTTCATCGATTTCGAGCGCATGGCAGAGATCGCCCATGAGGTGGGCGCCTACCTCATGGTGGACATGGCCCACATCGCCGGCCTTGTGGCCGCGGGCCTGCACCCGAGCCCGGTGCCGCACGCCGACATCGTCACCTCCACGAGCCACAAGACCCTGCGCGGCCCGCGCGGCGGCTTCATTCTCACGAACTCGGACGAGCTGGGGCCTAAGATCAACAAGGCCATCTTCCCCGGCGCTCAGGGCGGCCCGCTCATGCACGTCATCGCCGGCAAGGCCGTGGCCTTCGGCGAGGCGCTGCGCCCCGATTACCGTGTTTATATGGAGCACGTGGTGGAGAACTGCCGCACCCTCGGCGAGGGCATGACCGACGGCGGCCTGCGTCTCGTCTCCGGGGGCACCGACAATCACCTGTGTCTCGTGGATCTCACGGCCTCCGACATCACCGGCAAGGACGCCGAGAAGCTCTTGGAATCCGTGGGCCTTACGGTGAACAAGAACTCCATCCCCAACGAGCAGCGCTCTCCCTTCGTGACGAGCGGCATCCGCGTGGGCTCCGCGGCCGCCACCACCCGCGGCTTCACCGCCGAGGACTTCTACGAGATTGGCCAGCTCATCGCGACCACGGTGTTCAACGCCACCGACGACGCCAAGCTCGCCGACGTGCGTCGCCGCGTAGACGCCCTGCTGGAAGCCCATCCCCTGTACCCGGGTTTGGAGTACTAAAAGCAGCAGAGGTTGTGCAGGTGCGGGGGCGGACGGGGCCTCCGCGCGCAGGTTGCGCAGCGACTGGAGCAGTCCAGTGGACTGTTCCACAAAGCGAGCCATTGCTTGAGCACGGAGGCCCCGTCCGCCCCCGCACCGGACGAAAGGAACTAAACTATGGAATGGAACGACCGCGTTGTCGTCCTCGATCATCCCATCGTGCAGCATAAGCTGGCCATCCTGCGCGACAAGCACACCCCTTCCAACGAGTTCCGCGATGTCGTGCGCGAGCTCTCGCTGTTCGAGACCTACGAGGCCACCCGCGACTTGCCGCTCACGAACGTGTTCATCCAAACGCCCATCGCGCCTTTCGATGCCAAGCAGATCACGGGCCGCAAGGTGGCCTTCGTGCCCATTTTGCGCGCCGGCCTCGGCATGGTGGACGGGGCGCTGGAAGTAATCCCCCGGGCCCGTGTGGGGCATCTGGGCATGCAGCGCAACGAGGAGACCCACGAGCCCGAGAGCTATTATGACAAGCTGCCCCGCGACATCGCGAGCCGCCGCGTCTACGTGCTCGATCCCATGCTCGCCACCGGCGGCTCCGCCGAGGCGGCCGTCAAGTACCTGCGCGAGGCGGGCGTGTCGGGCACCATCCGCTTTCTGTGCCTCGTCTCGGCCCCGGAGGGTATCGAGCGTCTGCTCGCCGCCGACGACGACCTCATCATCTACACCTGCGCCATCGACGACGGCCTCAACGAGAACGCCTACATCGTCCCCGGCCTCGGCGACGCCGGCGACCGCATCTTCGGAACCGAGTAATCTGACCGGATTGATTTCGGCAAAGGCTGAGCAGGCACGGGGGATGGCGGGGGTCTCCGCGCGCAGGTTGCGCAGCGAACGGAACAGCCCAGTGGGCTGTTCCGCCGAGCGAGCCATTGCTTGAGCACGGAGACCCCCGCCATCCCCCGCGCCGGACGAAAGGAACAACCATGGCAGAAGATAACCGTCCCAGCTGGGACGAGTACTTCATGAAGATGGCCAACGACGTGGCCACCCGCACCACCTGCCTGCGCCGCGGCGTCGGCGCCGTCATCGTGAAGGATCGCCGCATCCTGGCTACGGGCTACAACGGCGTGCCCACCGGCCTTACCCACTGCAGCGAGACCGGATGTCTGCGTGAGCAGCTGGGCGTGCCGAGCGGCCAGCGTCACGAGATCTGCCGCGGTTTGCACGCCGAGCAGAACGCCATCATCCAAGCGGCCCGCTACGGCATCAACATCGCCGGCGCCACCATCTACGTGAACACGCAGCCCTGCGTCGTGTGCGCCAAGATGCTCATCAATGCCGGCATCACCGAGATCGTCTACCAGAACCCGTATCCCGACGAGCTGTCCCAGGAGCTTTTGGCCGAGTCCGGCATCCTCGTCCGGGAGTACACGGGGGAGTAGATCAGGCAAAAGTCGGTACGCACGGCGAAGGGCGCGCCGAAGGCCTCTGTTTTAGTGCACTTGCACAAATTTTCCCTGCTCAGAAGGGAGAGCCGCCGCCGCGCTCTTTTCACCGCTCACCCAGAAATCGGCCAAATCGCTCAGCTTTTGTAGATGAGCCATTATCATATACGGCGGTTTACATTGGGTATACAAGCGCGCGCAAGCGCCCCGACGGAAGCAGGTTATGGTACTGGCAATAGCACTCGGTGCGGCAGCGGGAATCGTGGGGTTTGCACCCCTCGTGTTCGGTTTGCATCGGGTGAAGCACATGACGGACGCGGGCAATCTGGGGCACATGGGCGTGCTCATGCTGTGCCTGCTCCTCTCGTTTGTCCTCATGTTCGCTTTCGCCATCCTCTGCATCAACGTCAACCGGGATGCCGCGCTGCCCTTTGTCCTGTCGGAAGCCGGTGCCCTGTCCGTCACCGCCATTGTGTTCGGCGTGACGAAACTGGCACGGAAAAGCTAGGAAAGGTTGATACGTGGACGCTCTTTCAACGCTCTCTGAAGAGGTACCTCATCTTCAGGCATCCTTCGATCCCACCGTGGTTTTCGGCGGAGTCACCCAGTACATTGTATGGATGGTCATCTGCTGGATCATCACGCTGGTGCTGATCCTCGTCGTGGGCCGCAAGCTCACGCTCATCCCGACGAACAAGTTCGTCAACACCGTCGAGTACGGTTACCAGTTCGTGCGCAACGACATGGGCGAGGGCATCATCGGTCACGGCTTCAAGAAGCACGTGCCCTTCCTCGCCACGCTGTTCTTCTTCATCCTCATCTCGAACTTCGTGGGTCTTATCCCCGGCTGCAAGACGCCGACGGGCACCATCTCGGTGACCTGGGCGCTCGCTACCATCTCGTTTATCTACTTCAACGTCTGGGGCATCAAGGCCAAGGGCGGCCTGACCTACCTGAAGTCCTTCGCTCCGGCGGGGCTTCCGAAGGTCATGGTGCCGATCATCTGGTTCTTGGAGCTCATCTCCACCTGCATCCGCTGGCTCACGCTCGCCGTCCGACTTTACGGCAACATGTTCGCCGGCCACATGGTGCTCGGCATCTTCGCGCTGGCCTCCAGCGTGTTCCTCACCTGCGGCATCCAGGCGCTCGATCCCATCAGCGGTGTGCTGTCGCTGCCCTGGTTCCTGCTGCTCATCGCCATGTACGCCCTGGAAACGCTGGTGGCGTTCCTTCAGGCCTACGTGTTCACGGTGCTCTCCGCGGTCTACGTCCAGATCGCCACGAGCGCCCACTAGGAACCGCTCCCGCGCGCCGCACCCCGCGTCCGCGCACCTCGGGGCCCGTCGCGCCCCAACCCCGTTTGGGTTAAGCCGGCTCCTCCAAAGCCGGAAACCATAATCCGTAAGTGTTTTTGGGAAACAGGCTCAAAAACGACCTAAAGGAGGAAACTGTGGAAACTGTATTCGTCATTGCTGCGCTGAAGCTCGTCGGCTATGGCCTGGCCACCATCGGCCCCGGCCTCGGCATCGGCATCGCCTGCTACGGCTGCTGCGTGGGCACCGCCCGCCAGCCCGAGGTGGGTGGCCGTCTGTTCACGAACTTCATCATCGGTGCCGCTCTGGCCGAGGCCCTGGCCCTCATCGGCTTCGTTCTCGCCTTCATCCTCTAGTTCTAGTCTTTAACCGGTTGTTAGAGCCGTAAAAAGGCTGGAAGGAGGAATGCACGTGAAGACAAGAGCGAACAAAGCAGTTGCGAAGGTCGCCTTCGGCGCCCTGGCACTCAACGCTGCTTTCCCGGCGCTCGCGTTCGCTGCTGAGGCGGAACAGGAGGGCGGCATCTCCGCCATCCTCCCGGACATGGCGGAGTTCATCCCCATGCTCATCGCCTTCATCATCCTCTGGATCATTCTCGCGAAGTTCGGCTGGCCGATGTTTGCCGGCATGCTGGAGAAGCGCGAGAACACCATCCGCGAGGCCCTGAAGAAGTCTGAGGAAGCTCAGATCGAGAGCGAGCGCGTGCTGGCTGAGTACAACAAGCAGCTGGCCGACGCCAAGGCCCAGTCCGCGCAGATCATCGCCGACGCCCGCTCGGTGGGCGAGGCCGTCAAGGCGGACATCACCGCCCAGGCCCAGACCGAGGCCGCCGACATGATCGCGAAGGCCAAGGCCGCCATCGAGGCCGAGAAGAAGCAGGCCATCTCCGAGCTGCAGGCCACCGTGGCCGACACCTCGGTCGATGTGGCCGCGCGCCTGATCGGCGAGGATCTCACCGAGGGTGAGCACCGCGCCATCATCGAGCGCTACGTCAAAGAGGCGGGTAGTTTCAATGGCAACTAATCGTCTCGTCGTGAAAGAGGAAGTCGCGGTTTACGCATCGGTGCTCTTCGATGCCGCCCATACCGCCGGCGGCCAGGAGGCAGTGCTTGAGGTGCGCGAGCAGATGGGCGAGATCATCCGTCTCATGCGCGCCGATCTGGAGCTGACTCAGAGCCTGTCGAACCCGGACTTCACCCCCGCCCAGCGCAAGGAGCTGGTGGAAGGCGTCTTCGCCGACTGCCATCTGGCGCTGCGCGAGGTGCTCGCGGTCATGGCCGAGCGCGGCCAGGCGGACCTGCTGCCGCGGGTCTATGACGCGTACCGCGAGCTGCTGGGCGACAAGCTGGGCATTTGCGTGGTCGACGTGACCACCGCCGTGCCGCTCGACGACGGACTGCGCCAACTCATTACGGAAAAAGCCGAGGCCGATTTGGGACGGCGCGCGGTGCTGCGCGAGCGCATCGATGCGTCCATCCTGGGCGGCATCATCATGGATGTTGACGGCAACTACATTGACGCGAGCATGATCTCGCAGCTCAATCGCGCCCGCAACGTCCTCAAGGACACAACAGATGGAGGTGAATGCTAGTGACTGAAATCACCGCACAGTCCATCGACGAGGCGCTGAAGAAGCAGCTGGAGCAGCTGAACGTCAGCGTCGAGTCTCGCGAAGTGGGCACGGTCATCCAGGTCGGCGACGGCATTGCGCGCGTCGACGGCCTGCGCGATGCCATGGCCGGCGAGCTGCTCGAGTTCATCGGAGAGGGCGGCAAGACCGTGTACGGCCTGGCCCAGAACCTCGAAGAGGACGAGGTCGGCGCCGTGCTTCTGGGTGACGTCACCGCAATCAAGGAGAACGACCAGGTCCGCACGACCGGCCGTATCGTGGAGGTTCCCGCCGGCAAGGCCATGCTCGGCCGCGTGGTGAACCCGCTGGGCCAGCCCATCGACGGCAAGGGCCCCATCAAGGCCGAGGGCACGCGCCCGGTGGAGTTCAAGGCTCCCGGCGTTATCTCTCGCCAGCCCGTGAACGAGCCGATGCAGACCGGTATCCTGGCCATCGACTCCATGGTGCCGATCGGCCGCGGCCAGCGCGAGCTCATCATCGGCGACCGCCAGACTGGCAAGACGGCTATCGCCATCGACGCCATCATCAACCAAAAAGATCAGGACATGATCTGCATCTACGTCGCCATCGGCCAGAAGGCCTCCACGGTGGCCGGCGTGGTGGAGACGCTCGAGCGCCATGGCGCCATGAAGAACACCATCATCGTGGCCGCCACCGCCTCCGACTCCGCCCCTCTGCAGTACATCGCGCCGATGGCCGGCGCCGCCATGGGCGAGTACTTCGTCTACAACGGCGAGGACGGCAAGCCCGCGGGCCCCGAGAACAAGGGCCGCGCCGTGCTCATCGTCTACGATGACCTGTCCAAGCAGGCCGTGGCCTACCGCCAGATGTCGCTGACCCTGCGCCGCCCGCCGGGACGCGAGGCCTACCCGGGCGACGTGTTCTACCTGCACTCCCGTCTGCTGGAGCGCGCGGTCAAGATGTCCGACGAGAACGGCGGCGGCTCCATGACGGCCCTGCCGATCATCGAGACCCAGGCCGGCGACGTGTCCGCCTACATTCCGACCAACGTGATCTCCATCACCGACGGTCAGATCTTCCTGCAGACCGACCTGTTCTTCCAGGGCCAGCGCCCGGCAGTCGACGTGGGCATCTCGGTGTCCCGCGTGGGCGGCTCCGCGCAGATCAAGGCCATGAAGCAGGTGGCCGGCTCTCTGCGTCTGGACCTCGCCAGCTACCGCGAGCTGCAGGCCTTCACCCAGTTCGGCAGCGATCTGGACAAGGCCACCCAGGACCAGCTGACCCGCGGTTCGCACATGACCGAGCTTCTGAAGCAGGGCCGTTACAACCCGATGCCCGTGGCCGAGCAGGTCATCGCCATCTTCGCCGGCAACCAGGGCTTCCTGGACGACCTGCCGCTGGATGCCGTCGTGCGCTTCCGCACCGAGATGCTTTCCTCCATCCGCGCCTCCAAGCCGGAGATCATCGAGACGATCAACACGGAGAAGAAGCTGACCGACGCGACCGAGACCGCCCTGAAGGAGGCCATCGCCGCCTTCAAGCAGTCCTTCGACGCCGCAGCGTAAGGTAGGTAGACCATGCCCAACCTACATGACATCGAACGGCGAATCAAATCCGTCAACTCGACGAAGCAGATCACGCGCACCATGGAAATGGTCGCCGCTGCCAAGATTCGCCGTGCTTCGGAGCGCGTCGAGAGCGCGCTTCCTTGGGCGGTCGCCATCTCAGACATGCTCATCAGCACGGCAAAGTACGCCCATCTGGACAACGAGCCGCTGCTGCAGGCCCACGACGAGGTGAAGCGGGTGCTCATCGTAGCCGTCACCTCCGACCGCGGGCTGGCCGGCGGCTTCAACACCAACGTGCTTCGCTATGTGGAGAAGCTCACGAAAGAGAAGCAGCGGGGAGGTGCCGAGGTCGAGGTGGCCGCCTGCGGCAAGAAGGCCATAGGATACTTCACCTACCGCGGCATCGAGCCGGTGTTCTCCTTCGCGGGATACTCGGCCGACCCGGAGTTCTCCCAGGCCGCCGAGCTGTCCGGCTACGTGATGTCTGCCTACGCCGAGGGCAAGCTCGACGAGGTGTTCATCGTGTACAACCACGCGAAGAACGCCGCCGAACAGACCTTGGTGGAGCAGCAGGTGCTGCCGGTCAAGGAGGAGTCCTACGCGGATCTTCTGGGCCTTACGGCCAAGCAGGAGGACATCTTCAAGTCCTTCCGCGAGCGGGACGATTCCGCCATCCCGGGCGACATCGACTTCGAGCCGAGCACGGAGTCGGTCATGTCCTACATGATGAACGCCTACCTGAACAACGCGTTCTACTACGCGATGCTCGATTCCGCAGCGGGCGAACAAGGCGCCCGCCGCAACGCGATGAAATCGGCTACCGACAACGCGAACGAGATGGTCTCCACCCTGGAGCGCGTGTACAACACCGTGCGCCAGGGCGCCATTACCACGGAGATCACCGAGATCGTCGGCGGTGCCGCAGCTTTGGAGGATTAAATGGCTGATAACACTTCTACTGAAGCGGCCAAGGGAGGCGCGACCGGACGCATCGTCCGTATCGTCGGCGCCGTTGTGGATGTGGAGTTCCCGGCAGACGCCATGCCGGCCATCTACAACGCCCTGACCGTGAAGGCACAAACCCCTTCGGGCGAAGTGTCCACCGTGCTCGAGGTGCAGACGCACCTGCCCGGTGACATCGTCCGTACCGTCGCTATGACGTCCACCGACGGCATGGTGCGCGGCCTGGAGGCCACCGACACTGGCTCTCCCATCATGATGCCCGTGGGCCAGGCGACCCTCGGCCGCATCTGGAACGTGCTGGGCGAGCCCGTTGACGGCAAGCCCATGCCCGCCGACGTCGAGTGGCGCCCGATCCATCATCCGGCCCCGCCGTTCGACACCCTGGTCACCTCCACGGAGACCTTCGAGACCGGCATCAAGGTCGTCGACCTCATCGAGCCTTACGTCAAGGGCGGCAAGACCGGCCTGTTCGGCGGTGCCGGCGTGGGCAAGACGGTCTGCATCCAGGAGCTCATCAACAACCTGGCCCAGGAGCACGGCGGCACGTCGGTGTTCACGGGCGTGGGCGAGCGTACCCGCGAGGGTACCGACCTGTACCTGGAGATGACCGACTCCGGCGTTATCGAGAAGACCTGCCTGGTCTACGGCCAGATGAACGAGCCTCCGGGAGCCCGTCTGCGCGTGGGCCTCGCCGGCCTGACCGAGGCGGAGTACTTCCGCGATCAGGGCCAGGACGTGCTGTTGTTCATCGACAACATCTTCCGTTTCACCCAGGCCGGCTCCGAGGTGTCCGCACTTCTCGGCCGTATGCCCTCCGCTGTGGGCTACCAGCCGACGCTGGCCACAGAGATGGGCGACTTGCAGGAGCGCATCTGCTCCACGCAGACCGGCTCCATCACCTCCGTGCAGGCCGTGTACGTGCCCGCCGACGACCTGACCGACCCGGCCCCGGCCACCACGTTCACCCACTTGGACGCCAAGACCGTTCTGTCCCGCTCCATCGCCGAGCTGGGCATCTACCCGGCCGTGGATCCGCTGGAGTCCACCTCCCGCGCGCTGGATCCCGAGATCGTGGGCCAGGAGCACTACGACGTGGCCATGGGCGTGCAGCAGATCCTGCAGCAGTACAAGGACCTGCAGGATATCATCGCCATTCTGGGTATGGACGAGCTGTCCGAGGATCAGAAGCTGACCGTGAACCGCGCCCGTAAGGTGCAGAAGTTCCTGGGCCAGCCGTTCCATGTGGCCGAGGTCTTCACGGGCCTGCCCGGCGTGTACGTGAAGGTCGAGGACACCGTGCGCTCCTTCAAGGAGATTCTCGATGGCAAGTGCGACCACATCCCGGAGCAGTGCTTCGTGAACAAGGGCGCCATCGAGCAGGTCTACGAGGCCTACGACGCCATGCAGAAGGAAGGTAACTAATGGTCTCCATGGGCTGCATTGTGGCTCTTCCCGACAAGGCCCTGTTCCAGGGCGAGATCACCTACGCCAACATCCCGGGCACCGACGGCTACTTCGGCGTGCTGCCCGGGCACGAGCTGACGGTGTCGCTGAACCGCGAGGGCGGCCTGGTGACGCTGACCATCGACGATAACGAGAAGCGCGAGTTCCTCGTGATGGGCGGTGCCACCTCCGTGCTCGACGACAAGGTGACGGTGCTGGCCCGTTTCGGAGCGGCCGTCGAGGACATCGACGCCGAGGCCGTGCGCGCCGAGGCCGACGAGTGCAAGAGCGCCATCGCCGAGCTGGAGCAGAAGAACGATCCCCAGGATCAGGCCACGCTTATGACCTGGCAGAAGAAGCTCGAGTGGTGCGAGGCCCAGCTTGCGCACGTAGGCCAGGCCGCGTAAGGCCCAGCCGAGCCAAGAAAGGGAGCCGCGACACGCGCAGCCCCAAATTTTGAGCCTGTTTCGAGAGGCGCCCACCCCGGGCGCCTCTCGTCGTTCAAATACGAAACCGATTTCGCTTCGTGCTCGACGGCATTTCTCTTCGCTCGAGCGAGTCGGCGGTTTTCGAAGCTTTCCCAACGGTCACCCCCTCAGTCAACGAACACCCCCGTTTTTGCAAGAAATCTCGAGTTGTTAGCGTCTGGGGGGTCACTGCACGAGAAGATCGGGAAGATACGCGCCAAACGCTCTCTCGCAAAACACCAGGTCAGGATCTTGCTCCTAAGAGATACCTCCAAGCTCGCCATTCGTCCGCACCCCCGAGACGCTAACAACTCGAGATTTCATGCGATTTCGGGGTAGTTCGTCGACCGAACAAGTGATAAACAGTAGTCTTGACTTTCTCAAAGGTTGTACTCAAAATGTTGTACATCGGAAAGGAGGTCACTGTGACCGATGCGATGGTGACGGGGCGGATGCCGGAGCGGAAGAAGCAGCAGGGGCTTCGTGTGCTCAAGCGAGATGGAATGAACGCCTCCCAGGCGGTGAACCTCTTGTTCGACCGGCTGATCGAGGAGGGGAGCGCCGACTTCCTTTTGCAAGATGGCGATACGTCTGCGGGCGAGCGGTGGGCATCGGCGGCGCACTTTGTCGACAGCCTCTCGCGCAAGCGCTCAACACGGTTCGACGATATGACGAAGGCCGAGATCAAGCTTGACCGTCTCGCCGCCAAGAGGCTGGTGTGACATGGCCCAAGCCAAGCTACTTCTCGACACCAACGTGGTTGTGGACTACCTGAATGAACGCGAGCCGTTCTACGAGAAGGCTCGGCTGCTGATGATTGGCGGTCGGGTGGGGGAGTTCGAGCTGTGGATCTCCTCGTCTCAGGTGACCGACCTCGTGTACATCCTTTCCAACGGAGGACGAACGAGCGAGATGGAAGTCGTCATGGGGCAACTGCGGGGCTTGCGCACCTTCGTCAACGTGTTTGCAGCGAGCGAGAGGGAAGTCGACCTGATGCTTGCCGCCTCGTGGCACGACCCAGAGGACTACCTCCTTTACGAAATCGTCCTGGTACTTAGGGCCGACGCCCTCATCACGCGAAATCAGCCCGACTTCCCCCAAGGCCTCGTCCCCGTTCTCGATTGCGACGAGTTCTTCGCTCGCATGAAAACCGAGCGCGGCCTCGACTACGGCAAGATCGAGTTCTGACTCGTTGAGGAGGACGATAACCTTCTTCGTCGATTCCCCTTCAGGGACGCAAGATTAATCGCGACACCGCCGGGCTGCTTATGAACTACATCCTCCTGAAGCTGAACAGCGCTCCCTGCATCATCAGCGCCGACGATCGCCTGGCCTATTTCGGAGCTCTGGATGCCTTCCACCAGGAAGGCGGACTCGCCCCCTTCATCGACTTCTGCCGCATCCAGACCCTGAATACCTGGGAGCACTTGCTGCAAGTTGGTCCGTCGCAATTACTACCGCTTTTTTTGGCGAAAGTTGCGATTGTTAGCACGTTGGGATGAGACCAACTGATCGGAAGGGTCGCTCAGAGCGAAAGAGTCCCCCTAAATCTAACGTAAATCGAGTATTTTGATGGACATGTGCAGAATATGCGATGGTTGCAGGTTGTCTGGAAGAAAGTCAAGAACCCCCCGATGCTAACAAACGCAATTTTTGCAGAATTATGGAAGGGTAAATGATCTGAACGGCTTGTAATGTTTTCTCATGATGGGAGCTTCATCGGGGGAGGGGCAGTTTCGAGGCCGTTTGCAATTCTTTGTTTGCGCGTGGGCGGATGGCCTGTTGCTTCTGCGGTTAGATGGTCGCCCGTGCCCTCCGCACTCTCCGCGCGAGGGGCATTCCATGCAAAACTCACTGTTTGTTCGCACACCGTGGGGCGAGGGGCTGGTATCATGGCAGCCGAGAAAATGACGGAACGGAAGAGCGGTCGGAAGGGAAGCGGCGCGGCGAGCTGGGCTCGCGTCTGCCGCGCGCTTTCGACCAAGCATGACACGACACAGCGCGCATAACCACATCACAACTGAAACCCGTGCGCCGCCGACCTTATCGAAGGGGCTGACACCCTATGGCATTTGTCCATCTGCACAATCACACCGAGTACTCGCTGCTCGACGGGCTCACCCATATCAAGGACATGGTGCGCCGCGCCGCCGAGCTGGACATGCCGGCGGTGGCCGTCACCGACCACGGCGTCATGTCCGGCATGGTGGAACTGTCGGATGCCTGCGACGCCATCGAGAAGGAGACGGGCAAGCGCGTGAAGCCCATCTTTGGCTGCGAGGTGTACTTCACCCCCGACGAGTCCCTGCGCAAGGACGTGAAGCCGAAGCTGTACCACTTGCTGCTTCTGGCGAAGAACAACGAGGGCTACCACAACCTGCTGAAACTCGTCAGCGAGTCCCACGTGGACAACTTCTACTACAAGCCCCGCACCACCTTCTCCATGCTGCAGAAGTACGGCCGCGGCATCATCGGCTCGTCGGCCTGCATCGCCGGCGTCATCCCGAAGCTGCTCGACGAGCGCCGCTTTGACGACGCCGTGGAATGGGCCCGTAAGTTCGCCAGCTGCTTCGATGAAGGCGACTTCTACATCGAGCTGCAGAACCAGGGCATCCGCACCGACGCCGGCTTCACCCAGACCGAGCTGAACCACGAGCTCACCCGCGTGGCGAAGGCCGCGGGCTTAAAGACCATTGCCACCAACGACTTCCACTACCTGCTGAAGGAAGACGCCGAGGCCCAGGACATCATGCTGTGCATCGGCACCGGTTCCACGGTCAACCAGACGAACCGCATGAAGTTCGAGAACGACCAGTTCTATATGAAGACCGAAGAGGAAATGCGCGAGGCCATGAAGGATTTCCCCGAGGCCTGCGACAACACGGTGGAAGTGGCGGCGAAGTGCGACGTCACGTTAGAGCGCGAGCCCATCCTGCCGAAGTTCCCCCTGCCCGAGGGTGAGACCGAGGAATCGTGGTTCCGCAAGCGCGTGCAGGAGGGCCTGGAAAAGCGCTACGGCACCCCGGTGCCCGAGCGCGAGCAAAAGCAGGCCGACTACGAGATGGGCATCATCATCCAGCAGGGCTTCCCGGCCTACTTCCTCATCGTGCAGGAGTACATCGAATGGGCGCGCAGCCAGGGCATCGGCGTGGGCCCGGGCCGCGGCTCGGCCGCCGGCGCCATCGTGGCCTACGCCATGGGCATCACCGACCTTGACCCTATGCCCAACGGCCTCATGTTCGAGCGATTCCTCTCGCCCGAGCGCGTGGAGATGCCCGATATCGACGTCGACTTCGAGCAGGGCCGCCGCGAAGAGGTCATCAACCACATCAAGGACGTCTACGGCGAGGACCACGTCTCCCAGGTGATCACCTTCGGCACGCTGCAGGCCAAGAACGCCGTGCGCGACTCGGCCCGCGTGCTGGACTACCCCTACGGCGTGGGCGACCGCATCTGCAAGATGATCGGCGACGAGCTGGGCATCACCATCGACAAGGCGCTGGAGACCAACCCCGACCTGAAGAAGGCCTACGACACCGAAGAGGACGTCAAGCGCATCATCGACGCCGCGAAGTCCATCGAGGGCCATGTGCGCGGCGAGGGCGTGCACGCCTGCGCCACCATCATCTGCCGCGACCCCATGAGCGATCACGTGCCCATGAAGCGCGACACCAAGGGCGGCGGTATCATCACGCAGTACGACGGCCACTACACGCCGGATCTGGGCCTGTTGAAGATGGACTTCCTGGGCCTGCGCACCTTGGACGTGCTTTCCATCGCCTGCCGCAATATCGAGGAGCGCACCGGCGTGAAGATCGTTCCGGAGGAGATTCCCACCGACGACGAGAAGGCCTTCCGTCTCATGCAGTCCGGCAACATGGACGGCCTGTTCCAGGTGGAGGGCGCCCTGTACGTGAGCCTGTTCAAGCGCCTGCCCCCCAAGCAGTTCTCCGATGTCGTCGCCTCCATCGCCCTGAACCGCCCGGGCCCGCTGGAGTCCGGCATGGTGGAGGACTACATCAAGGCGGCGAAGAACCCGGCCGCCGTGCACTACTACGACGACCGCCTGCGCCCCATTCTGGAAGAGACCCACGGCACCATGGTCTACCAAGAGCAGATCATGCAGATCTCCATGGCCATGTCCGGATTCTCCGCCGGCAAGTCCGACAAGCTGCGCAAGGCCATGGGCAAGAAGAAGCTCGACATCATGCGCCAGCTGCAGGCCGACTGGGACGAGGGCGCCGTGGCCAACGGCTACCCGCTCGCGATCGCCCAGCAGATCTGGGCCGACGCCGAGAAATTCGCGAAGTACGCCTTCAACAAGTCGCATTCGGCCGCCTATGCCATCCTCGTGATGCGCACGGCCTACCTGAAGGCGCACTACCCGAACGACTTCATGGCCGCCGTGCTCACCAGCTACATGGGCAACACCGACCGTCTCATCCGCTACATTGCCAGTTGCAACAAGAACGGCACGCCGGTGCTGCCGCCGGACATCAACGCCTCCCGCGCCGAGTTCACCCCGGTCGAGGGCGGCATCCGCTTCGGTCTGGTGGGCGTGCGCGGCGTGGGCAAGAACGTCGCCGACGAGATCATCGCCGAGCGCGAGGCGAACGGCCCGTTCACCTCGCTGCACGACTTCGTGAACCGGCTCGACGCGAAGTGCTACAACCGCAAGACGCTCGAGGCCCTCATCAAGGGCGGCGCTTTCGACTCCACCGGGTATACCCGCAAGCAGCTCATGTACTTCGTGGAGGAGACGCCGCTTCTGGAAGGCGCGGCCAAGCGCCAGAAGGACCGCGACGCCGGCCAGGTATCCATGTTCGACATGTTCGCCGACGACGCCGACTCCGGCTTCCAGGAGGACGTGCCCGCCCCCGACGGCGTGGAGTGGGACAAGCGCACCAAGCTCGCCTACGAGAAGGAGATCATGAAGATCTACGTGAGCGAGCACCCGCTGGCTCCCTTCGAGGGCACGCTGCGCCGTATGTCCCGCTACGACATGGGCATGCTCTCCGAGCAGACCAAGGAGATCAAGAACGGCGTGTTCGTGGGCATGATCTCGAATGTGGCGACGAAGCTCACCAAGCGCGGCACGAAGATGGCCACGTTCACCTTGGAGGACACCACCGGCTCCATCGAGTGCATCTGCTTCAAGTACGACGACTTCGCCGAGGTCATCCAGGAGGACGTCATCGCGAAGATCAAGGGCAAGTTCGAGAGCGGCGACCGCGGCAACCAGATCATGGCCTTCGAGCTGGAGGCGCTGGAGCTTAACGAGGAGGACGCGCGGCCGAGCCATTTGGAGCTGCGGGTGCCCTCGCGCTCCTTCGACCAGAACCGCTCGGCGCACCTGAGCCGCATCTTGAACTCGTACCCGGGTCGCGACGGCGTGGTGCTCTTCGTGCAGCAGGCCGACGGGCGCCGCTTCCGCGCCGAGCTGCCGGTGTCGGTGGACGCCCAGTCCACGGTGCTGAAGGCGGAGATCCGTGACCTGTTCGGCCCCGAGGCTATGATTGCCTAATGGAAATCTCGCGACCGAGTTTGGAAGAGCGGGCGGCAGAGTGCGCGCGGGAGCTCACGTTCTCGGCGACGGTGGCCTATGACGGGGCGCCCTTTGCGGGGTTCGCGAAGCAGCCGGGGCAGCTCACCGTGCAGGGAGAGCTGGAGCAGGCACTCGGCCTTTTGTTCCGCCGGCCGGTGGACGTGGTCTGCGCCGGGCGCACCGATGCCGGCGTGCATGCCCGCGGGCAGGTGGTCTCCTTCGACGTCGATAGGTGCGAGTTGCGCGACCGCACGCCCTACAACCTGCGGCGCTCGCTGAACGCGCTCACCTGCGAGGGCATTGCTGTACGCGCGGTGGAGGAGCGGCCGCGGGGCTTCTCGGCCCGCTTCGATGCCCAGTGGCGCGAGTACAAGTACTTCCTCGCCACAGGGGATACGCCGCCGGTATTCACCGATCGCACCGCCTGGTACGTGGGCCCGAACTTGGACATCGCCGCCATGGAACGGGGCGCCTTGCACCTCATTGGCGAGCACGACTTCAAGAGCTTCTGCATGGCCGCCTCGGCCGTCGGCAAGCCGACTTGCCGCAACGTGGAGGAGATTTCCATCGCCTCCGAGGAGATTCTGGGCGAGCCGCACCGTGTCGTCACCGTGCGGGGCAACGCCTTCCTCCATTCCATGGTGCGCACCATCGTGGGCACGCTCGTCATGGTGGGCCGCGGCCAGCGCGACGCCGACTGGGTCGCCGAGGTGCTTGCCGCCCGCGACCGCCAGGCCGCCGGCGAAAACGCCCCCGCCTGCGGCCTCATCTTCTGGTCGGTAGGGTACTGAGCGTTGTTTTGTTCAGTGCTCTCGTAATGCACGTAATGCACGTAATGCAGCATGTTTGCGCCGTGGCATAACGCGCCTACCCGACGTCGTATCTTCTAATCGGCGGGGCACTTGTTGCCCGCTTGCGTGGATCGCCTGCTGAGCGGTTGAGAGTGCTCCGCTCACTCGATTCGCGTCCTGCCGCCAAAAGTGCGTTGGTCAGCCTCATCCAAGGGCGCATTGTCCAAAAATGTAAGGAAATCGGCGTTTATCAGCGTCACCATCAGTGTTTTGACGCTGATAACCGCTGATTTCAATCATTTTCTGGCTCTCAGACGCTGATAAACGCCGATTTGCCTACGTTTTCAGGATCTTTGACGCTGCAATACGTCGGTTTGCCTACGGGGTCGGGCGGTGCCGACCATTCGAGAAGACGTTGGTCGATAAACACGAAAAGATCCGCACTAACCAATCGCCTCCTTCTTTTCCATCGCTTTCTTGGCTTGGCAACGTCTCGAAATGCTCCAGCATCGGTCTTCCTCAGGGGATGGCGGAGAATGGTATGCGAGCATCGTTCTATTTGCTATATCGGTAGACGGATTGATAAATAGGCTCATTGCTCATCAATGATGATCCCGTAGAGTTCTCGATTGTTCGACCGTCGCGCGGCTCTGCCTGATATCTTACGCGGCATGGATTTGACTTTCAGTCACATAACTGCCCTTGTGCTTTTGAGGATATGGTCGTGCAACCATCCTTTGACATTGCGCGCCTTCCACGATCTCCGTCCTCGCGATGCCGGGCACCTTCCTTTCCGCCATCTGCGTGAACCCAGGCCTATTGTCGGGTCGGCCGATACCGAAGCAGCCGTCAGGATGGCCATCGAAAACGTGAAGAAGCCGAGCATGCGCCACACGCTCGATAAGCTTTGGGACGAGGCCTCGGAAAAGAATCCGCTCCATGTTCTTGTGGGGCCTAAGCGCGGACGGCATTCAACTCAGCGCATACTGTTTCACCAAATATCCGCGCCCCTGCCGAGCCACGCGCTCCTGGAAATCGCTCCTGGCATAGCCGTTTGCTCTCCAGAAATGGTGTTCGTCCAGATGGCTGAGGCCCTTTCTGTCGCTGAACTCATCGCGCTCGGGTACGAGCTTTGCGGCTGCTACCCGTTGGATACTGAAAGATCCGAGGCTCTCGTGCGGGCGCCCCTCACAACACCCGCCCGCCTCAGCGCCTTCGTCGATCGCGCCGATCGCGTAAGAGGCGTTCGCAAGGCGCGGATCGCCGTCCGATATGTTCGCGCGAAATCGGCCTCACCTAAGGAAACGGAGATGGATGCGCTGCTCCTCACGCCGCAGAAGTGGGGAGGAATGGGCTTTCCGGAGGCTCTCGTCAACGAGCCGGTCTCCCTCTCTTCGCAAGCGGCTCGAATCCTCCGTGGCAATCGGGTGGTTTGCGATCTGCTCTGGCCGCAGTACTCTTTGGCAGCCGAGTACGATGGGCGTGAGGCTCACCTTTCGAGACACCAGCAAACAAGGGATTCCCGGAGGCGAGATGCATTGCTGGCCAATGGCACCGATGTTGTAACCATTACTTCGCCGCAAATAGACGGCGTCTCCGATTTCCTGGAAGTTGCTGATGCGATCTCGCGAAAAATGAAGCGACGGCCTCTCAAGCGTACGGAGACCTTTTGGGAGCGGCATCTGCAACTACGTCATGGCATAAGATCTTACCATTGCAATTACTTGTCGCGGCCATCCCGAAGAGACGATGCAATGCCTGATGGCCCCGCTCCTCGATAGGCTTTTGGCTCAGGGGCTAATTGACCACGACCACCCAAGCAGTTGTCGGTTGGTCCTGGAAGAGTCGAACAATGCTTGGCGACAGGTGGGTGGCCGGAGATTATTGAGCCGTCTCGACGGGTGTTCAAGCGTAGGTTTGGCTGAACTTACTTTTCGGGGGGTCGGATTGGCCGTTTCTGTATTCGAATCGGCGTTTATCAGCGTCACCACCAGTGTTTTGACGCTGCTAACCGCTGATTTCAATCATTTTCCGGCTCTCGGACGCTGATAAACGCCGATTTGCCTACAGGATTGGCTGGTTGAACCGTTCTGCGAGCTTGCGTGCCTGTAGCTACGGATTTCAGTGCGCAATCGATCGCTTCCTGCACGAACGGTCTGCATTTCTGCTACGATAGAAGCATCGTAATTTTGCGCGTGCGCACAAGAAAAGGGGAGCGCTATGGAGACTGCAGAGAAGTTGGCGCCGCTCGGGTTCGGATTCATGAGGCTGCCGTTGACCAATCCGGATGATCCGACGTCCATCGACATCGACAAGTGCTGCGAGCTGGTTGACATCTTCATGGAAGGTGGCTTCACCTACTTTGACTCCGCCCGTGGCTACCATGGCTGCAAGTCTGAGTGGGCGCTCAAGAAGGCGCTGGTGGAGCGCTATCCGCGTGAGTCGTTTACCATCGCCACGAAGCTGCCGGCTTGGCTTGCCAAGAACGCCGAGGAGGCTCGGGCCATGTTCGACATCTCCCTTCAGGAGTGCGGCGTCGATTACTTCGACTACTATCTGCTGCACAACCTGGGGGAGAGCCTCACGCCCGGTTTCGAGGAGTACGGTCTGTGGGAGTTCTGCGCCCAGAAGAAGGCCGAGGGCAAAATTAAGAAGTTCGGCTTCTCCATTCACGACAACGCCGAGGAACTGGAGAAGGTGCTCGATGCGCACCCCGAGGTTGATTTCGTGCAGCTGCAGATCAACTACGTCGACTGGGAGAGCGACATCATCCAGTCGCGTAAGTGCTACGAGGTGTGCCAGGAGCGCGGGCTTCCCGTGGTCATCATGGAGCCGGTGAAGGGCGGCACGCTGGTGAAGCTGCCCGAGGCCGTGGCTGATGTGCTGCGTGAGACCGAGCCCGGCGCGTCCATTGCCTCGTGGGCTTTGCGCTTTGCCGGGTCGCTGCCGAACGTGATCGCGGTGCTCTCGGGCATGAACACGCCGGAGATGGTGGCCGAAAACGTCGCCATTATGCGCGATGGCGTGCCGTTGACGGAAGGGGAGCACGCGGTCATCGAGCGCGCTCGCGAAACGCTGGCCGCCCTGCCCGGCGTGCCCTGCACCGACTGCCGCTACTGCATGAAGGGCTGCCCCGAGGGCGTGCACATCAACACCATCATGCAGTCGCTCAACATCTACGACCAGATGGGCGATGCCTACCGCGCCCAGGAGAACTACAACTGGAACACCGGCGACGGCAAGGCGAGCGTCTGCATCCAGTGCGGCGCCTGCGAGAGCGTCTGCCCCCAGCATATCGAAATCGTGAGCCAGCTTGAGCGCGCGGTGAAGCTGTTCGAGTAGTGGCCGCCCCGCGTTCTCCGTTTCTCGGAAACATGGGGTGTTCAGGTCAATTTCACGCTATAATCACACAGTTTCAACGGGCGGCTGCACCGTGCGCGATGCAGCCGCCCGTTCCTTCAAGCTAGGCGAGGGCGCGCGGGCGCCTTGGAAATGGGAAAGGAAGACTATGGCAGGAGAGATTAAGAAGCAGCGCGCTTCCTGGTCGGGGAAGTGGGCGTTCATTTTGGCCGCGGCCGCCTCGGCGGTGGGCCTGGGGAACATGTGGCGCTTCCCCTATCTGGCGGCGAAGTACGGTGGGGGCACCTTCCTGCTCACCTATGTGGTGCTCGTGTTCACCTTCGGTGTGTCGCTCCTGTTGCTGGAGACGGCGCTCGGCCGCAAGACGGGCCAGTCCGCCATCGGCGCCTTCAAGGCCTTCGGCAAGAAGTACGCCTTCATCGGCATTTTGGCTTCGGCGGTGCCCTTCATCATCACACCCTACTACTGCATCATCGGCGGCTGGGTGACGAAGTACACGGCGGCCTACCTGGTGAACGGACCGGAGGCCTTAGCCGACGGCGGCGACTTCTTCACCGGCTTCATCACCTCCAACGCCGAGAGCTACATCTGGATGCTCGTGTTCATGGCCATCGTGTTCGTCATCGTGGGCCTGGGCGTGAAGGGCGGCATCGAGAAGGCGAACCTGTTCATGATGCCGGCGCTCATCATCATGGCCGTCGCCATCGCCATCTACACGCTCACCATGCCGGGTGCTGTGGAAGGCGCGCTGTACTACCTCACGCCGGACTTCAGCAAGTTCTCGCCGGAGCTCGTGATCGGCGCCTTGGGGCAGATGTTCTACAGCCTGTCGCTGGCCATGGGCATCATGATCACCTATGGCTCCTACATGCGCAAGCAGGACAGCCTCACCTCCTCGGTCGTGCGTATCGGCGGCTTCGATCTGGGCGTGTCCTTCATCGCCGGCCTGCTCATCGTGTCCGCGGCCTTCGTGGCCATGGGCTCCGGCGACGCGGTGGCCGCCAAGGCGGGCCCCTCGCTCATGTTCGTGACGCTGCCGACGGTGTTCGTCGACATGGGCGGCATGGCCACCTTCATCGGCTTCTTGTTCTTCCTGCTGGTGCTGTTCGCCGCGCTGACGAGCGCCATCTCGCTCGTGGAGACGCTCGTCTCCATCGTGCACGACGGCCTTCAGTGCACGCGCGCCAAGGCCCTCGGCATCGTTATCGCCTTCGTGGTCATCGCCGGCGCCATCATCAACGCGGGCTACAACGGGCTGTCGTTCATCGAGCCGCTCGGGGCCGGTTCCTCGATCCTCGATTTCGCGGACTTCATCTCCAACTCGGTGCTCATGCCCATCGTGGCCCTGCTCACCTGCGTGTTCGTCGGCTGGATCGTGAAGCCCAAGACCATCATCGACGAGGTGCGCATCTCCTCGAAGTTCTCGGCCGCCGGTGCTTGGACGATCATGATCAAGTACATCGCCCCAGTGTTGGTGATTATCATTCTGGTCGCCTACGTCGCGGCTCAGTTCGGCTTCTTTTCCATGTGAGTTAGAAAGCTTCGGCTTTCTAACTCACCTCGACGCTGCGGGTCCGACAGGCACCTGCACTCGACCCTTGTTTTGGGCGCGGCGTTGGCGAAAGCCAACTTGGCCCAAAGGCGGGCCGATTGCAGGCACCTGTCGGGCCCTCGCTGTCTTCCTTGGGCGAACCTGTGAATTGCAAAATAAAGTTCTATAATGGTTTAGCTTTGAAACGCTCTTTCTAGTAAGGAATTTTAATGGTTCTCTCAATCGGTATCGTGGGGCTTCCGAACGTCGGCAAGTCCACGCTGTTCACGGCGATGACCAACAAGGGCGGTCTGGCCGCCAACTACCCGTTCGCCACCATCGAGCCCAACGTGGGCATCGTGCCGGTGCCCGACGACCGCCTGCAGGCGCTGGCCGAAATCGACCATCCGGCGAAGATCGTGCCCGCCACGGTGGAGTTCGTGGACATCGCCGGTTTGGTGGCCGGAGCGAGCCAGGGGGAGGGCCTGGGCAACCAGTTCCTCGCGAACATCCGCGAGACCGATGCCATCGCCGAGGTGGTGCGCTTCTTCGGCGATCCGGACGTGACCCACGTGGCCGGCAAGGTGGATCCGCAGTCGGACGTGGACACTATCAAGACCGAGCTCATCTTGGCCGACATCGCCACGGTTGAGAAGGCCATCCCGCGTCTGGAAAAGGAGGCCAAGCGCGATAAGTCTGGCGCGGCGAAGCTGGAGGCGGCGCGCAAGGTGCTCGCCGGCCTGAACGAGGGCCATCGCGCCCGCACGCTGGGGCTGACCGAGGACGAGGTCGCGGCCATCTACGAGCTGCACCTGCTCACCATGAAGCCGATGCTCTACATCGCGAACGTGGACGAGGACGCCGTGGACGCCGAGCTGCCCGAGATCGACGGCTGCACCCCGGTGCCGATTTCGGCGAAGGTGGAGGCCGACATCGCCGAGCTGGCCGAGATGGATCCGGACGAGGCCAAGGAGTACATGGAAGCGCTGGGGCTCACCGACAGCGGCCTGGCGCGCCTCATCCGCGAGGCCTATCACCTGCTCGGCCTGCAGAGCTACTTCACGAGCGGCGAGACCGAGACTCGCGCCTGGACCATCCCGGTGGGCGCGAAGGCCCCCCAGGCCGCCGGCGTCATCCACAGCGATTTCGAGCGCGGCTTCATCAAGGCCGAGACGGCCTCCTTCGAGGACTACGTGGCCTTGGGCGGCGAGAAGGGCTGCCGCGACGCGGGCAAGCTCCGCCAGGAAGGCAAGGACTACGTCGTCCAAGACGGCGACGTCATGCACTTTAAGTTCAACGTGTAGCCCTGGTTGGGATTTGAATGCGCGAGCTGCTTGAAGAATACCGTCGCCAGCGCCGCTTGAAGCTTGAGGGAAACATCTACCACAAGACTCAGGTGGAGTTGGCTTACAACTCGAACCATATCGAAGGATCACGCCTGACCGAGGAGCAGACCCGGCAGATATTCGAGACGCGAACCGTCGACGGTCACGCCCGCCTTGCGGACATCCAGGACGCAACGAACCACTTCCGTCTGTTCGATGCCATGCTGGGCACGGCGGAGGAACCGCTTTCCCCGGAATTGCTCTTGTCCTTCCACGAGGTGCTGAAGCAGGGCACCGAGCAAGCGGCCTCCGATCCCGTTTTTGCCCCTGGCGTCTTCAAGGCGCTGCCCAATGAGGTGGGCGGCCTTGTGACGACGCTTCCCGAGGAGGTTCCCGGACAGTTGGCGTCGCTCATCGAGCGCTACGAAGGCGGCTCACGCGCCTTTGAGGATATAGTGGATTTCCATTACCGTTTCGAACGCATTCATCCGTTCCAGGACGGCAACGGCCGCATCGGTCGCATGGTGCTGTTCAAGGAATGCCTCCGCAATGGTGTGTTGCCGTTCATCGTTCCCGACGATAGGAAGCATTTTTACTATCGCGGCCTAGCGAACTACGAAGACGAGCCCGGTTGGCTGCTTGACACCTGCCGCGCCTTCCAAGACGACTTCGCCGCCCGCTTCCTACCTCTAGTGCCGCATGTGCATTTGTCCTGATGCTGCTTGAGCTGCGGGTAAAGACTGAGTGTGATTGACGATGTCGGAGGGAAAAGCCAAAGATTCCGTTTGGAGTGCGCCCTTTGTCATTCTGATGGCGGTAAACTTCTTCCAGTCGATGGCGGCGTTCATGGCCAATGCCACGTTGCCGGTGTTCGCCGACTCGCTGGGGGCGACGGCTTCCATGGTGGGCGTCGTCGTGAGCTCGTTCACGCTGTCGGCGCTGCTCGTGCGGCCCTTCGCCGGCCCCGCCTTCGATAGCTTCTCGCGCAAGCGGCTCCTGCTTATCGCTCAGGGCATCATCTGCCTGTCGTTTTTCGCCTACGGGTTCGTCGATTCGCTGGGCGTGCTCATCGCCATCCGGCTCTTCCACGGCGTGGGCATCGGGTGCAGCGGTCCTCTGGCGATGTCGCTCGTGTCCGAGTACCTGCCGGCGACGAAGTTTGCCAGCGGCATCAGCATTTACGCGCTGGCGCAGTCCTTCGCCCAGGTCATCGGGCCGGCCACGGGACTCTACCTGGTGGATGCTGTAGGATTCTCGGCAGCGTACTTCCTGGCTGCGGCGCTTCTGGTGGTGGCCATGGGCGGCATCTTCGCCATCCGCGAGCCCTATCGCGAGCGCCTGCCCTACCAGCTGAAACTCTCCCGCATGTTCGCCCGCGAGGCCGTGGGCAAGGCGGCCGCCCTCATGCTCATCGCCGTTTCGTTCTCGTGCATGGGCTCCTACGTGGTGCTCTACGGCTATGGGCGCGGCGTGGCGGACATGGGGCTGTTCTTCGTGGTGTACGCGCTGTGCCTGGTGGTGACGCGGCCGGCTTTGGGCGGCCTTGCCGACAGGGTGGGAACGCCCCGGGTGCTCGTCTTCGGGACGATCTGCTTCGCTGCCTCCTATGTAGCGCTCTTCTACGCGCAGGGCTTGCCCGGCTTTCTGCTCGCCGCCGTCATCGGCTCGGCGGGGTTCGGCTGCTGCGCGCCGCTTCTTCAGTCCATGGGGCTCGCCTCGGTGGGCATCGACCGGCGCGGGGCGGCCAGCAACACCATGTTCACGGGCCTCGATTTGGGAATGCTTGTGGGGCCGGTGACCGGGGGCGCGGTAGCCGAGGCTCTGGCGCCTGCGGCCGGCGGCATCACGGGCGGCTACGGGCTCATGTGGCTCGTCATGATCGTGCCCGCCCTGGGCACGCTGGCCATCGCTCTGGGATGGAGCCTGCGGGGGAGAGTCCAGCGCCGCTAAAAGATGCGCGAGACACGGAATTGCATTATCATGGCGAGCGGATCATTTGAATGGAAGGAGAGCGGTATGGCGGAGTTCAACGAGCACGATGGGCGTGGCGGTCGCGAACGAGGGCGCGGCGGTCGCGATATGCGTCGTCCGAATCGGGACGAGCAGCGGGAGGAGCGGCGGCGCGAGGCGGCGCGGCATACGGGCCTCATGAAGGCCGCCTTCGGGCGCGAGACGGACGAGGCCATCGAGAACGCGCGCATTTACGAGGAAGGGGAGGGGCGCTCGCTTCTGTGGGGCGCCGAGGCCGCTGCGGCCGCCGAGGCGGCGAAGCGCGCAGCGGAGATGGCCGAGGCCGACGCCGATGGCGCCCAAGCGGGGAATGTCGAGGCTCGCGAGGTGGCCGAGATCGCCGAGGAAGACGCCGAGGCTGCGGAAGCCGAAGAGGCGATGGTCTCCGATGGAGCCGCGGGCGCTGCGACGCCTCAGGCTACGGAGACGACGGTCAAGGTCGTGACCTCTTTCGCCCCCGAGGCGCTCTACCGCGATGCCACGGGCAAGACGATGATCGCGGATCCCGGCGCCTTCACCCGCCCCGGCGGCGCCTACGAGGACGGCGCCTTCGGCCCGGAGCAGATCCTGTGCTCCGAGAGCAACCTGTACCCGATCCTTGTAGCCCACAAGCGCGACTTCTACGACAAGAACCGTGACTACCGCCGAGGCTCGCTGTTCACCGACCGGGCTCTGTACGTGCCCGAGGTGCTGTTCTCCCGCGGGGGCGATGTGCGCCGCGCCGACGTGCTGGTCATCGCCGAACCCGTCCGTGCCTTCGCCCTGGAGAACCACCGTTCCGAACGCGAGTGCGACAAGGCGCTCGCCGACCGCATCGAGGCCATCTTCCGCATCGCCGCCGCCAACGGCACTGAGACGCTCATCGTGGGCGCCTTCGGCTGCGGTCGCAACGGCTACCCTGTCGAGCAGGTGATCGAGCTCATCCAGAACTGGATCGCGGAACACCCTGGCGCCGTGCCGAACGTGGTGTTCGCCGTGCCGCGCATGCACGCCGATGCCTTCCGCGAGGCCTTCGGCGCCCCGGAGCCCGAGCGCCCCGCGCCGGTCGTTGTCGCCGAGGGCGAGAACGACCGCGAAGGCGATGACGAGGACTGGCGCAACGTGGAACTGCCCGAGGGCGTCACGCTGCGCTAAGGATGGCTGCTCCTTGAGGGGCAGAGCATAGAAGAGAACGAATCGGGCGGCGTGTGGCTTCGGCGCGTCGCCCGATATAGTACAGAAGGCGAGTATGGAAGTAACGAAAGTCGCAGAGATCGAGGAAAAGAGCGCGGAAGCGGCGGTGGATTCCGAAAGCGTTGTCGCCGAGGACACCGAGGATGTGGGGCCGGGCCAGCACCTGTTCGGCGAGCCGCTTGAGATGTACCTTCTGCGCGAGCCGAAGCTGGCCGTGGCCTTCTCGGGCGGCTGCGACTCGGCGCTGCTTCTGGCGGCGGCGAAGCTGGCGGGGTGCGAGGTGCGCGCCTATCTGGTGAAGACTGCCTTCCAGCCCGATTTCGAGCTTGATGACGCCCGTGCTGTGGCGGCGGCGCTGGATGTGCCCCTCACGGTAGTGGAAGCGGACGTGCTGGCTCAGGAGGCTATCTGCGCGAATCCCGCCGACCGCTGCTATCTCTGCAAGCGCTTCATCTTCGACGAAGTGCGTCGGACGGCGGCGGCCGATGGGTTCACGGTCATCGTGGACGGCACCAACGCTACCGACGATCCCGAACGGCGCCCCGGTTTCAAGGCGCTGGCCGAGGCGGGGGTGGTGTCGCCTTTGCGCCGTGCCGGTATGACCAAGGCCAACGTGCGCCATGTGCTTGCCAGCTTGGAGGAGCGCTTCGGCTTGGCTCCGGGCGCGCTCATGTCCGCCAAGCCGAGCTTTCCCTGCCTGGCCGTTTACGTGCCCCAAGGCGAGTCGATCACGGAAGCGTCCCTGAAGGAGGCCGCCCGAATGCGCGGACTGTGAGTCGCCCGCTCTGTTAAATCTTCGCGCTCGGTGGGCACGGGGAGCGTGGGCGGCGCGGCTTTTGCTATCATGGAGCGGTTGACTTAACGAACCGGGAGTGCCGGGCGCAACGGCGCGGCCGTTCCCGGAGAAGGAGCGCGATTCATGACGCAGCATCTTTCTGAGACCGACGTGCGGGGCATCGCCGAGTACGCCCGCATCGGTCTTACGGCCGAGGAGGTCGTCACCATGACGGCCGACCTGAACGCCATCATCGACAGCTTGAAGCCCATCACCGAGTTCGAGCTCGACGGCGTGGAGCCCACGTTCCATCCCATCGGCGACCTCTCCAACGTGATGCGCGAGGACAAGATTCGCGGAAGCTTCACCCAGGAAGTGGCGCTTGAGAATGCCCCGAAGCAAGCTGACGGCAGCTTCCTCATCCCGTCCATTTTGGGAGAGGGGGGTGACCGCTAATGGCGCGTGCTTTCGGAGAAATGGGCATTCGCGAGCTTCAGGCGGGTCTTGCCGCCAAGGAGTTCTCGGCCTCGGAAGTGGCCAAGGCCACCTTTGCGCGCATCGCCGCCGCCGATGAGACGGTGCATGCGTTTCTGGAAACCACCGAGGCTCTGGCGATTGACACCGCGGCCCGCATCGATAAAGCCATCGCCGAGGGGCGCCTCGCCGAGATGGGGCCGCTTGCCGGCGTTCCGGTGGGCTACAAGGACAACCTGAACCTCACGGGCACCCACACCACCTGCGCTTCGAACATGCTGCGCGACTACGTGTCGCCCTACACGGCCACCTGCGTGGAGAACACCCTGCGCGCCGGCGCCATTCCCATCGGCAAGCTGA
This sequence comes from Adlercreutzia sp. CNCM I-6215, assembly GCF_977072315.1. Classification (NCBI taxonomy): domain Bacteria; kingdom Bacillati; phylum Actinomycetota; class Coriobacteriia; order Eggerthellales; family Eggerthellaceae; genus Adlercreutzia; species Adlercreutzia sp. CNCM I-6215. Next base: position 15,408 of record NZ_CDRVMA010000008.1, on the reverse strand, counting down.
ACATGGACGAGTTTGCCTTCGGCGGCTCCACCGAGACCTCCGCCTTCGGCCCCACGCGCAATCCGTGGGATTTAGAACGGGTGCCGGGCGGCTCCTCGGGAGGAAGCGCCGCGGCTGTGGCAGCGGGGTTTGCGCCCGTGGCGCTCGGGTCGGACACCGGCGGCTCCATCCGCCAGCCCGGCTCGTTCTGCGGGCTCGTGGCCGTTAAGCCCACCTACGGCGTGGTGTCGCGCTACGGTGTGGTGGCCTTCGGCAGCTCACTGGACCAGGTGGGTCCTTTCGCCCGCTCGGTCGAGGACGCGGCGCTCGCGCTGAACGCAATCTCGGGCCGCGATGAGCTGGACTGCACGAGCCAGCCGTGCGACGTGGACTTCGCAGCCAACCTCGCGCAAGGCGTCCGCGGCATGAAAATTGGCATCGTGCCGGCCTTCATGGAAGCGGCCGGCCTCGCCCCCGAGGTAAAGGCGAAGGTGGAGGAAGCCGCCTCGGCCTTGGAGAAGATGGGTGCCCAGCTGGTGGAAGTGGAGCTGCCCCACGCCCAGGCGGCCATGAGCGCCTACTACGTGCTCGGCCCCTGCGAGGCCTTCAGCAACCTGGCCCGCTTCGATTCGGTGCGCTACGGCTACTGCGATCCGGGCCACAAGGACTTGGGCGGCCAGTACGAGGCCAGCCGCGCCGCCGGCTTCGGCGCCGAGGCCAAGCGCCGCATCCTGCTTGGCAGCTATCTCCTCTCTTCCGGCGTTTACGACACCTACTACTACCCGGCTCAGCAGGTGCGTACCCTCATCACGGGCGACTATGCGGCGGCTTACGAGAAGGTGGACGTCATCCTCGCGCCGGTGGCGCCGCGCACGGCCTACAAGCTGGGCGAGATCGGCGACCCCACTGAGATGTATCTGGGCGACATGTTCACCATCTCCATCAACATCGCCGGCAACGGCGGCCTGTCCTTTCCCGTGGGCCTCGGCGCCGACACGGGGCTTCCCGTGGGCGTGCAGCTGATCGCCCCCCCATTTAGGGACGCGAACATGTTCCGCGCGGCCGCTGCTTTGGAGGCGGTCTACGGTCCGGCTCCGGTCGCCCCCGATTTTGCCGACGGAAAGGTGGGTGCGTAAATGAAGACCCTCGAAGAGGTATTCGAGACCTGGGAGGCCGTCATCGGTCTGGAGATCCACGCGGAGCTGACCACGCTGGAAACCAAGATGTTCTGCGGCTGCAAGTTGGAGTTCGGCGCGGCCCCCAACACCCACACCTGCCCGGTGTGCCTGGGGTTGCCCGGGGCGCTTCCCGTGCCCAACCGCGCGGCCATCGAGTCCATCGTGCTGGCCGGTCTTGCCACCAACTGCGACATCGAGAAGCACTCGATGTTCTACCGTAAGAACTACATGTACCCCGACATGGCCAAGAACTTCCAGACCACCCAGGGCCCCATCGCGTTCTGCATGCGGGGCCACCTCGACCTGGACGTGGACGGCCGGGGCGCGACCGAGCGCTACCGCCTGGACGCGCTCGCCCCCGGCGAGAGCGACGGCAACATCACCCGCACCGAGGACGGCTACGTGGCCCACGTGGGCATCACCCGCATCCACATGGAGGAGGACGCCGGCAAGATGGTGCACCTCGGCGGCGGTGAGGGCCGCATCGCCGGGGCCACCCAGTCGCTCGTGGACTACAACCGCGCCGGCACGCCGCTCATCGAGCTGGTGACCGAGCCGGATCTGCGCACGCCGGAGGAGGCGCGCCTGTTCATGCAGAAGCTGCGCCAGATTTACCTGGCTCTGGGCATATCCGACTGCTCCATGGAGGAAGGTTCCCTGCGCTGCGACGGCAACGTGTCGCTGCGCCGCCGCGGCACCGAGGCCTTCGGCACCAAGACCGAGCTGAAGAACATGAACTCCTTCAAGAACCTGCACGACGGGCTGGCCTACGAGATCTGCCGCCAGGCCGAGGTGCTCGAGGAGGGCGGCGTCATCTACCAGGAGACGCGCCATTGGGATCCCTCTGCTAAGCGCACCATCGTCATGCGCGTGAAGGAGACGGCCGACGACTACCGCCTGTTCCCCGAGCCGGACTTGGCGCCCTACGACTTGTCCGACGAGTTCATCGAGGGCGTGCGCGCCAAGCTGCCGGAGCTGCCCGACCAGAAGGCCGCGCGCTTCGCCGCCGATTTCGGGCTCACCTCCTACGATGCGCGGCATTTGGTGGACCACCGCGCCACGGCCGACTTCTTCGACGAGTGCATGGCGCTCGCGAAAGCCGAGGCGGACGGCAGCAAGTTCGCCAAACCGCTCGCGAACCTCATCATCAACGACGTGGCCGCGTGGCTGAACGCCCACGAGGGCACGCTGCTCGCCGACACGCCGCTGACGGCGGCCCGGGCGCTTTCGCTTGTGAAGATGCTTGCGGATGACACTATCTCCTCGAAGCAGGCCAAGGAGGTGTTCGCGGCCATCATGGACGAGGACAAGGATCCCGAGGCCATCGTGGAGGCCCGCGGCATGAAGCAGGTGTCGGACACCGGCGCCATCGAGGCCGTGGTGGACGAGGTCATCGCCGCCAACCCCGATGAGGTGGCCCGCTACCGTGACGGCAACACCAAGGTTATCGGCTTTTTCGTCGGCCAGTGCATGAAGGCCATGCGCGGCCAGGGCAATCCCAAGATCATCAACGAGCTTCTGGCGAAGAAGCTCGCCGAGTAGGAGCAACCATGGGCATCTTCAAAGACGAGAACGGCAACAGCTACGGCGACTGGACGCACCGCGGCCAGGGGCGCACGCGCGAGAACGCCAACGACATCGTGGGGACGGGCGACGAGAAGAAGTGGTACGACCAGACCTTCTGGATCATCTTCTTCCTCGTGGTGCTGTGGCCGGTGGGGCTCGTGCTCATGTGGAGGGGCGCCTGCACGTGGCACGTGGCGGTGAAGATCGTCGTGACCATTGTGCTGGTGGGCATGGTGGCGCTGTCCTACCAGATGTCCCAGGCCGTGATGGCTGCTCAAGGGACGATGGGGGTATAGCAGGTCGTCCGGGCGTGGGTACGGGATTATCCCCCGTGCTCAAGCAATGGCTCGCTCGGCGGAACAGCCCACTGGGCTGTTCCGTTCGCTGCGCAACCTGCGCGCGGGGGACAATCCCGCACCCACGCCCTATCCAATCATTTTCCCAGATGAAAGCCTGCTATCGGGGTCGCCGATGGCGGGCTTTCCCTATTCCGTATGCCGTTTCCCCTTGTGCGCGCGGGCGGCTTCGGGCATCATACTGACCCACGAAACCCCGCCGGGCGTTGGTCGCTCGGCGCTATCCAGTCGGGCGATCCGCGCCCGACATCCGGAAGACCGAACCCGAACGAGGAGCAGTGATGGCGAAGAAGAACATTCCCTACGACCAGAAGTACTACGATCCCGAGATCGAGTGCATGCCGCGTGCCGAACTGGAGGCCATGCAGCTTGAGCGCCTTCAGGAGATGGTTCGCTACGCCTACGACAACACGGTGTACTACAAGCGCTCCTTCGACGAGGCCGGCGTGAAACCCGAGGACATCAAGACCCTCAAGGACTTGGAGAAATTCCCCTTCATCGACAAGAAGACCGAGCGCGAGACCCAGCACGTGGGCAGCTTCTTCGGCGAGATGTGCTCGGTGCCCGAGGAGGATGTCATCTTCATGGCCACCTCGTCCGGCTCCACGGGCGTGCCCACAGTGAGCCCGTTCACCCAGGAGGACTTCGATCTGTGGCAGGACACCGAGGCGCGGCTGTTCTGGCAGGCCGGCATGCGCCCGACCGACCGCTACGTGCACGGCCTGAACTTCGCCCTGTACGTGGGCGGCCCGGACGTCATCGGTGCCCAGCGCTTGGGCGCGCTCGCCATCTGGGTAGGCGCGGTGCCGAGCGACCGCCTCATCTTCGTGCTGCAGCAGTACCAGCCCACCATCATCTGGACGAGCCCGTCCTATGCCTGGACGCTCGGCGAGAAGATCAAGGAGAAGGGCCTCGACCCGCGTACCGACTTCTCTATCCACACCATCATCGTGGCCGGCGAGCCGGGCGGCTCCATCCAGAGCACCCGCGAGGCCATCGAGGAGCTGTGGGACGCGAAGGTGGTCGACTTCTTTGGGCTCTCCGACATCTACGGCGCCTGCGCGGCCATGTGCGAGGCGAAGGACGGTCTGCACATCGTGGAGGACCAGATCCTCGTGGAAACGGTGGATCCGGTCACCGGCGAGGTGCTCGAGCCGGGCAGCGTGGGCGAGCTGGTGTACACCACGCTCATGAAGAAGGCTCGTCCCATGATCCGCTTCCGTACCGGTGACATCGGCTACTTCTCCACCGAGAAGTGCGAGTGCGGGCGCACCTTGGGCCGCATCCACATCACTGGCCGCAAGGATGAGATGTTCATCGTGGGCGCCGTGAACGTGTTCCCCTCCGACGTGGAGTACGTGGTGCGCGCCGAGAAGGGGCTCACCGGCGAGTACCTCATCCGCGTGTACGACGAGAACTTCTCCACCCGCTACGAGGTGTCCGTGGAGCGCGCCCAGGGCTCCGACGAGCCCTTCGACGCCGTGGCCGCCCGCGTGACGGCGGCGCTGAAGGCCCACACCGGCGTGAAGCCGGCCCGCGTCATCGTCTACGACGCCGGCAAGCTCGGCACGTCCTCCGAGCACAAGGCGAGCCGCTTCATCGACGAGCGCGGCAGCGCGAAGTAAGGCAACGAACGTGCAAACCGATGGCCGGGCGGGGCGTTTTCGTCCGGCCATCGGGTATCATTCCATTTGAAGAGATCCCACCGAAGAAGGGAACCTACATGACCTCTTACGACTTCGCCATTTCCGGGCAGCACTACCTGTTCGACGTGCAGTCCTTCGCCCACACCATCCTGGCGGCCGGCGGCGACGCCTTCTCCTACGCGCTTTTGGACCGCACGACCCAGGGCGTCATCGACGACGTGGCCTCCGGGGCCGCCGAGCTGGGTGTCATCATGCAGACCTCCGAGACGGAAAGCGCCCTGAACGGGGCGCTGGCCGAGGCGGGGCTTGCCTTCCACGAGCTGGCCGTCTCCGCGCCGCTCGTGGCCCTGCCGTCAAGCCACCCCTTCGTGAACGCGAAGAGCCTTACCCTCGAGCAGCTGGCCGACTTCCCCTATGTGTACTTCGATCAGGGGGAGGACGCCCCCATCGCCTTCTTTGAGGAGGCGCTCTCGCAGGTGCCGCGCGCCAAGAAGGTGGCTTGCACCGATCGCGCCTCGCTCACCGAGCTCATCATGGCCATCAACGGCTACACCGTGACGAGCGGCATCCTCGTGGGCATCACCGACGGCAGCGCGCTCACCACCATTCCGCTTGAGACCGACCTCAAGCTGCACCTGGGCTACGTGACCGCCGACAACCGCGAGCTGTCCGTCATGGGCGAGCGCTTCGTAAGCCATCTCGCACGCAGCTTGGACTTGTACGCGAACCGATAGGGAAGAGCGATGCTGCCAGTGAGGCAACGACAGGTATAATGAAGGGACGGGCGAGAGACCCGTCCCTTTCTTTTCACGTAAGGAACCACTATGCTGGAATTCATTTGGCATGCCCGGGGTGGGCAGGGGGCCTTTACGGCGGCCCGGTGCCTGGGGGCGGCCGCAGCGCTGTCGGCAGGCGCCTATGCGCTGGCGTTCCCCACCTTCGGCCCCGAGCGGCGTGGCGCCCCCATGCGGGCGTTCACGAAGATCGACACCGCTCCCATTGGCGACCGCAGCGCCGTGCATCGGGCCGCGTTCGTCATCTATTTGGACGAGACGCTCGTGGAAGACGGCTGGGAGGACGAGCTCGCCCCCGGCGGCCTCATGCTGCTGAACACGAAGCGGGCCCTTGACGACCCGCGCATTCTGGGAATCGACGCCGACGGCATTTCCGCTGCCGTGCTCGGCCGCCCCATTCCCAACACGGTGTTTCTCGGGGCCATTCCCGCGCTCACGGCGGCCGTGACCATCGAGGACATCCATGCCGGCATCTGTGCCACCATGCCCGAGAAGCTGCACGCGAAGAACTTACGCATCGTGGATGCCGCCTTCGCCGAGGTGGCCTCCCGCGAGATCGCCGCCACGCGCGATTTGGTGGCCGCCGAGCAGGCGGCGACGGATGTGACCGCCGTGCTTTCCGAGAAGGACGCCATGTTCTCGCTGGCCGCCGAGATGCTCGTCGAGGGAGAGGGGAGGGATTTCGATGTCCGCGATTGCTAGTCAGAGCCGCCGCCCCTTCACGCCCACGTTGCGCGAGGAACTCGCCGTGCGCCCGAGCCAGTTCGCCCGTTCCACGTGCTTTGAGGCGGGGCACCTCACCTCGGTGAACGCCGGATGGCGCAGCGTGCGCCCCGTCATCGACGCTGAGCAGTGCACGCTCTGCCTCAACTGTTATATGTACTGTCCTGACGGCACCATCGCAAAGGTGCGCGACGACGAGGGCGCCTGCGTGGCCGTCGTCGTCGACTACGATTTCTGCAAGGGCTGCGGCGTGTGCGCGAAGGTGTGTCCCGTGCCCTGCATCGCCATGGTGGACGAACATGCCGGCGAGAACGAGGGCGCTTCCGAGACGGCCGAGACCCTGGACGAGACCTCGCCTTCGGCCGAGATGGGCCCGGCGACGGAAGGAGGCGCGGCATGAGGAAGTTCCTTTCCGGCAACGAGGCCTTCGCCGAGGGGGTGCGGCTCGCCCGGCCCCAGGTGATCTCCGCCTATCCCATCACGCCCCAGACCACGGTCGTGGAGGCGCTCGCCTCCATGGTCGAGGACGGCAGCCTCGCCTGCGAGTACCTGCACGTGGAGAGCGAGCACACGGCGCTCTCCGCCGCCATCGGCGCGTCCGCTACGGGTGCGCGCACGTTCACGGCCACCTCGTCCCAGGGGCTGCTGTATATGGCCGAGTGCCTCACCTACGCCTCGGGCGGCCGGTTCCCCATCGTGATGATGAACGCGAACCGCGCGCTCGCGCTGCCCTGGAACATCTACGGCGACCAGCGCGACTCGCTGTCGCTGCTCGATCATGGCTGGATCCAGGTGTACGCCGAGAACAACCAGGAGGCGCTCGATCTGGCGCTCATGGCCTATGCCGTGGCGGAGGATCCGCGCGTGAGCCTGCCGGTGATGGTGAACGTGGACGGCTTCGCGCTCACCCACACCTACGAGTCAGTGGAAGTTCCCACCGCCGATGAGGCCGACGCCTTCCTGCCGCCTTACCGCGCGGCCAACAAGTTCGATTTCGAGAACCCCGTGAACATCGGCTACTCAGCCGGCCCGGACTTCAATCGCTACTACCAGTACTGGCACCACCGCGACATGCTGGCCGCCGAGGCGGTGGTGGAAGAGGTGGAGGCGCTCTTCGCCGAGGTGTTCGGCCGGGCGTATCCCGGCATGGTGGACGCCTACCTTTGCGAGGACGCCGATTTCGTGCTCGTCACGCTGGGCTCGGCGGCTGGCCTTGCCCGCGATGTGGCCGACGAGCTGCGGGCAGCGGGCAAGCGGGCAGGTGTCTTGCGCATCCGCTACCTGCGGCCGATGCCCGATGTCGCTCTTGCCCGGGCGCTTGCCGACGCGGCGGCCGTGGGCGTGTTGGAACAGGACATCTCCTTCGGCGGCACCGGCACCGTGTACGCCAACGTGCTGGCGTCGCTCGCCCGTGCGGGCATCGCGCGACCGAGCGCGAACTTCATCGGCGGCCTCGGCGGCGACGATATCAGCCGCGAGGCCGTGCGCGGCGCCTTCGCGCGCCTGGAAGCGCTGGCAGCGGGGGAGGGCGCCTCGGGTGAGGTCGTCTTCCTCGGCATCGAAGAGGGAGAGGAGGACCAGCGATGACGGTGAACGCGCGCACCATTACCGACGAGGAGTTCTTCTACGGGCACAAGGCGTGCCCCGGCTGCGGAGGCGCCCTGGCCGTGCGCCAGGCGCTCAAGGTGCTCGGCCCCCATGCGGTGGCGGCGCTGCCCGCCGGCTGCATGAGCGCCACCGGCTTCAACTTCCCCCAGTTGGCCTTCGGCAACAACGCGATGATCACGCCCTTTGCGGCCACGGCGGCGGTGCTCTCGGGCATCGAGGCGGGCCTGCGCGCCCAGGGGGCGGCGCCCGAGGACGTCACCGTGGTGGGTTTCGCCGGCGACGGCGGCACGGCGGACATCGGCTTGCAGGCGCTCTCCGGCGCCATCGACCGCAACGACGACGTGCTCTACATCTGCTACGACAACGAGGCCTACATGAACACGGGCATCCAGAAGTCGAGCCTCACCCCCTTCGGCGCCTCCACCACGACCACGCCGGCCGGAAAGCACGAGCACGGCTGTCTCACGCAGAAGAAGAGCCTGTTCGACATCGAGGCGGCCCACCGCATCCCCTACGCGGCCACGGCCTCGGTGGGATATCTGAACGACTTTATCAAGAAAGTGGAACGAGCGCGCGATATCAAGGGCACCCGTTTCATCCACGTGATGGCGCCGTGCCCCGTGGGCTGGGGCTTTCCCTCGGCCGACATGGTGGATGTGGCGAAGGAAATCGTGGATACGGGCCTGTGGTACCTCGCCGAGTACGAGGGCCCGGCGCTCACGGGCACGCCTGGCGGCAGTTTCCGCCTGAACCGCGACCCCAAGCAATTCAAACCCATCGAGCCCTACCTGCGCCGCCAGGGCCGCTTCTCCGCCGACGACGGAGCCGATCTGGCCCTCATCGAGCGCGCCCGCGACGAGCGCTGGTCCTACATGCGCGAGACGTGGGGGTAGGAAAGGGCCGGTGCTGCGAGTCGCGCCGTTTTCGAGCGCTGAGGGCGCGGGTTCGTCTCCGAGGTTTGCCGCGCGAGAAGATGCGCTATAATGGCTTGCGGCCGGACAACCCGGCGAACGTTAAGCGCCCATGGCTCAACGGATAGAGCAACGGACTTCTAATCCGTAGGTTGTAGGTTCGATTCCTACTGGGCGCACCAGAAAAGAAAACGGCCCCGTCGCAGTGACGGGGCCGTGGCATTTCTGGAGCGGGTGACGGGAATCGAACCCGCGTTATCAGCTTGGAAGGCTGGAGTTCTACCATTGAACTACACCCGCAAAGGTAGAGGGGATTATACCCCAATTGATTCGCCTTCCAAAACAAACCCGATGAATATTCCATTAAGCGGCAACATCGTAGGATCTAAGGAAATTCATATAGCGGATGCCCAGCCGACGCCGGTCGTGAGCACGTAGTCGGCATACGGGTCGAGTGTGTATCGGTGCTCTCGTGACCTAAGAGCACCGATACGGTCTTGATGTTCTCCCCATTGGCGAGGTTCAGCATCACGAAGGTACGGCGAGGGGCGTAGGGCGTAGGGTACTCTTGCGGAAAAGTTTTCGCGGCCCTTGCGCGCCGCCCGGTTCCCGGCCGAGCATCCGGGCATCGAGGACGCCGGGGGCTGGGGCCGCGCCCGTGGAGGTCGGATGGCGACGGGGGAAGCTGTCCCGTTGCGGCGATGTTCCGCTTTCGGGAACGCATGGTTTCTGGGCGATGACGGCTTGCGTAGAATAGGGGCATGGAAGAAACGGAAAAGACATACACCGCTTGGGGCCTGGACGAAGGCGAGCACGAGGCGCAAGGATTGAAGCCCATGCTGACGCCCGAAGGACAGGTCGAACTGCTGAAGGCGAAAGGCGTCACGTTCGATCGCTGCAGCGAGGAGCAGGCCATCGAGGCGCTGTCGGGCAGGGACACGTTCCTGCACACCGCCGCGTACTGGAAGTTGTTCCAGGTTCACCGCGAAGGAGGCAAGGCGGGCCAATACGTAAAGCTGGATTTCGCAGACTTGCTTGACCTCGATGCATTGGACGGCAGGTTGAGACGCACGTTCCTCGCCGTGACGGGCGACATCGAGCGGATCGCCAAGACGAGGCTCATCGCTAGGTTGGCCGACGATCCAACAGAAGACGGGTACGGCATCGTTTCAGAGTTCATGCAAGGCCAGAGAGCCACTTACCGCAATTCAATAGCGCGGGGGCTAAAGGCGCGTGCAGGGAGTTCAGGAGGTGCCGACACTTATTCAGGGAACCTCATCGAGCATTACCGCTCCGCGATGCCGGTGTGGGTGTTTCTGGAGGTAGTTCCCTTCGGCACGCTGCTGGCCTTCCTTCTGTTCTGCGCTGACCGTTGGGGCGACAAGGCGCTTGAGAACAGGCATTACGAGCTGACAGGTGTTAAGGCGGTGCGCAACTGCTGCGCCCATCAAAGCTGCATCATAAACGGCTTCACAGACGGGAACCGCGCAAGCCATGCACCCCGCTACAGAATCATGGAGTGGCTGTCGGGGAGAGAGGTTGGAAGCGCCAGAGCTCGCAAGGAGAAGATGAGGAACGAGGGGATGCAGCAGCTAGTGACGACGCTGGCGGTGTTCGACACTATCGAGGGTCAGAGATCATCCGATACAAAGGCTGCGCTCGTCGAGCTGTCGGGTGCTTTGAAGGACCACTGCCAAAGGTACGGAGAGCAAAACGCCTTCGTGTCGTTCCTGTCGTTTCTCGCCAAGACAATTGACGCGGTGCGGGATATTTGAGAATATAATCGCACGTAGAAAAACCGCAAGGTTTTGCAAGGGCCGGTCCTGTTGGGACTGGCCCTAGTTTTATCTAGGCGTGTTCCAGGACCCCGTCGAGGTTCGCCGCGCAGGTCTCCACGATGCAGCGCACGGCTGCCAGCTCGGAGGCGGTTATCCTCCGGTTGTCGGCCTTGTCCTCAAGCATCTCAAGGAGCGATGCCGCGCCTTCCAGCTTCCCCGAGGACTGCACCCTAACGTTGACGAGCTCTTTCGGCGGGGCGTATTCTGCGCTTGCTGCCATGGGGCCACCTTTCCGTATTCGGGATGAAGAAGATAGTGGCCCCAGAGAACGTGCGGCAACCTAGGTGGCAGCACCGAAGGGCGGCCCTTTCCAAGGGCCGGGATCGGATCCGCGCGACTGCCTTTGGAGGATCGGGTGTCGCGAACCGGTGTCGATATCCGGAGGTTTGGAACTCCGGGGCGACGAACTGCCTGAAAAATGCACGAGATCGCGAGTTGTAAGCGTCCCGAGGGTGCGAATGACTCGGAACTTAAGGCTTGCAAATCGGCTCCAATTCGCTGACCAGGCATTTCTCAATAGCTTTTCAGAGCACGGGTCTTCATCGGCGGGATCGGACGCTTATAGCTCGCGATCTCGTGCATTTTCGGGGTGCTTCGGCGACTGAGCGGGGCGCCCGCGTTAGCGAACCTCTGCCAAATAGGCGTTGGCGCTGCGGGGGAACTCGCGCTTGAAGGCCTCCTTCAGCAGGCGCTTGCCGGCAGCGCCCGGCGGCAGGGGAGAGCGGCTCTTCTCGAAGCCGTCCTCGACGAGGAGCCAGCCCTCTCCGTCGCGCTCGAGGGTGAGGGAGCGGTCCTTCTTGAACGTCGCCAGAGTGAGCGACTTCAGTCCTTTGTCGGCCGGAGCGTTGAAGAGCTTGGCCTGGGCCTGCTTCACGGGAACGAGCTTCATAGCGACCTCCTGTCGGGCGCGCCTCGGCCGAAGGTCGGGTACCGGGCCAGGTCGCAGAGATGCTTTTCGCGATGATTGTACGCGTTGCCAATGCTCCTTCGAACGGCCCGTTTTTTTCCTTCCCCGAACTGTAACGCGCGCCGAAGAAAGGACGGCCTGTTCCGCCGATCGGGCACGGCCGGCATCGGTCTGCTATAGTGGCGTCGGGAAATGGGCGCCGGGCATGTCGGCGCAGTTGATAGGAGGTTTTCATGGAAATCGTCGTCGCGAAACCGGAGCAGGTGGATGCCATGGTCGCTATCACCGAGCAGGCCCGGGCCAACATGGCCGCTATGGGCATCGATCAGTGGCAGTGCGGTTATCCCGACCGGGGTACCTGGGAGGCTGACGTGGCGGCAGGTGCCGCCTATGTTGCCCTGGACGAGGGACGCGTGGTGGCTGTGTTCCGCTACGCCGATGAGCCCGAGGCCGCTTATGAGACTCTGGAAGGGGAGTGGCTGACCGACGGTCCCTACGCCACGGTGCACCGCTGCGCCGTGGATCCGGCCTGTCGGGGGCGCGGCATCATTGGAAAGCTCTTCGCCTTCGCCTGCGAAAAGGCGGCTGTCGACGGCATGGTTTCCGTGCGCATCGACACCCATGCCGACAACGCCCCTATGCGCCGGGCGGTGGAGAAGTTCGGCTTCGTCCCCTGCGGCGACATCACGCTGACGGAAGGCCCCGAGGCCGGCGCCCCGCGCATCGCCTTCGAGAAGGTTCTAGGTTAGGCGGTCGAAAACGGGGGCTTCAGCTGCATCGGGAAGGCGAAAGCGTGCGGATGACTTTGCGGGCGCTATAATGGCACCCGACCAGAGATTCGGGGAGGCATCTATGACCGCGACGCGCATCTACACCTACGACTCCACCTTGCGCGATGGGGAGCAATGCGAGGGCATCACGCTCTCGCTGGCCGACAAGCTCGCCATCGTGCGGCGTCTCGACGAGTTCGGCATCGACTACATCGAGGGCGGCTTCCCTGCGTCGAACCCCAAGGACGTGGCCTTCTTCCGCGAAGTGGCGGCTATGGATTTGAAGCACGCCCAAATCGCGGCCTTCGGTTCCACCTGCAAGAAGGGCGTCGCCGCTGCCGAGGATCCCGGGTTGGCCGACCTCATCGCGTGCGGGGCGCCGGTGGTCACTATCGTCGGGAAGACGTGGGACGCCCAGGTGGAGCGCGCGCTGCAAACGACGCTCGAAGAGAACCTGCGCATGATCGGCGAGTCGGTGGCCCACTTGAAGGCGGCTGGCCGGCATGTGGTGTTCGATGCCGAGCACTACTTCGACGGCTTCAAAGCGAACCGCGACTATGCCCTGGCCTGCGTGGGGGCGGCCGTGGAGGCGGGTGCCGATTCGGTGGATCTTTGCGAGACCAACGGAGGCGCGCTGCCCTTCGAAGTGGAGCAGATCGTCGCAGCCACAGTCGCTGCCTTCCCGAGCCAGGCTTTCGGCATCCACTGCCACAACGACTCCGGTTGCGCGGTGGCCAACACGCTCGCGGCCGTGCGCGCCGGCGCCACGCAGGTGCAGGGTACCGTGAACGGCATCGGCGAGCGCGTGGGCAACACCGACCTGCTCACGGTCATCGCCGACTTGGAGCTGAAGATGGGTGCGGAATGCGTGGGGCACCGCAGCCTCGTCCAGCTTACAGGCGTGGCCCAGTACGTGGCCGAGCTCTGCAACGTGTCCATGCCCGCGCATCATCCCTACACGGGCTCTTCGGCCTTCGCCCACAAGGGCGGCTTGCACGCCAGCGCCATCGCGCGGTTCCCCGCCGCCTACGAGCACGTGAGCCCCGCCGCCGTGGGCAACACGAGCCGCACAGTGGTGAGTGAGCTGGCCGGCAAGGCATCGCTTCTGGCGAAGGCGAGAAGCCTCGGCTTCGATCTGGAAGCGGCCGGCGTGGACGTGCAGGCGGTGCTCGACGACATCAAGGCGCGCGAGGCGGCCGGCTTCACCTACGAGGTGGCCGACGGCTCGCTGGGCCTTCTGCTCATGCGCCACCTGAGGCTGTACGCGCCGGCGTTCACGTTGGAGAGCTTCCGCGTCATCGTGGACGATCGCGAGGACACGGGCGCGCTGGCCAAAGACGCCCTGTCCGAGGCCACGGTGAAGATCCACGTGGGGGAGGGGCGTTTTGTCGCCACGGGCGAGAGCGCGGGCCCCGTGGGCGCCCTGGACGCTGCCCTGCGCATGGCCATCGTGGCGTCGTATCCGCAGGTGGAGGCCATGGAGCTCATCGACTACAAGGTGCGTCTGCTCGACGAGTCCCAGGGCACCGACGCCATCACCCGCGTGACCATCACCGCCACCGACGGCGTAGACACCTGGGGCACCGTGGGCGTCTCGGAAAACGTCATCGAGGCCTCCTGGAACGCGCTCGTCGATTCCCTGGAATACGGCCTTTTCCGCGCCCGTGTACGGGCGGGGAAGTAGGTTTTCGTATCCCTCGGCGAAGATGCTCGGTTGCCTTGGATATTAGTCGGTTGGCGTTTCCTCGGGCTTCTCTTCTCGGGCCTCGGCGAGGAGGAGGTCTACCATGCGGCCGTAGCTGCGGGTGCCGTCTTGCTGCTGGTTGGCCTTCAGATAGGCGTTGTTGGCGGCGTTTGATGCCTCGGCTACGGGGCCTTCGAACTGTTTCAGGTACTCAGCGCGCGCACGGCGGTCGGCCTTCACCTCTTCCGACAGCCCGTCGTTCACGGCAACGGCCGTATCGCGATCCGCCTTGACGAGCGCCGAGAGGGCGTAGTCGTAGGCCAGCGAGTAGCCGCTGTAGCGCGTGAGCGGGTCGGTTGCGTCCTTGCAGGCGAGGTATCCGATGAAGTTCGCCTCGTCCTCGCGCATGAATCCGCACTGGTGGGCCATCTCGTGCCCCATGGTGGCGGGGATGGTGAAGAACGGCCCGTCGGTGTTGATGTTCGACTCCACGGTGAAGGGGAAGTACATGCCGGCGATGTCGGCGTAGCTCATCAGCTCCGAGAAGAGCACGGGCTTGGGAGGGGAGTACAACGGACGGGCGAGCGCCGGATAGCGCTCGGCCAGGGCCTCCATGTTCGCGACGGTCTCGTGGGAGTAGGTCCAGAAGCCGCCGCGGGATTCGGCGTACTCGTCGGGAATCGCGGCCATCTCGGTATCGGTTCGGGCGGTGCCTTCGGCGCCCGTCGTCGCGTCGCCGCCATTCGCCCCCGATTCCTTGGTTGCGCCGGCTGCCGCAGTTACCTCGGCGCGCGTCTCGTTCATGTTAGCGGCCAGGTTCTCGCAGAGCGCTGTCAGCTCTGCGGTGGAAGATTCCCTCAGCTCGAATCCGGCGTCCTCGGCGAAGGTGTGGCGGTAGTAGTTCAGCCCGCACATGAGGGCGAAGATGCAATAGGCCACCGATAGCACGGCGAGCATTGTGGTCAGCGCGCGCCACAGCACGAACCGCCGCCGACCGCGCCCACGTACGAAGGCGACGAGGTAGAAGCCGAGCCACCCAATGCAGAACGCGAGTGTCGCCACCACGACCCACTGCGCCACCGAGAACGGCGCCAGCGACGGCAGAAACCCCCACGCCGACGACAGCCACGGGTAGACGCCCCGCGAGAACCACGCCTCGGTCAGCGGCGAGTTCGCGCTCGCCACCCAGGTCAGCACAAGCGCCGCCACGCCCGGCATCAAAAGCCAGAGCCGCTTTAACCGGTATGTCTCGGATTTTTCCATAGACGCTATTATGCAGGTGTGCGGGGGCGCAAGCAAAAGAAGACTTACATGGTAATGGTTTTGTTTCCGTGTTTGAGAACCCAAAGACCCGCTGTTAAACCACCATTGACATATAGCCGTACCTCTCCCCGATGCTGACGCGGTTGGCCAGGCTCAGGAAGGGATGCGACTCCAGGTGCGTCAGC
>NZ_CDRVMA010000007.1:0-157325 GCF_977072315.1 Adlercreutzia sp. CNCM I-6215 | reverse complement strand
TGGGCGGCGGTACCAATTTATCTTACCCAGGGTACCAAGCCCGCTGACTGGCGGTACCAGATTCTGCTGATTGTTGGTACCGGAGAGGGTTACTACTCATAAGGAATGTCCTCGTCAAGTTGAAGCCGTCCGCCATGTTTCAGCGATTTCAGATACAGCTTGAGCAGAATGTTGGAATACAGCACACCATCCTGCATACTTTCCAGCAGCACGATGGAATCATCGTCAAAATAGTTTTCTTTGAGTTTCAGGTAATAATATTTTCGGTTGTCTGACATAGGGTTCCTCCTTGGGGTTTCTCTTGGGATTCTGTACGCATTTTAAGGCCGTTTTAGGGGTCAGAGGATAAATCTATCAGCCTGCCTTTGACACCCTCGAAAAAAGCCTTGATTTACAAGGGTTTTTCAGCCCCTAAAGCGTGACATTTCTCCCGTTGTTTCCGCTTGCGCTTTGCGGCATTGATCCGCTTCATGCGTGTGGCACAGTCCGGGCAGTATTTGGCCCGGTTGGAGCCGGGGGTGAACAGCGCCCCGCAGACGGCGCAACGCTTGGCGTCCAGCCGGTGGAACAGCGCCGTTTCCAGTTCCTTGTCCTGCGGCAATACCGCCGCCCGAAACCACCTGCACAACAGGGAGTAGGAAATAGACTGGACACAGACACATTCCTCCCCATCGTCCAGGGCGATACAGTTTCCGTCGATGTAGTTACAGCACTCATGCACCAGCCTCCGCGCTCTGCGGTACTGGCGGTAATCCATGACGGGGATAGGTTCAGTCTTGTCGTTCTTCATAAATGATTTCTTTCATAAAGCCGGTAACCTCCTTGAATGAATTTATTGTTAAATATTCGTGCAAAATATTGTTTTCTTCGTGCAAATGGCATATACTATAATTGCCAGCAGAAAGGGGTTGATCGTATGGCTGGAAATACCACAAACATCAGTATCCGCATGGACGCAGATTTGAAAGCGCAGGCGGACGCACTGTTTACAGAACTTGGCATGAACCTGACTACGGCGTTTAACATCTTTGTGCGCCAGTCGCTTCGTGAAGGCGGCATTCCCTTTGAAGTAAGGCTGGAACAGCCGAACAAAGAAACGGTTGCTGCCATGCTGGAAGCGGAAAGGATTGCAAAAGACCCGTCTGTAAAGGGCTACAATGACCTTGACGAGTTATTTGCTGACCTGAAAAGATGAAAGAAACCAAATATACCGTCAAGTACACGACCAGTTTCAAAAAAGACTACAAACGAGCCATCAAGCGTGGCTTGAAGATCGAACTGCTGGAGCAGGTCGTAGCATTGCTGGCAATGGGCGAACCGCTGCCGGATAAGAACCGTGACCATGACCTGTCTGGCGATTGGGCAGGCCATCGAGAATGTCACATTCTCCCGGACTGGCTGCTTGTCTACCGCATAGAAGATGATGTTCTGGTGCTGACGCTGGCCCGCACCGGCACACACAGCGACTTGTTCGGCAAATAAACAGTCTGCCGCCGTATGGGGAAACCTGTACGGCGGTTTTTCTGTGTGCAAAAGTATGTCGTGAAATGCGACGCACTTGACAGGGGTACGCCAAAATGCAGTATCCTTTACCGATCCGGCTCCCGGTCGTGAGGCTTGTCCCGTTCCTGTCGGGACAGCTGCTCGGCGGTTTTGCGGAGCTGTTCCACTGCTTTCAAATCCTCCCGCATGGATTTCATGGCAAGCGTGTCCGTCTGCTTTCCGGCGGTCAGCTGGTCGATTTCCCGCTGCCATGCCTTCGGGGTGATTGCCTCGCCGCTGTCTTTCAGTTCTTTCAGATACCGGGCCGCTGCGTCATACAGGATCAGTTCCCGGCTGTGGCGCTGCTCAAACTGTTCCCGTTTTTCCGGCTTTACTTTGGCAAGCTGCTTGTGGATGGACTTGTACTGGTTGTACTGTTCCCACATCTCCCCGCGCTCGGTAAGAATGGCAATCCGACGCTCAGCTTTGACGATCTTTCCCCGCAGGTCATAGTAACGGCTGTTCATATCAGCGATTTTTTCATGAAGCTGCTGCATAGACTGGATGCCGTTTGCCTGCAAAAAGCTGAATAGTGCAGCGCTTTCCTGCAAAGCCCGGATTTTTCCGGTGCGGGTGCGGGGAGCGTTCAACTGCTGCTGAGCCTCCCACAAAGCTGTCAAGCTGCTTTGCTGCGTTAGTGGTTTTTCCGTTTCGGCTTTCGACCAGCGATAAAGACGGGTAATGCGGGCTTTGATTTCTTTCAGCAGCTTGTTGTCGGCGGCGATCTGTCGGTTTACTTCCCCCTTGTCGGTGCGGATACCGCGCTTTTCCATTTGGCTGGCAGCTGGCCCCAGATGGACAGAGGGAATCTTATCAATGCCCTGCCGCTTGTAGCTGCGGTGGTCAATGCGCTCCGGTCTACCGGCAGATTCCAGCGCCCGGTTGGTGTAGGCTGCCCACGCTGCCCGCCAAATCTCCACATTTCCTTTATCGTTCCAGTCGGTCGTATCCTCCCGATGATTTTTCCAGCCGCCTTTCCCATCCGGGATACGCTGTCCGTTCTCGTCCAGATCGTATGCTTTGCGGCACTTCGCATCCCATGCGCCATTTTCTTTCAGTGGGCGGATGGTCAGCAGAATATGGGCATGGGGATTTCCGTCCCCTTTGTCATGGAGTGCAAAGTCCGCACACATACCGGCGGCAACAAAGTTGTCGTTCACATAGGCGCGCACAAGGGCAAGCTGCTGTTCTCTGGACAGTTCGCGGGGCAGAGCTGCTTCGATCTCGCGGGCAAGCTGGCTGTCCCTTGCTTTCTCGATCTGCTCCACGCTGTTCCAGAGGGTGGAGCGGTCTGCAAACTCTGGCGGGGCGTGGGCAGGCAGCATGATCTCCGCATGGACAATGCCGCCTTTCCGGGTGTAGTCGTGGGTCATTCCATCCCATTCATTTGTCAGCTTGGTTCCGCTGCGGTAAGCAGCTGCGGCAACAGCAGAACGGCCCGCGCTGCGCTTGATGATACTGACGGGGATATGACAGAAATCTATGGGGAACACCTCCTTTCAGTGAGGGGATAACAGGCTCTGTGGAGCCGGACAAACGCAAAGCGGGTGTCTGGCTGCGCAGAGCGCACAAGGGGTTTGGGGAGCGTAGCGCCCCATCGCGGACGAAGTACGCAACAGCCCCGGCAGGGCGCACGACACCGGCAACGGTGTATAAGTGCGCCCTTGTAAACAAGGGACTTATGGCGTGTCCCCGGATTTTGGCAGGTTTGTAGTCAATTCCGCAGCCCCCGGAAGATGGGACAGGGCAATCAGAAATGTTTTGACCTCCGCGCCGGAAAGGTCGGGAGCCAGCGGGAAAATCCCCTCCAAAATGGCTCCGCGCTCAATCAGGCGGCGGGTGCGAACCCTGCGTTCTTCGTTCCGCTGCTTGTTCTCCAAAATCTTCTTTCGGTTTTCAAGCTGCCGAATCTCCTTCAGGACTTTCTCCCGTTCTTCTTTTTGGGGGTGGGCTGTAATTTTTTCGTTCATGTCAGGCACCTCTTTTCTTTGAAAATACTCATAGATTGACCGTCCATTTCTGTCGAGCAAAGTACCGGCGCAGCCTCCGCAGTGCAGCGTGGATGGATTTTCCCGCCTGTGATGGTGTGATACCCTCCATTGCGGCAATATCTTTCACTTTCATACCCAGCATATAGCGGGCATGGACACGGCGAGCCTGCATAGGCGGCAGGGAAGAAATGGCTTCGTACAATCGCCGTATCAATTCTTCGTATTCGGCTAATTCTTCTTTTTCTATCAGGTAGTCCTCCGGCGATGGCTGCGCCCAGCCGATGGCGGCATTTTCGATTCCATCGTTACAATCGAGGGAATAAAACGCCTTATACCGGAACATCTTGCGATCTCTGGCGGCCTCGGCTCTCTTGTCCAGAAGAAACGCTTCGACGATCTCATCGGACACCTCCACAAAAATGTCCTCTTTGCAAAATGGATAATATTGTTTGAGATTGATGGTCTGCATAGGCATGCCCTCACTCTGTTTGGAAAAAGCCATCATAGCAGCGGCGCATATTCCGCAGACCCCGGCGGATGGCAACGCTAACCTTGCTGCTGTGGACGCCCTCTATCCGAGAGATTTCCGGCTGCTTGATACCAGCAATGTAGTAGGCGTGAACACGGCGGGCCTGTGTCGGAGTGGCATGAGCCAGAGCCACCGGCAGAGCTGCAATCAGGTATAGGCGGGTGGTCATTTCTTCTCGTTCCAGCAAAATATCTTCCGGCGATCTGCTGTGTTCCAGTGCGTAATTTTCCAGCCAGCTGTATGCGTCCAGAGAGTAGTAGGCGCGGTGGTAGACTTTCCGACGCTCATAGTTCTCCATCTCCCGCTTGGCCTGATACATCGCTGCCCATACCTCATCCGTAACATCCACAAACTCGTCATGCCGGTAGTGGGGATACATCCACCGCAGATTGATTGTTTTCATAGGCTTACCTCCTGAAAATCGGAGAGGCGGACAGCTCGTCCGCTGTCCGCCCCTCGCTGAGATAAGGGAAATGATCCCTTTCACTTGGTAGCCAGAAAACAGGTCATTCGTTAAGCCTGTTCTCAAAGAAATTTATAAATTTTTTTCTGACCGCCTCCACACTTTGATAAACAGCCACTTTGGAGCAGCCGCACAGCACACCGATCTCTGCAAGGCTCAGCCCGTCAAGCGCATAGAGCAGGAACCGGCGGCGCTGGGCCTCGGTACAGGTGTCCAGAACAGCCATCAGCTCATGCAGCGTTTCCATGCGGCAAAGGTATTCCTCCGGCGTTTCGCCGTAGACCCCTACACCCTCGGTGGTAATGATGTACTCGTCAAACTCCCGGCCATCCCAATGCCGCCGCTGTTCATGGAACAGGTTCTCCGTTTTGTGATCGGCCCGGTCAAGAAATTCATAGACTTCCAGCGTGACCTCCACGGTCACAGCTTGTCCGTTATAATTGATGGTAACTTCCATCTGCCTTTCCTCCATTCAGATTTTTTGGGTAAATCTGAATGAGGCGGCGGAGAACGGCACTGAGGCCAGGGTTCGGGCCATGCTGGCCCGATGTTACGGCCCCACAGGTATGAAAAAACGCCCGGACAGCAGAAAGCTATTCGAGCGCAAAAACTCCAATATTCACTTACAGAATGACAATTTTCGCACCGGCTATCAGACGGGGCCTGTTCGTTGACTGGGCTTTTTTTGACGGTAGTGAAATATCGTCTGAATTTGTCGGCGGTCAATGTGCTTCATGGCGGTTCCCTCCTAAAGCCGCCGTGTCAGCGTGTAGTCGTCACTCCTTTGTCGAGGGCATAAGAAACGGCGGCCTTGATGTTACTCAAAACCGCCGCAGTACCCGGAAAATCCATTTTGGGCGCACAAAGCTGCCTGCCCTGCAACGGTTTTTTTCTTTCCCCGTCTTGCGGGGCAGGATCGCTTGGCTTATTCGGTTTTAGTTTTGCTCTTGTTCGGCTGCCTCTTTCAGCCGTGAAAAGCTCTCATCGCTGATGATGTGTTCAATCCGGCAGGCGTCAGCCTCCGCAGTCCTGGGGTCAACGCCTGCGGTGATAAGCTGCTCGGTAAAGAAGCAGTGACGCTCGTAGATTTTTTCGGCAACTTCCCGGCCAACATCGGTCAGATGGAGAAAGTGATCTTCGTCCATCATAAGAAAGCCGCCGTCCCGCAAGGTAGCCACTGCATGGCACACGCTGGGCTTTGACACCTCCATGTGCCGGGCCACATCTACGGAGCGTACCATACCGAGTTTCTTTTGGAGAACAAGGATGGTTTCCAGGTAGTCCTCCCCGGACGCATGAAGTTTCATCTGAACCTCCTTTACTGAGCCAGATTCCAGCCGATGGCCTCCTGTCTGGCCGATACAAAATCGGCATACAGGCCTTTTTGCTGGATCAGCTCCGCATGAGTGCCGCGCTGGACGATATGAGCGTTGTCCAGCACAAGGATCTGGTCGGCGTTGCGGACGGTTTTCAGACGGTGGGCAATCATGATGATGGTCTTGTCATGGGTCAATGCCTCGATAGCCCGCTGCAATTCATCCTCATTCTCCGGGTCAACGCTGCTTGTTGCCTCGTCCAAAATGATGATAGGTGCGTCCTTCAGCATGGCGCGGGCGATGGAAATCCGCTGTTTCTCGCCGCCAGACAGAGTGCCGCCGCCCTCGCCAATCACAGTGTCATAGCCATCCGGCAGGGCAGAAATAAAGTCATGGCAGCAAGCCTTCTTCGCCGCCTCAACCACCTGCTCATGGGTGGCGTCCGGGCAGCCAAACTTGATATTGTTCTCAATCGTATCTGCAAAGAGGTACACGCTCTGGAACACCATCGAGATATTCTTCATCAGGCTGTCCAGCTTAAAATCCCGTACATCCGTACCGCCTATGGTAATCTTCCCGGCATTCACATCCCAAAAACGGGCAATCAGGTTGCACATCGTTGTCTTTCCTGCCCCGGAAGGGCCGACAATGGCCGTAGTCGTTTTTTCGGGAATGGTAAAGCTGACCTGATCTAATATCTTGCGGTCTGCGTAGGAAAAATCCACCTTGTCAAACACAATCTCGCTGGACTTCGGCGTAATGTCAGCGCCTTTCTCGTCCATCACCGGCGTGTCATCAATGGAGTTTGCCGTATCCATCGAGGCCGCCAGCATTTGCAGCAAAGAGGCCATATTCCCGGCGTTCTCCAAATCGTTGAACACCATGAAAGAAGCAATCACCAAAATCAGACCGTAAGCCAGCGGCAGGGAGCCGTCCAGCCAGAACCAAACCGAGGCCAAAAGCAACAGGACGCTAAACACCCGAACAACAGCCTGTTTGATAGCGTCATAGGGAACGCTGGCCCTTGTCAATTTCAGATTATCCCGGCAGCTTGCCTTAATTGCACTGCCGATAGACTGCGTGCTGTCCCGTTCCAGTCCAAATGCTTTGACAATCCCCATCCCCTGAATGTACTCCAACACAGACTCCACAAGGGACTCCTGTGTGTGCTGGCGTACCCCGCTGAGCGCGGCAGATTTGCGAAGCGCCAGTTCCGCCGCCGCAAGGTAAATCAGGACACCGGCAGCAGCCACAAGACCGATCCGCCAGTCAAATACCAACAGGACAATGACGAGGGCAACCGAGTTGAAAAAACCGCCCAGCACTGACACCAGGACACGGGCTGCTGAGTTCTCTACATCACCCAAAGTTGTTGTGACAATGGCGGTAATATTCCCGATACTATTCTTGTTGAAGTAGCCCA
The DNA here is from genome assembly GCF_977072315.1 of Adlercreutzia sp. CNCM I-6215. Classification (NCBI taxonomy): domain Bacteria; kingdom Bacillati; phylum Actinomycetota; class Coriobacteriia; order Eggerthellales; family Eggerthellaceae; genus Adlercreutzia; species Adlercreutzia sp. CNCM I-6215. The sequence goes on along the minus strand of NZ_CDRVMA010000007.1, from coordinate 150,061 downwards.
TCGGGATGTAGCGCAGCCGATCTCCGATGTGGATACGCTTTTCCGCCACCATGCAATAGCCGGTTTCTGTCTGCTCCATCGTGGAGAAATAGGTCATGATGATACGCCCAATGAGGGAAACGGCCATAATCCCCAGCGAAAGCCAGATAAACTTTCCGTCCCGGTTGTCAGATACCAGTGCACCAATTACCACAAAGAGGGCGGCAAACTGCATGGCTGAAAACAGCCCGGACAGAAATGAGAATAACAGGGATTTTTTTAGAAGCCCCTTTTTGCTGCCTGCAAAAGCAAAGATTTTTTTCAATGTTCCATACATCTGACAACACCCCCTTACATCTGGTCTTTCGCACCGATGTGCGCCTGCCACATATCCCGGTAGAGGGGGCAGGTTTCCAGCAGCTTCTCATGCGTACCCTGTGCGTGGATGGTTCCATCCTTCACCACAACGATGTTATCTGCGCCAACAATGGTAGACAGCCGGTGTGCGATCACAATCAGGGTCTTGCCGACAGTTAAAGCGGAAATGGCTTTCTGCACCAGCGCCTCATTCTCTGGGTCGATATAGGCAGTTGCCTCGTCCAAAATGACAACCGGCGCATTTTTCAGCATGGCGCGGGCGATGGCAATCCGCTGGCGCTCACCGCCGGAAAGATGGGAACCGGCGCTGCCGACAACCGTATCATAGCCATTATCCAGCTTGCGGATAAAGGCGTCGCAGCCGCTTTGTTTGGCTGCCTGCTCCACCTCTGCGTCCGTGGCACTGGGTCTTCCCATGCGGATATTCTCCCGGATACTGCGGTTAAACAGGTAGTTGTCCTGAGATACATAGGAAATCTGGTCTGCAATTTCAGACAGCGGCATATCCTTCAGCTCATGGCCGCCGAGGGTAATGCTGCCGGATGTAACATCCCAATACCCGGCAATCAGCTTTGCCACCGTAGACTTGCCGGAGCCGGACGGCCCTACAAGGGCGGTCATGGTTCCGGGGTGGATGGCGAGATTCACATCATGCAAAACCTCTGTTGTCCCGTCATAGGAAAACGACACAGACCTAAGAGAAATGCCGGTATCTTCCAGCTTGATCGGCGTTTCTTTATGGTTCAGTTCTTCGGCGTTCAGAAGCTGGCTGATTTCTTCCACATTTGTCCCCAGTACAGCCAAATCGTCCGTAAAGGTAAAGGCCGCAATAATCGGCCCAATCAGCCCCAGCGAGAAAATCACAATGGATAGGAAGGTGGAAAGCTCCAGACTGCCGGAGAGCCAGAATGCAAAACCGCAGGGCAGCACGCAAATCAGCACTGAGGGCAGGATGGCGTTGTAGGCGCTCATGGTTTTCTGGTTTTCCCGCATCCAGTCCACATAGTAGTTGGCGTTATAATTCACCGCGTCAGAATATTTTTTGTAGGAACCGGCGGATTGGCTGAACGCCTTTACCACCTCAATCCCGCCTATGTACTCTACAATGGCATTTGCCATCTGCTTGCCTGCCTTGACAGCACCCTCCCATTTGACGGGATAATTCTTCATACCAGCAGACATGACAGCAAGGCCCACCACCAGCGTAACAAGGGACAGGAGCGCCATGCGCCAGTCCAAAAGGAACAGGTACACGGCGATTACAAGCGGCACCAGCACATTTGCGGTCATTTCCGGGATCAGGTGTGCGAAGGTCGATTCCATGCCTTCAACCCGGTCAACAATCGTCGTTTTATACTGGCCGGACGGAGTATCTAAAATCGTCCCCATCGGGACGCGAGCCAGCTTTGCGGTGATATTCTCCCGCAGATCACGCAGCGTGTAATAGGTCGCTGTGTGGGAAATCGTTGTAGAAAGACAGGAAAACAGCACCTTCCCAAAGTAGCCGCACAATGCAATAATACCAGCGGTCACATAGCGGGAAAAATTCTGTTCCCCAGACAACATCATTGTGACAATATGCGCCACGCAGAAATAGGGCACCATCTGGCAGGCCACGCCTAATACCGCAAGGATAACACTGCCGATGAATTTTCCATGATAGGGCTTGCTCCATCCCCATAAGACGCCTATGGGCGACTCTTTCTTTTCCTCCTTCATTCTGTGGACACCTCCTTCTTCATATCACTCAGGAAAAACTTTAGCAGGCGTTTTCGGCCATCGCTGTCCTCTATGGAATAACTTTCCTGAATTTGCCCGTTTTCTAAGTGAAGGACATAATTGCAGCAGCGTAGAATAAATTCCGGGTCATGCGTTACCACAAGCGCAGTTCTTCCGGCATTCGCCACCTGATTAACAACATTGGCAACCTGCCTCATGTGAAACAGGTCAAGACCGCTGGTCGGTTCATCGAATAAAATCAAAGGGCGCTCCGAAGCAATCGCAGAGGCAACCGCCACGCGCTGCTTTTGGCCGCCGGACAGTCCCATCGGGTGGCAGTCCTCATAAGGCAGCAGGTCCATCTCCTGCAAGATTTCTCTTGCCCTCTGCTTATCCTCAGTTCTCATACTGAGCAGAATTTCATCCAGAACACTTTCGGTAAAGAGCTGGTGGTTTACATCCTGCATGACCATATAACAGAGTTTCAATCGTTCTTTTCTGGAATAGTTCTTGCTCTGATCCTGCACCGTTCCTTTGAAGTGCTTTTCCAACCCGCAGAGGCACCGGGCAAAGGTGGATTTTCCCGCACCATTATGTCCGATGATGGCCGTGGCGCTGCCGGATGAGAAAGAGGTTTCCGTTATATGCAAGGTTTCCGGCTCATGCTTATAGGCGAAGGACACATTCTTTATCGTCCAAACCGCCTCATTCATTCTCTGCGGCGTGCCTTCAACTTCTGAAAGCCCCGCAAGATCAAGAGGGCGCAATCCCATATCATCGCGCTGTCTTGCCGACAGGCCGCAAAATTCCGCTGCTGTATAATCACCTTCGATTTCTCCATCTTTTAGGTACAGGACACGGTCAAAGAGGCCGGACAGATAATACAGCCGGTGTTCAGAGATGATGATGGTCTTTCCCTGCGATTTCAAAGTAAAGAGAAGCTGCCGGAAATCAGCGATAGCGTATGCGTCAAGGTTGGATGATGGCTCATCAAGCACATAAATATCCGGGTCAATCGCCGCTGCCGATCCGCAGGCGATTTTTTGCTTTTCACCGCCGGACAAAGAAAAAATACTTCTATCAAGCAGCGGCTCCAACTTTAGCTGTGCAGCTACACGCTTTACACGGTCACGCACAAGATCTTCCGCTATGCCGTGATTCTCTGGTCCGAAAGCCAGTTCGCTGGTCGTGTCCACATTGAAAAACTGAGAACGCGGATTTTGAAATACAGAACCGACTTTCAGAGAAATATCAAACAGTGACAGGTCACGGGTATCCTTTCCATCCAGATAGACGGAGCCGGTATAAGTCCCCTCATGATAATGGGGGATCAAGCCGTTAAACAACCGGGTCATGGTTGTTTTCCCACAGCCGGAAGTCCCGCAGAGCAGGACAAAAGAACCGTCCTCAATAGTGCAGGAAATATGTTTCAAAGCGCCACCGGCCTGCCTCTCACTGTCGGGAAGGGTACTGGCAGGATAAGAAAAGGACACATCTTGACATTCAATCATTTCCTTCACCCCCTTGCGGCAAGCACATAGATTTGCGCTGCAAATGCTCCCAGACAGATCAGCAGGAAAATAACATCCTGCACATGAAAACCCAGCTTACAGATATTCGTCCGTTTTACCGGGCCTCCCAATCCCCGCGTAAGGGCTGCCTGGGACAGTTCCTCTCCGATTTTGACGGAGCAGATCATCATGGGGACAATCCGATACTCTAAAATCGCACCGACTTTTCCACCACCAAAGCGGACGCCACGCATCCGCATGGCGTCCCCAATAGCGCTCCATTCTTCCGCAACCGTGGGAAAGAAGCGAAACATCACAGACATAGGAATGGTGATCTGCTGCGGCAGGTGGAGCCGTTCCATCGCCGCAACAAATTCGCTGACCGTGGTTGTAGTTACCACGAAATATCCCATGACCACGCCGGGGGTGAACCTCAGCAGAATGCCAACAATGGCTACTGCAATGTAGTTTGCTACGCCAGCCAGTCGAGACAGACCGAACATTTCCAGGCACAGACTGCCTCCAAAAATCAGGATATAGAGAACAACACCTTTCCATTTTCTGGCTGCTGACAAAAGTAACAGAGGGATCGCCGCCAACACGATGATGTAATACTGCATGATACCTTCATACGAACCGCCTAAAATAAAGACAGCTATGGTAATCAGTACCGCCAGTTTTGTCCGGGGGTCTAATAAAATTCCGCTATTGTTTTTTTGACTTGCAAGAAGTTCGCGGCTCATTATACAATTCCCGCCCGCTCAAAGTGCTTTTTGAAAATCTTCCGTCCAATCAGACCGCCGACAAGACCGCTGACGAAAGCAGCAATAAGCAGTACCGGCAAAATCCAGTCGGGCATATAAGCCATGAGCGTGTCGGCATATTCCTGACCGTAGCCGGGGAGCAGGCTCTGGTAGTAAGCGTCACGCGTCACAACGATGGGAATAAACGCCCCGATTACCCACATGGAAAAAACGCCGTGGATCAGCACTTCACGCTTGGCGTTCTTGTAGTCACAGGCTTTCATCATAAAATCGGAAATCAGCCCGAAAATCAGCCCGGTAGGGATGCACCACCAGCCCATGCCGGTCAGCAACATAATGATACCGAGCAGCACCCCGCAGATGGTAAGCATACCGAATTTTTTGATTTTGGAGAAGAACAACATCATCGGAATACCGCCCACAAGCGGCACGACCACGCTGATAAGCGGAATGAAAATCGGGATAAAACCGATGGACGCCGCAGCGAAAATGACGATAAAATAAATCGCCGTGAAAATACCGATATTGATGAGATCCTTTCCTTGCAATTTGTTGTTCATTGCGAAACCTCCTAACATGATTGCTTTCTCGGTTAGACCTCGCTAACCAACTCTAATGGTAGCACATATTTCAATTATGTTTCTATGCACATATCAGTATTTTAGGCCCGTATAGCACGGAGTTTTTTCGTTTTGCCAGCATATCCATTGACCGTGAATTTTCTCGCGGGTATAATAATATCAACGATTTTGCGTGATGAAAGGGGCGAAGCAGTTGCGTGATATGATATACAGCATTTTAGAAAACAGCGATACTGTTTCTGATGTGACTTTGAAAAACAGTCCAAATAGCAGCACATTGCTTTTGGATCGGGCAGATGGCAAGGGACGCATGACATTCCATACGCTCTTTCCGGGGCTGACTTTGGCTTTTATTTTTGTAAATGCTCCCGTATGGCCGGAGTCGGATGAAAATTCAAATCTAAAGCCTTTGCTGATTAACTATTGCGTTTCAGGCAGAAGTGAATTGCTTCTGGATGACGGCTCCTACATTTACCTGAAGGAAAATGATTTTTGTGTCAGTGAACAGACCGCACAGAAAGAATATATCTTTCCTACGAAGCAGTATCAGGGGATAAAAATATATTTTGACCTGTCACTTCTTTTACAGTCCTGCGGTGAACTTTTGAAATCTTTTTCACTTGACATCCCTACGCTGGAAAAAAGTTATTGTGGCAACCATAAAACATATATCAACGAAGCGGACAGCGAGCTGGAAAATATATTTCAAAAACTCTGGCGGCTATCCGAAAGACCCTCTGCCTTCCATTTGCAAATCTATACTCTTGAACTTCTCCACCGGCTTCTTAACATGGAAATCCGGCCTCCGAAAACCTGCGGCTTCTACACGGAAACACAGGTTGAAATTGCAAAAAGGGCAGCACAAATCCTTTCCGATGATCTTCGCCAGCACATTCCTGTACGGCAGGTTGCAGAACGCTTTTCGGTCAGTGAAACCAGCCTGAAAAATTATTTTAGAGGCGTATATGGACAGAATATATCCACCTGGCTGCGGGAAATCCGTATGAACGAAGCCGCAAGGCTTCTTTCGGACACAAAGCGTCCGATTGCCGAAATATCCGAACAGATTGGCTACTCTAATCAGGGAAAATTTGCAGCCGTGTTCAAAAAGCAGTTTGGTCTTTCTCCGCTGGAATACAGGCGGTCAAAGAATTTGGAAAACAGGTAAGGCTAAAGCCGGGATTTACCGCTTGTCAGCGAAATCCCGGCCTTACTTATGCTTAAAAGTTCATGCGTAAATTAATTCTTGAAAAATAACTTCCTCCACCTGTGCTTTCAGCGTGTTCATCAGCCCCACCCAACGCATAGGGTCACAGGCTTTCAGTTCCTCCGTGACACCCGCACCTTCCATCATGTGAGGCAACATGGTGTCCACACGCTCCTGCGCTGTCCGGTCAATCTCTATCAGGTGCGGATACAGCTTCTCGCTCATCAGCAGATGGTTGTAGAGAATGGGGCGATGTTCCTTTAGGTAGGATTTTCGCATTCTGCCGTACTTGCCGATAGAAGTTTCCGGCTGTTCAGAAAGTTTTAGGTTGGGTATATCATAATCTCCACAACGAATGTAAGTCAACTTACTCATATTCATTCTCCTTTGCTTCGTGATGATTAGACTGCTGCGCTGGCTGCTATGCTGCCTTTGCGCGGTTCTTCTTTCGGCAGCTGACCGACAGTAGAAAAAACACCTTTTTTCATATCCTCAGCCCGGATCAGGGCTTTCTTAGCGTCCATTTCCGCTTTTTTCTTCGCCTTGATTTTGTCCTCATACTGTTTCTGTGCGCCGCTGGCTTTCCGCTTCAAATAATTCTGATGAAGCCTGTCCTTGCGTTCTTCTTTTTTCTGCAGTTCTTCCTGTTCCTCCGGGGTTAAAGGAACTGGCTGTAAGGATGGTGGGATATAGCGCCCTAAAAAATTGAAGTAGATTTCAATTTCCTGCGTGGTGTCCTGGCTGCCTTTTCGGGCGCGTTCGTGGACAAGGATTTTCTCTACAAACTCGTTGAGCATGGTGTTTGTCAGAGTGTCAAAATTCTCATACTTATCAATTAGGGCTATAAATTTCTCTGCGGATTTCTGGCTCTGCTCATAGCCGGTAACAGCCTTTTCCAGCTCTGCAATTTCAATCTCAAGTGCGTCCTGCTCTTTGGCATACTGTGCATCAAGCGCCTTATATCGTGCATCCGGCAGCTTGCCGAGGGCGTTGTCCTCATAGATTTTGCAAATCAGTTTTTCCAGTTCTCCGGCTCTCTTTTGGGCAGCAGCCAGACGCCTGCGCTTTTTCGATATATCGGCACTCTGTTGAGCAACCTGCGTCTCCTGAACAGTGTGAATAAATTCCGTCCGGTCATTTCTCGAATATTCAGCGATAGCCCGGAGCGTGTCGGAAACCAATGTCAGGACAGCACTCTCATTGATACGGTGTTGTGTAGGGCATAGTGTCCCACACGGAACTTTGGTATAATTGGAACAGGTATATTGAGAAACCCGCTTGCCATTGTTGGTGCGGTGGACATACATCTTGCCGCCGCAATCGGCACAATAGAGCAAACCTGTGAGGGGAGCCGCTTCGCCCCAGCCGTTTGGATAACGCCGTACATTGCTGCGGATTTTCTGCGCCAAATCAAAGGTCTGCTGGTCGATAATGGCTTCATGGGTATTCTCAAAGATCGTCCATTCATCCTCAGAAACATAGTGGCTTTTCTTGTCCTTAAAGTGCTTGCGGGTCTTGAAATTGATGGTATGCCCTAAATACTCTCGTTTTTTCAAAATGTTCACGATGGTAGATGATCCCCATCCATAGGGGTCTTTGACCGGCTTTGAACGGTTCACACCTTCGTTGAATCGGGCAAGGTGTACGACAGGAATTTCAATCCGGTCTGCGGACAACTTGCAAGCGATCTGATAAGGCCCATATCCCTCCAGCGTGAGGGAAAAGATACGGCGTACCACTTCGGCGGCTTCCTCATCTACCAGCCAATGTTCCCGCTTTTCGTCCCATAAGTAGCCGTAAATCACAGTGCCGGTCAGGTGCTTGCCACTCATGCCTTTTGACTTAAACACAGATCGGATTTTCCGGCTGGTATCACGGGCGTAAAATTCATTCATGATGTTGCGGAACGGGGTAAAATCGTCATCGCCTTTCAGACTGTCTACACCGTCATTGATGGCGATCAGCCGAACACCACGCTGCCGCAAAACCTCCATGACCTGACCGACCTTCAGATAGTCACGCCCCAACCGGCTCATGTCCTTGATGACGATTGCCTCTACACGCCCTGCCTCCACTTCCTCCATCATCGCCAAAAATCCGGGGCGGTCAAAACGGGTTCCTGAGATACCATCATCGGTAAAGTGCGTAGGGTTGGGCAGCCCATTCCGGCGGGCAAAATCCTCTAACATCTGTTTTTGGTTGGATATGGAGTTGCTCTCGCCCTGTAACTCATCGTCCCGGCTCAGGCGCTCGTACAGTGGGGTAATTTTTTCATTTCTCATGGCTGTACCTCCTGAAACAAAAATGCTCTAAGTGATTGCTTCACTAACCATGACAAAATCATGATTAAGAAGTCACTTAGAGCATATATCACCTTGCGCGAGGTGGTTGAGGTGGTATCGAAGGGATCAATATGCGGCCGACCGCAAATCCAGTTAAGTCGTTAGGTTGCAGGAACGTAATGTTTTAAAGCTGCGGTGGACGTACTGCGCACCGATTGCTGACCGCATGGTCAGACCTTGTATCGAGTGCTGTGAGTCTATAGGTGGGTTATCCTGGTTTTTGTCTTTGTCTCAGGTAGCTGGAAGGCAACGCTCCTGTAATGACTAGCAATGAATGGCATTCCTGATCAGAGATTAAGGTTGCCATATGAACCAACCGGAGAAAGCGAAGGCGACGTGGCAATTCACTGAGGCATGCAACAACTTATGACTACTTTCATAGAAATACAGCAGGAGTTTGGGAGATGCTGTCGGGCTAACGATGGCATGTCCTGTATATTTACTCGAACTTTAAATGATGGCACAAGAAAGATGATTGCTAATCGGCTCAACCAATATGCGGCACAGCTTGATTGGAATAGAGTTATCGGTCTCGTCGACGTATCAAAGAGGCACGATGCGACTGCGGGCATTCTAGTGTGCGACACAAAAGCTTATTTCTACGGCGGTCGCAATAAACCTCAGAAGGTCTGGTACGACGAGGTTAGTAGAATCGCGATATTGAGAACTGAGGAAGGATTCGACTACGGGGTAAAATTTGAGCTCGATAGCAACGCCGATTATTTGTGGAAATGCGACGTCGTAGACTGCGAGGCCATCACAAAGCTCATCAAAAGTATCAAGAGGATCAACCGTGCCGCGGCAGAGGAATACAGCCGAGTCAATCTGGAGTACGAGAACGAAGCTGCTGGAATAGAAGTAGGCGGCCTGACCGTCGGGAGCAGGGGCGTCGTCAATAAGGTGTACGACGAAGAGAGGTTCCATGCTCGGCAAGGCCACGGATTCGCCGCGGAAAGAGCAAACAATCTAGAGGACCGCCTGCATGGCAAGAAAGCTACCATCGAGGGCGATAACAACGTCAAGAACGGCCCTGATAGGGCGATCCACCAGCCGGACGGGGCAAAGGTTCTAATCCAATCGAAGTACTGCGCGACCGGAAGAACGAGCATAAACGGCTGCTTCGAGAACGGCGGCAGCGGCGAGTTCCGCTACTTCGACAGCAACGGAAAGCCCATGGTCATCGAGGTGGCCTCCGACACCATCGAAGATGCGCGCAAGGCGATGGCCGGCAAAATCGAAAACGGGCAGGTCAAAGGAGTCACGGATCCTGAGAAGGCCAAGGAGATAGTGCAGCCGGGACACTTCACCTACCAGCAAGCGAAGAACATCGCCAAAGCCGGGAACCTGGACTCCATCATCTATGACGCGAAGTCCGGAGCCGTCATCTCCCTCTCGGCCTTCGGGGTAAGCGCCTCCATAACCTTGGCCATTAGCATATGGAATGGCGAGGAGCCGACCGTTGCATTGAAGAACGCTGCATTCAGCGGAATCAAGATAGGCGGTACGACGCTGGTCACGACCGTCCTGGCAAGCCAGATCGCTAAGTCCAGCATCAGCGGCGCGATGACCCCCAGCTTTCAGGCGTTGGCGAAGACCCTGAGCCCCAAGGCCTACGCAGCGCTGGCGAACGCCTTCAGGAGCGGAACCACGCTTACGGGAGGGGCTGCGATCAACAGCGCCGCCAAATTGCTGAAGGGCAACGCTATCACGGCTGTGGTGACCACCGCGGTGCTGACGTCGTTCGACGTCAAGGACATAGTGCTCGGCAGGATCTCCGGGGCGCAGCTGGCGGTCAACTTCGCCAAGACGACCACAACGGTTGTCGGGGGCACGGCGGGATGGCTCGGCGGATCGACCGTGGGCACGATGGTGCTTCCCGGCGTCGGCACGGTCGTGGGCGGTCTTGTGGGTTCTCTGGTTGCTGGCGGTGGGCTTGGCGTGCTAATCGACAAGGCTACCGGCAAGTTCTTCGACTCAGATACCGACAGGATGATCAGGTTGATACAGGCAGCCTTCCGGGACGTAAGCGAGGAGTACCTCCTGAGCCAAGACGAGGCCGAGAAGATATCGGACAAGCTTGTGGCTAAGATTAACGAGAAGGCATTGAAGAAGATGCATTCAAGCAAGGACAGGTACTGGCATGCGAGAGGTATCATCGAGCCACTTGCGAACGAGCAGGTAAAAATACGCCCGCGCATCGCGGCGCCCAGCGAGGATTTAATGGAGGAAAGCATCGATTCCGTGGTCATGGACATCGCTTTGGAGTTGGGAGGTAGTGGTTTAGATGAATGACGAGAAAGAAGTAGCACAAAAGCTCGAGGAGGCCTTGAGGCGCTACGGGGCTGACTACGGGTTCGTCGTTACCGACAAGTCCGTGAGGAAGCTGATTGACGGCAGTGCTTATGCAACCGTTGAGGTGAAGGACTGTACGCCGAAGAAGCTTGCCGAGGCATTCATGGAAGTCGGCAAGGTCATTGAACAGTCGGATGATGGGATGGAATGCGTGGCAGTAGTTGGTGCTGGTGTGGCCAACATGAACATCGCGTTGGTTGTGACAAAAATGGGCAAAGACAAGGTCGAGTTTGCGGCTACTGCAAATGAAGGACTAATTAAGCAAAATACTGCAAAACACGCGATTGATCGAGTCGAGAAACGCCTTTTATTGGTTAGTCCTCGCGAAGTGCGAGTTGCAGCTATTTCTAATTGGTGAGCATCTGCTACGTTTGAGTTTGAGTTTCGAGCAATATGAGCTGAAGTTTTCGCAGATGGCATGTTATGCCGCTCTGATTTTGTAACGCCGCCCTTACGTGGAAAAGTTGTGGAAGCGAAATAACCTCACCTGGGGTATCATTGTTCTCAATGTTCCCCTACCGAGGAGTTGGTCTTTCCATGAGCACAGAATCAATGACCACGACAGGGGCCGCCGTGCCCCAGGCCGCAGCGGACGGGGTGACCAACCCCAAGGGCATCGGCTTGTTTCGAATGGTCACCACGGTCATCACGCTCATCGTCGGCGCGGGCGTGTTCTCGCTGTCGGGCGATGCGGCGGCCGGCGGCGCGAGCGGCTGGGCGATACTGACCGCCTGGGGCATTTCCGCCATCGGCGTGTTCTGCCTCGTTATGACGTTCTTCGCGCTTTCCCGGGTTAAGCCCGACCTCAAGGGCGGCATCTACACCTACGCCGCCACGGGATTCGGCGACTTCCTCGGCTTCAACAGTGCCTGGGGCTACTGGATCTCGGCCCTTCTGTGCACGGTCAGCTTCTCGGCGCTTCTGTTCGGCGCGCTGTCGTACTTCTTCCCGATCTTCGGTAACGGCACGAACCTCTACGCCGTCATCGGAGCCTCCTGCATCATCTGGTTCTACGCCTTCCTTGTGAGCCGCGGCATCAGCGAGGTGACCCTCATCAACGCGGTCATCACCATCTCGAAGTTCGTGCCCCTGCTCATCGGCATCATCGCCATCATCTTCATCGGCGCCTTCAAGCCCGACATCTTCATCGCGAACCTCACCACTGGAGCCGACCCGTCGCTGGCCTTCGTCGACCAGGTACAGACGGCCATGATGGTGACCATCTGGGTGTTCATCGGCATCGAGGGTGCGGTGGCCATCTCCGGCCGCGCCAAGAAGGCGAAGGACGTGGGCAAGGCCACCATCATCGCGTTCATCTGCGTGCTGACGCTGTACCTGACGGTGTCCATCCTCTCCATGGGCGTCATGCCGCTCTCCGAGCTGGCCAACCTCGAGAATCCGGCTCTGGCCTACGTGATGCAGGCCGCCGTGGGCGATTGGGGCGCCGTGCTGATCAACTTTGCCGTGTCGCTCTCGCTCATCGGCGCCATGCTCGGCTATACGGTGCTCGCCAGCGAGTCACCCTTCGAGGCCGCCGAGGAGGGCGTGTTCATTAGGGCTTTCGCCAAGACCAACGACAAGGGCGCGCCAGTGGTTACCCTCGTCGTGACGAACATCATCATCGAGCTGTTCCTCATCACCTGGCTGTTCACCGATTCCACCTACCAGTTCTTCTACACGCTGTCCGCCGGTATGATCCTTCTGCCGTACCTGCTTTCGGCCGCCTACTTCGCGAAGGTGGCCTTCAAAGAGCCCGACGCGTTCAAGGGGCGTCTTAACGGCCCCATCCTGATGTGGCGCATCCTGGGCTGCGTGGGCGTCGTCTACAGCCTGTTTCTGTCCTGGGCCGCGGGCGTGCTCGGCGTCATCCTCATGTGCCTGCTGTACGTGCCCGGCATCCTCATGTACATCTGGGGCAAGAGGGAACGCGGCGAGAAGTACTTCCAGAGCACGCTGGACAAGGTGGTGCTTGTCATCATCGTCGCGGCGGCCTGCCTGTCCATCTACCTGTTGGTGACGACGCCCGGCCTCGTGTAGCGACGCTTCGGTCGAAACGAGAAAGCGGCCCTGGCATTGCGCCGGGGCCGCTTTTTTCATGGAAGGGGCGGGTGGTGGATCCGTGGAAGGGAAGGAGCGAGCCGGGGGCCCTTGGGCGAGCGTGCTGGCCTCGTCGTGCGCGTCCCTAGTCAAGATTAAGCGGCGAGGCGCTCTCCTCGCCGAAGAGCTTCAGGCACTCCTCGCTCACGACGAAGCGCGCCGCCTCGGGCAGCATGCGCACGGTGAACGGGGTCATGGTGCCGGTGACCTCGCCGTCGTACTGCACCGCCAGCGGCGGATCGGCGACGACGGTGCACTCCCGACAGCGGAACACCTCCATGGCGTCGGGGCGGCTCGGGAACTCGCCGGCACGGTCGAGCATGCAGCTCAAGATCGCGGGGATAAGCCCCACGGCGTCGTGGGTGTTCATGACCACGATGTCGAACATGCCGTCGCGCGGCAGGTTCTCGTGGACGAGCGAGATGTCGAACTGCAGCTTCGAGAAGTTGATGGCGAGCACCCCCACGCCCTGGGTCTCGACGGTCTTCCCGTCGATGGTGAGCGTGATGCGGGAGAACTGCGGCGCGAAGTTGGCGAAGGCCGCCGTGAAGTAGGCCATGGGGCCCAGAAGGCGCTTGGAGGGCTCCGCGCCCTCCATGATGGCGGCGTCGTAGCCGGCTCCCGCGATCATGGAGAATCCGAAGCGCTCGCCATTGGAGAGCTCGATCTCCCCGATGTCGAAATCCATGAGGCGCTGCTCGCGCATGAGATGGGCGAGCGCGTGGGGCTCGGCCGGCGAGGCGAGGTTCATGGCGAGCAGATTCGCGGTGCCAGCGGGGAAGGGGAGCAGCGGGATGCCCGTCTCGGCCAAAAGGTAGGCCACCGAGGCCACCGTGCCGTCGCCGCCGGCGGCTACCACGGCGTCGAAATTCTCGGCGTCGCGCAGAAAATCGGCGAGGTCGGTGTTACCGTCGGTGCAGCGCACGCAAATCTCGTCGCCGTCGGACGCAAAGGCGCGCATGAAGTCGTAAATGGCCCCGTCGCGGAAGCCGGAGGCCAGGTTGTTCACGATGAGGAGTTTCACATAAATCCTTTCCCTTGCTATTATAGGATGGTACTACAACCTCATCTCTTACAGACAAGGACCGTCGTGGAATACATTGCAAGCCAAGAAAACCTGGAGGCCTTCGTGCGCAGAGCGGCCTCGTCGTCGGTCTTGGCCATTGATACGGAGTTTCTGCGCGAGAAGACCTACTATGCGAACCTCTGCCTCATTCAGCTGGCTACGGATGCGGAAGTGGCCGTCGTGGATCCCTTCGCCATCGAGGACATGAAGGTGCTCGCCCCGCTGCTTACCGACTCTTCCATCGTGAAGCTCTTCCACGCCGGAGGCCAGGATTTGGAGATCCTCTATCGCGAGCTGGGCGTTTTGCCTGCGCCCCTGTTCGATACCCAGGTGGCGGCCACTCTTTTGGGCCACACCCAGCAGATCGGCTACGGGCCTTTGGTGCACAGCCTGTGCGGCGTGAACTTGAAGAAGAGCGACTCGTTCACCGACTGGTCGCGCCGGCCCCTTTCCACCTCCCAGCTGGAATACGCTGCCGACGACGTGATCTATCTGCCGAAGATGTACCGCATCATGGTGGAGAAGTTGGAGGCGAAGGGGCGTCTGCACTGGCTCGACAACGACTTCGCCGCCATGAGCGACCCGGCTCATTACGAGAGCGACCCCTTCGAGCGCTACAAGCGGCTCAAGCGCGTGGGCCAGCTTACGCGCCGGCAGCTCTCGGCGGCGCGGGAGGTGGCGTGCTGGCGCGAGGTGACGGCTCAGGAGCGCGATATGCCGCGCAAGTGGGTGCTCACCGACGAGCAGATCGTCGAGGCCTGCCGTCGCGAGTCCCGCACCATCGACGATTTGTTCCTGATCCGCGGCGTGCGCGAGAAGCTGAACACTCGGGACGCCCGGGCCGTGGCCACCGTGCTCGTCCGGGGTCTCGATGCCGCGCCCGATACGTGGCCCGAGCTGGACAAGTCGCCGAAGAGCGAGCGCAACGTCGATGCCGAGCTCGATCTCATGGAGGCGCTCGTGCGGCTGCGCGCCAAGGAGAACGACATCGCCATGCAGACGCTGGCCTCCCGGACGGAGCTCGCCCGCGTCGCCCGGGGCTACACCGCCGATGTCGATGTGCTGCGCGGCTGGCGCCGCGCCATGGTGGGGGACGAGCTGCTGGAGCTTCTCGCCGGCCGGCTCGCCCTGTCCCTCGGCCCCGAAGGACTCGTGGTGACGCCGCGTTCCTGAGGCGGTTACGTATCTTTCACGCTTTCGGCGCCTCCCGGGCGACCGGGGCGCTCCCATGCCTATAATTGACTGCCAAAAATGCAAGGCATACGCAAGGAGAACCCTATGATTTCCAGCAGTTACCTCATGCTCATCGTCGCGACGCTCGTCATCGGCATGGGCGCCCAGTGGTACGTGAACCACAAACTGAAGACCTATTCCCATGTGGCGAACTCCACGGGGCTGACCGGCGCCGAGGCGGCGCGCCAGATGCTTTCCTACTACGGCATCTCGAATGTGCAGGTCTTCCGCGGCGGCCCGGGCCAGGACTACTTCGACCCGCGCAGCAACTCGGTGACGCTCTCGCCCGAGGCCTTCGACGGGCGCACCATCACCGCCACGGCCACGGCCTGCCATGAGGTGGGCCATGCCTGCCAGTACGCCCAGGACTACACGCCCATGAAGATCCGCGGGGCCATCGTGCCGGCGGTGAACCTGGCCTCGAACGCCTGGATCTTCCTGCTCATGGCCGGCATCGTCCTGAACATCGCCGGTCTTACCACCGCGGCCATCATCATGTACGCGGTGGTGGTGCTCTTCCAGCTGGTGACCCTGCCCGTCGAGTTCAACGCCTCCCAGCGCGCCATGGTCTACATGGGCCAGATCGGCCTGCCCGCCCAGGAGCGCAAGGGCGCCTTCGACGTTCTGCGCGCCTGCGCCTTCACCTATCTGGCCGCCGCCCTCACCTCCATTCTGCAGCTTCTGTGGCTGCTCGGCCAGCGCCAGGAGTAAACGGAGCCTGCTGTGGCGGTGGAAGAGCGCGAGACGACAACGGAAGAGGAGGTCGCCCCGGCGCTGTCGGTGTCGGCGGCCATGGGCCTGGCCAAAAACGCCCTGGAAGAGGTCGTGGTGCGCCTGGTGGGCGAGGTCTCCGAGGTGAACGACAAGCCCGGCTACAAGGCCGTGTACTTCACCGTGAAGGACGAGAAGGCCTCGCTTCCGTGCATGATGTGGATGAACCGCTACCAGGCCTCGGGCGTGGCGCTTTCCGTCGGCGCCCTGGTGGAGCTCACCGGGCGCTTCTCGCTGTACGCGGCCAAGGGGCGCATGAACTTCGACGTGTTCTCGGTGTCGTTGGCCGGCGAAGGACAGCTGCGGCTGCAGGTGGCCAACTTGGCGCGGGAGCTCGAGGCCATGGGACTGATGGATCCGGCCCGCAAGCGTCCTTTGCCCGCCTATCCCGAGGCCATAGGGCTCGTCACCTCGCCGCGCGGCGCCGCCGTCCACGACGTGCTGCGAACCCTGCGCAGGCGCTATCCTCTGGCCCGCATCCTGTTCGCCGGCGTTCCCGTGGAGGGCCCCGGGGCGGCCGACGGGCTCGTGGACGGTCTGGCCAAGGTGGTCTTTGCCGGCGCTGAGGTGGTGCTCCTCGTGCGCGGCGGCGGATCCTTCGAGGATCTCATGCCCTTCAACGACCGTCGGCTGGCGCGCACCATTGCCGCCTGTCCCGTGCCCGTGGTGACGGGCATCGGGCATGAGCCGGACACCTCCATCGCCGATATGGTGGCCGACGTGCGGGCCTCGACGCCCACGGCGGCCGCTGAGGCCGTGGCGCCGGCTCAGGGCGAGATCGCCGCCCGCATCCAGGGGCTCGGCGCCGCCATGGGCCATGCCGAGAGCCGTCGTTTGGACGCGCTGTCGATCAAGATGGAACGGGTGGCTTCCCTGCCGCTGTTCCGCGAGCCGACGCGCCTGTTCGACGGCGAGGCGCTGGCCTTGGACGACCTGTCCGACCGCCTCGGCCGCGCGCTGCCGGAGGCGCTGCGCGAGGATCGCCACAGACTGGGGCTTATCGGCGAGGCGCTGGGCCGCATGCTGCCCGGGCTGCTCTCGGCGCCCAGAGGAGCGGTGGGCGCCGCTGCAGGGCGCCTCGGCTACCTCGGCGAGCACTTCGGCGAGCGCTCCCGTCAGCAGCTCGATGGGGCCCGGGGGCGCCTGATGCGCGCCGGCGCGGCGATGACCGACCCCTATCGCGCGTCGGTGGCCGTGAGCGCGGCGCGCCTGCACGATCTGTCGCCTCTGGCCATCATCGGCCGCGGTTACGCCATGGCCAAGGGGGAGGACGGCCGAGTGGTGAGCTCGGTGGACGGCGTCGCGGCGGGGGAGCGCCTCGTGGTGACCCTCTCCGACGGTGAGCTGGACTGCACGGTGAACGACGTCCGCCGCATCCACAGCGCCGTCGAGGCCTGGGGCTGACGATACGCGCAGCGACGAGTGATACACGCAACGATGAGAAAGGAAGCGCCATGAGCGATGCCGCGAACCTTGACGAGAAGAAGCCGGTGGAAGAGCTGACCTTCCGCGAGGCCTTGAGCGAGCTGGAGTCCATCGTCTCCGTGCTGGAGAGCAATACGCTGGAACTGGAGGAGTCCCTCGCCGCCTACGAGCGCGGCGTGGTGCTCTTGGGCTCGCTGCAGAAGCGCTTGGGCGCCGCCGAGCAGCAGGTGGAGGTGCTCATGGGCGAGCTGGTGGCCGCCCCCGACGACGAGACCCAGGACACGACCCTCTCCTAGAACGGTGACGGCGCGACAGATTCCGTAGGGGCAGACCTTGGTCTGCCCATTCGACCGGAATGATGTCTTCAGTTGGAAGGGGCGACCAAGGTCGCCCCCTACGGGGAGCCGCCTCCGCAATTCAACGGAAAAGATGACGGGACGTCAATCGGTGAGCGGCGCTCCGCTTGCCGATAAGGACGCGAGCAGGTGCGACGCGCCCTGCGTGCACTCCTAAAATAGGGGAAACTATTGATTAGGAGGTAAGTCATTGAACGTCCTCGTCCTCAACGCCGGTTCTTCCTCTCTGAAGTACCAGCTCATCAATGTTGAAACCCATGAAGTGCTCGCCAAGGGCATCTGCGAGCGTGTCGGTTCCGCCGAGGCCTTCCACAAGCACGGCATCGACGAGAATGAGGTGGTCATCGACACGCCCATGCCCGATCACAACGCCGCCATGGCCCTCGTGTTGGAGGCGCTGACGAGCGGCCCCACCAAGGCCATCGACTCTCTGGACGACATCGACGCCGTGGGGCACCGCGTAGTGCAGGGCGGCAAGTACTTCGATCGCTCCGTGCTCATCGATGACGATGTCGTCGCCAAGATCGACGAACTGGCAGAGCTCGCTCCTCTGCACAACAAGGCCGCGCTCATGGGCATCGAGGCCTGCCGCGAGCAGATGCCCGGCAAGCCCATGGTGGCCGTCTTCGACACCTCGTTCTTCCAGACCATTCCGCCGAAGGCCTACATGTACCCGTTGCCCTACGAGCTGTACGAGAAGCACGCCATCCGCAAGTACGGCGCCCACGGCACCTCGCATCGCTACATTGCCGAGCGCGCGGCCGCCTTCATGGACGAGCCCTTGGAGGATCTGAAGCTCATCACCTGCCATCTGGGCAACGGCTGCTCCATCTCCGCCATCGACCACGGCGTGGCCGTTGACACCTCCATGGGTCTCACGCCTCTCGATGGCCTTATGATGGGCACCCGCTGCGGCGCCATCGACCCGGCCATCGTCCCCTTCATCATGGAGAAGGAGAACCTCACGGCGGCCGAGGTGAACGACCTCATGAACAAGAAGAGCGGGCTTTTGGGCATCTCTGGCATCTCCAACGACCTGCGCAGCGTGCGCCAGGCCTCCGAGGAGGGCGACGAGCGCGCCCAGCTCGCCTACGACATGTACTCGAACTCCGCGAAGAAATACATCGGCCAGTACATCGCCGTCATGGGCGGCGTCGATGCCATCGTGCTCACGGCCGGCGTGGGCGAGAACTGCGACAAGATGCGCCGCATGATCTTCGCGGGTCTGCAGCCGCTCGGCATCAAGATCGACTTGGAGAAGAACCGAGCCGGTCTGCGCGGCGAGCGCGAGATCTCCACGGACGATTCCGAGGTGCGCATCGTCATCATCCCCACCGATGAGGAGTACATGATCGCCCGCGACACCTATCAGCTGGTGAAGGAGGGTACGCTCGAGATCACGGAGCTGGTCTAGGCACCTGAGGCTCAGATATAAGCTAGCCCCGGATTGACGGTTGTTCTATCAACATCGTCGATCCGGGGCTTCTTTTCTTCCAAATTAGGCCGTTTTGGGAAAATGTCAGCCCCGAATCGACGGTTCTGATGAAACAACCGTCGATTCGGGGCTAGAAAACGAAATCGAGGCCCGCTTTGAGCCTCGATTTCGTGGGGAGGGGTGCGGGGCGCTTGATGGTGCCCCTATCGCATCAGGCGAGCTACTTCACCTGGGCGAGTGCGTTGTTCACGGCGTCCTTCAGGGCCGTGGAGGAAACGGTAGCGCCGGCAACGGCGTCGACCTCGGTGGACTGGGCCTCGATGATCCGGGCCGGCAGGGCCTCGAGAGCCAAGCTGCCCACACCGGCGGTCTCCTGCTGCTGCACGATGTCGATGGCGGCGATCTTGTCGCCCTCCATCTTCACCTTCACGGCAAGCTCGTTGCCCATGCACAGGGTGGAGGTGCCGAGATACTCGTTCTCGCCGAGCTTTGCGGAAGCGGCCGGATCGGGATCGACCTCGTGGCTGCCGCTGCCCTGGGTATAGACGATCTCGGAGGCCACGCCCATGGGGAGCACCGGCAGCGGATCCTTCTCGGCCGCCGCGCCCACGCCGGCCAGCTGGCCGAAGATGAGGCACTCGGCCATGTTGCCGCCGCCGTTGTACTGGTACGGGGTCATGCCGCCGAACTCGCCGGCGGAGTAGAGGTGCGGAATGGGCTCGCCGTCGGTGCCCACGACTTCGGCGCGGGCGTTGCGGCGGGCGCCGCCCTGGGTGTTCAGGAAGGCCTGGATCATCTCGATGGCGTAGAAGGGGCCCTCGCCGAAGGCGCGCATGGTCTCGGCGGCGCGGAAGAAGGCCGGGTCGTAGCCATCGTTGGCCATCTTATTGAAGTCGGTCACGGTCTGCTCCAGCTTGCCGGCCGGGATGCCGAGCGCGGCCTCAAGCTCCGCGATGGTGGCGGCGGAGACGACCTGATCCTCAAAGCCGGCCGGGATGCCGTGGTACTCGGCAATGGCCTCGTTCTGGGCGGCGTCCCACACCATGTAGGTGTTGCGCGGGCGCTTCACGTTCACCCAGTCGCCGTTGCTCGGCACGTGTCCGTGGCGGTTGTACACGTCCTCGCGCAGGTAACGCTCGCCGCCGTTGCCCACGACGATGACGCTGCCGGAGAGGTTGCGCAGGTCGTTGAACGTCTTGGCGTGCTGATCCTCGTTCACCACGAAGGAGATGCCGCCGAGCGCGAAGCAGTTGCCCTCATAGGCCTCCATGTGCCACAGATCGGCGCCGACGCCCATGGCCATCTTCACGCCGTCGCCGGTGTTGAACAGGGTGCCGGCCGGCGTGCTCTTGGTGAGGCCCAGGAAGTCCTCGACCATCTGCTTGTTGTTCTCGAAGCCGCCCATGGTCATGACGACGCCGTTCTTGGCGCGGATGTTCACGGTCTCGCCGGCCTTGTCGATCTCCACGCCGATGACGGCGCGGCTGACCGGATCCTGGAAGAGCTTCGTGGCCGGGGACATGTACCACACGTCGATGTTGTCGCTCATGGACATGACCTTGTTGCGGTAGGTCTTCCACAGAGCGGAGTTGCACACGTTGTCGCTCACGGTCAGCACGTGCAGGGCATCGCCACCCTCGAGCTCGGGATACTCGGGGACGAACATGGCGATCATCGGCTGGGCGGAGGAGTCCTCCTTCCAATCGAGGAAGTTCTCCTCGGGGACGCCGAAGAAGTCGCGCAGCATGGTCTTCGTCTGGGTGAGGCCCTCGGCGTAGGCGTCCATGAGCTCGTCGTCGACGGCGAAATCGCCGGCCATGGCCTTGTTGTAGGCGAGCATGGCCTCCTTGTCGTCGGAGTTCAGGATGATCTGGCCGCAGAAGCGCGTGTTGCCGCCCTCCATGCCCTGAGGGGCCTTATCGATGAGCAACACCTTCGCGCCGGCGTCGGCGGCGTAGCAGGCGGACACGGCACCGGCACCGCCGAAGCCGATGACGACGACGTCGTACTCGCCGTCCCAAGCGATGGTGTCGGCGAAGGTGGTTCCCCCGTTGCCCGTGTTGGCCATGGCCTTATCGGCCGGGGTCTGCGGCGCGCAGCCGGCAAGGCCGAGGCCGGCGACGGCGGCCATGCCGACACCAGCGCTGGTGATGAACTGTCGGCGGGTGTATTTTCCCATTTTCCACTCCCTTGTGGTCGGTGTCTTCGCGCCGGGTTGATGTCTGGCGAAGACGTCGCGTGACGCATTCGCTCCGGCGCTCCGGGGATCGCGGTGTCCCCGATCACACTGGTCACTTTAGCGTCGGCGCTGAGGTTAGCGTGAGAGATAACCTGTAGGTTAGCGGTGGTGGAACTTGCTAACCCACCTTGCTAACCCACCTTTCTGGAAATGAGGAAAGGTTGCCATTTTTGCTGCTGGCGCTCATCTGCTATTTGTGGTTTCATGGGGGATAGCAAAAAAGAGGAGGGGTAAGCGATGAAACGTCTGTGGAATACGATCGCGGGGCTGCGCCTCGGGTTCGAGGAGCATTTCAGGGGCGCTGGATCCATTAGCTTGTTCGTGGGCCTGGCCTGCAACTTGGCCTTCGTGGGTCAGGTGTACTTCTGGCCGTCTATGTGGCACACTACGGCGTTTATGTTCTCCTATACTGATGCCTCCTATGTCGCCGAGCTCCTCTGCGCGCTTATGCTTGGTTGGAGGTTGCGACGGGGGGGACGGCTCGTCGTGGGCAGTCGATTGCTTTGGGTTCTGGCCCTGCTCGTGCAGGCGACCTTGGTGCTGTACTGCGCGCTGTTCGGGGCGGGCATCCACGTGCCCGAGCCTGTCAACTGGGTTTGCGGCGCTATCTTCGGCGTCTATCTGCCCGTGGCCATGACCTCGTGGTTCGCCGTGCATATCGATCGGCGCTCCTTTTCGGTGATTTGGAATATCGTGCTGGCGGGCGTGTTCGCCTCCTTCGTCATCTGGGTGTTCTCGGGCCTGGAGGCGGTGAAGCTGTGCGTGTGCATGGGAGTGCTCATGTTCGTGGGGACGTTCGTGCTCTCTCGCAAGCTGCGCTCGGAGCAGGCCAAGGAGGAAGACGACGCGGCTGTGCCCGCGGCTGTGCCCGCGGCCGTGCCGGCGGATGCCTTCCGCTACCCGGCCTCGGCGACGTTTCTGTTCAGCTTCTCCTTCATCACGGCCATCGCCTTTGCCGGTATCGGGGGCGACAGCGCTTCTTATGCTTCGGGGGATTTCTTCGCTCCGATGCTGCTCATCTGCGCCGTGGTGCTCTTGGCAAATGCGGCGGTCCTCCCGCTGACGACCATCGCTGTGCCCGCTATCATCGTGGCCGTCATAGCCGCCTCCTATCTTCACCTCGAGCCTGCGCTTTCCTTTGATCTGGCGGCGCTTGGCATGTTCCTTTTCCTCGCCTATGCCGTCGTGCTCCTGTGCGCCAGCGCGCAGGGGACTCGGCGGCACACTCTTGCGGCCTTCACGGGCCTTATGGTGGCCTTCGCCGCCGGATGCCTCGTCGGCCGCCTGGGCATGGCGCTCTGCTTCGCGCTCGTCGAGCAATTCGCGTCGAACATCATGGTTCTGCTGTCTATTCTGGCTGCCAACGCCGCCATGATCATCCTCGTGAGACGGGGCGTCACGCCGATTCGTTCGGCGGAGCTTTTCGAGGGCGAGCAGGCGACGGGAGATCTCGATGCGGCCCGTCGCGCCAAAGTGGATCGCGTGGCCGCCGCCTGCGGTTTGGGCGAGCGCGAGAAGGAGGTGCTCACGCTGCTCTTAGAGGGGTGCTCGGCCAGCGAGGTGGCCTCTGCCATGGTCGTGGCCAACGGCACGGCGAAGTCGCACATCCGCCACGTCTACAAGAAGCTCGGCGTCCACAGCCGCGACGAACTCTTCGAGAAACTCGGCATCGAGAGAGAAGAGAAAAAAGGGTAGAGAGGAGAAATCCGCCCAATCCCAGAAGAGCAGGGCGCGAGGTGGCCGAGGGGGTGCCGCGCGCAGTTCATTGAAGTGCATAGAAAAATGAGACGACCCGCGTCGAGCCCTGCACTTCAATGTTGTCTGAGCACGACACCCCCTCGGCCACCTCGCGCCCGGAGGGATGGAAAGGCAAGAAGGAGCGCTATTTCCCCTGCGCCTGCACGGCGGTGATGGCCACCACGCCCACGATGTCGTCGGCCGAGCAGCCGCGCGACAGGTCGTTCACCGGGGCGGCGATACCCTGCAGGATGGGGCCGAGCGCCTCGGCCTTCGCCAAGCGCTGCACCAGCTTGTAGCCGATGTTGCCCGCATCGATGTCCGGGAACACGAGTACGTTGGCGCGACCCGCGACAGGAGAGGCCGGCGCCTTCGCCGCGCCGATCTCGGGAACGATGGCGGCGTCCAGCTGCAGCTCGCCGTCTACCGCGAGTTCGGGCACGAGCTCCTTCACCTTGGCCGTCGCGCGCACCACCTTGTCGGAATCGTCGTTTTTGGCCGAGCCGTAGGAGGAATGCGACAGCATGGCGATGACCGGCTCGGCATCGGCGAACAGCGACCGCCACGCCGCCTCGGCGTTGATGGCGATCTGGGCCAGGCGATCGGCGTCGGGCTGCACTTCCAGGCCGCAGTCGGAGAAGATGAAGGTGCCGTGGTGGCCCAAGTCGCAGTCGGGCACGTTCATGACGAAGAACGAGCTCACCATCTGCGCGCCAGGAGCGGTCTTCAGGATCTGCAGGGCCGGGCGCAGCACGTCGCCGGTGGAGTGGCAGGCGCCCGAGACGAGGCCGTCCGCTTCGCCCATCTTCACCATCATCATGCCGAAGTACAGCTCGTTGTCCATAAGCTCGAGGGCTTGCTCGAGCGTCATGCCCTTCGCCGCGCGCAGCTCGGCCAGCTTCTCGGCATAGGGCTCGCGCAGCTCGGAGGTGCGGAAGTCGACGATGCGGGCGCCCTCCAAGTTGCAGCCGGCAGCGGTGATGTCGTCGGCGTCGCCCAAGACGATGAGGTCGGCGATGCCCTCGGCGAGAATCGCCTCGGCGGCCTTGAGGGTGCGGATGTCGTTGCCCTCGGGAAGCACGATGGTCTTCTTGTCGGCCTTCGCGCGGGCGATCATGGAATCGAGGAACTGGCTCACGGGAACGTCCTTTCTCACGGGTATCCTGCCCTCATGATAGAGCACGGGCCGTCGCCCCGCACGGCGCGACCGTGCGGCAGGTTCATTTATTCGGTTTGTATGGGGTTTGGAGGCCATCGGATGCGGGCTGGGTACAATATCCTCCGAACGACGCCGCCCGAGCGCCGGCGCCCCATTCGCATCAACGAGTACGAGGGAGAGAACCCGTTATGGCCGTTAATTACGCCGATTTCCGCGATATCGCCATCGAAGACTACGACGCCGTCGTTGTCGGCTCCGGTTTTGCCGGGGCTGTCAGTGCCCGGCAGCTTGCCGAAGAGGGCGGTCTTCGCGTGCTCGTCATCGAGAAGCGCGCGCACATCGCCGGCAACATGTACGACGAGTACGACGAGGCCGGGGTGCTCGTGCACCGCTACGGGCCGCACATCTTCCATACCAACGACCAGCGCGCCTACGACTATCTTGCCCGCTTCACCGAGTGGTCGAGCTACCAGCACCGGGTGCTTGCCGATTGGTATGGCACCTACATGCCCGTGCCCTTCAACAAGAACTCCATGGAAATTGCCTTCGGCGACGAGAAGGCGGCCCGGCTCATCGAGAAGCTCGTCGACACCTTCGGCGACGAGCGCAAGGTCACCATCAACGAGCTGCGCGCCCAGGAGGATCCGGAGCTTCAGGAGGTGGCGGACTTCGTCTACCAGAACGTGTTCCTCTACTATACCCAGAAGCAATGGGGCCTCACTCCCGAGGAAGTGGATCCCTCGGTGACCGCGCGCGTGCCCGTGTTCATCTCCCGGGACAACCGCTACTTCCAGGACGCCTTCCAGGGGATGCCGATCGATGGCTACACGCGCCTGTTCGAGAACCTGCTCGGCCACGAGAAGATCACCGTCTGCCTGGGCACCGAGGCGGAAAGCGTCTTCGATCTCGTCTTCGCCGGCCGCGAGGAAGACGCCCCCTTGGAGGCCATTCATATCAAGGGCGCGTCCTTCGAGGGACCCATCGTCTACACCGGCCCCCTCGACGAGCTGTTCTTGGGACGCTTCGGGCGCTTGCCCTACCGCTCCCTCGATTTTGTCTACGAGACCTTCGACGAGACCTACCATTTGCCCTGCGGCACCGTGAACTACACGGTGACCGAGGACTACACCCGCATCACCGAGTTCAAGTGGCTCACGGAGCAGACCGGCGACAAGACCACCATCATGCGCGAGTACTCCCGGGCCTACGAGGATCCGGCGACCCAGATTCCCTACTACGCCATCATCAACGATGACAACGACGCGCTCTACGCGCGCTACCGCCGCCTGACCGACGCGCTGCCGAACTTCCATCCGCTGGGGCGTCTGGCCGAGTACCGCTATTTCAACATGGACAAGGTGGTCGCCGACGCCCTGGCCGCATCCGAGAAGATCCTGACGGAGACGGCCGACGCCTAGGACGCCGCGCGAGGTGGAACACCCGCGCACCGAGACCCCGACGAAGGAGGCGCTTTTGAAGACCATCACGTTCGCCGTGCCCTGCTACAACTCGACAGCCTATATGGATCATTGCGTGGAGACGCTGCTCGCCTGCGGCGAGGACATCGAGATCCTGCTCGTGGACGACGGGTCGACCAAGGACGACACGGCGGCCATTTGCGACCGCTGGCAGAACGAGCACCCCGACATTGTCCGCGCCATCCATCAGCCCAACAAGGGCCACGGCGGCGCGGTGAACACGGGGCTCGCGAACGCGAGCGGCTTCTACTTCAAGGTGGTCGACTCCGACGACTGGCTGGATCCCGCGGCGATGTTTCCGCTCATGGTGTATCTGCGCAGCCAGCTGGATGCGCCGGTGCCCTGCGACATGGTGGTGGCCAACTACGTCTACGACAAGGTGGACGAGGGGGAGCAGAAGGTCATGGGCTACGGCAACGTGCTGCCCGAGGGCTACGAGTTCGGCTGGGACGAGGTGGGAACCTTCCTGCCGAGTCAGTATTTGCTCATGCACTCGGTGTACTATCGCACCGAGATGCTGCGCAAAATGCACCTTGAGCTGCCCGAGCACACCTTCTACGTGGACAACATCTTCGTCTACGAGCCCTTGGTCTACGTGCGCACCATGCGCTACTTCAACGTGGACGCCTACCATTACTTCATCGGCCGCGAGGACCAGTCGGTCAACGAGAAGGTCATGATGGGCCGCATGGACCAGCAGCTGCGCGTCACACGGCAGATGATTGACAACGTGGACCCGCAGGCCGTGCGCAACCGCCATCTGCGCCACTACCTGCGCAACTACCTCTCCATGATGATGTGCATCTGCTCGGTGTTTCTGCGCATGCGCGGAGGCGAGACCGACGAGCAGGATCTGAAGGACATATGGGCCTATTTGAAGGAGCAAAACCCGTCGCTGTACCGCCGGGTCCGCTCCAACGCGCTGAATCTGGCCACGAATCTGCCCACGGAGGCCGGCGAGAAGATCGGACTCAAGGGCTACCAGATCGCCCAGAAAATCTTCAAGTTTAATTAACGTCGTGTGTTCGCGGTATAGAGTTCCAGAAGGCCGCGGAGGGCGAGGGTCTGGTCGACGGTGACGGCGTGCGCCATGAGCGCGGCGATGGTCTCGGCGTCTTGGCCCACGAGGATGACGGGGGTCGTGTAGCCGCAATCGGCCCAGATCATATCGATGAGGCCGTCGATGCGGGCCACCTCCCCCATGACGATGCCCGCCTGCATGGCCTCGACGGTGGTGCGGCCGAGCAGCGACTTGGGGGCTCGAAGCTCCACGGCGGCCAGCTGGGCGGCCCCGCGGGCCAGCGCCTGGGCGCCGAGTTTCATGCCCGGGGCGATGATGCCGCCGCGGAAGGCTCCCGTCTCGTCCAAAAGCTCGAAGGTGGTGGAGGTACCCAGATCGATGACGAGGGCCGGCGCGCCGTAGGTGCTCTTGGCGCCCACCATCTCGGCGACGCGGTCGGCGCCCACGGCCACAGGATCGGAGAAGTTCATCTTGAGGCCCGTCTTCAGGCCCGGGCCCACGGTGAGCGGGCGCGCGTCCGTGAGACGCCGCGCCGCGTCGGCCCATACGCCGGTGAGGGCCGGGATGACCGAGGCGATGATGGCCCCGTCCGCCAAAGGCGCGCTCTCGGGAAGGTCGATGGCGCCGGGTGCGCCTTCCTCGATGGGCGCCAGGCCGCGGGCGAGGGCGTCGAAGAAGCCGAGGACGCAGGCCACGGCGCCGTCGGCCGTCTCGTCGGGATCGGTGGGGACGGCCCACTGGGAGACGAGCCGCCCGTCAAGCGCCAGCCCGATTCTCGTCCTCGTGTTCCGTATGTCGATCGCCAAAACCAGCGCCATGCTCGCTCCTTCTGTCGCGTTTACTGACGTCTATTGTAAGGGAAGCTACTTGTAGTCCTCGACGTTTTTCGAGGAGGAGCCGGTGGTGTTGCCGGATTGGCGCAGCTCGAAGCCGAAGCGCACCGTGCCATCGCCGAAGCGCTCCTGCAAAGCGTCGGTGGCGGCGAGAAGGCTGCGGCGCTTCTTCTCGTCGCGGATGAGCGCTGCGCCTTGGGTCGCGTCTGCACGGTCGTCGCCTCCGAGGGCGGCCGCGTCGAAGAGCGTTTCCTGCACCGGCGCGCCGTCCTCCTCGAAATGGGTCACGGCCACGCCGAGCAGGCGCACCTTCATGCCCGGGGCCCACAGCTCCTGTGCCAGGCGGTGCGCCACGGGGGCGAACGCGATGTCGTCGTCGGTGGGAGCGGGAAGCGCGCACTGGGCCGAGCGGGTCGTGCGGTTGTCGTAACGCACCTTCACGGCCACGGTGCGACCTTTGAGCCCCTTTCGGCGCAGACGCCTTCCCACCTTCGCCGAAATAGTGGAAAGCGCCGCCTCGATGTCCTCGCGCGTCTCCAAATCGCGCGCATAGGTCACCTCGTTGGAGACCGACTTCACCTCGTCGTCCTCGGCCACTTCCGACCGATCTCGTCCCAGGGCCCTATCGCGCATCATCTCGCCGTTCTTCCCGAAGATCTTTCGCAGCAGGGCACCGTCGGCCCGGCCCATATCTCCCAAGGTGCGCACGCCGTGGGCAAGAAGCGTCTTCTCGGCGGCGGCGCCCACGCCGGAGAGCGTGCGCACGGGGAGCTTCTCCAGAAACGCCGCCTCGGTGCCGGGAAAGACCACGGTGAGCCCTCGGGGCTTGTCGCGGTCCGAGGCGATTTTCGCCACAGATTTGGAGGTGCCCACGCCGATGGAGCAGGTGACGCCGAGGGCGGCCACGCGCTCCTGGATGCGCTGGGCCACGAGAACCGGGTGCTCGGTGTTCACGGCGGTGGGGGTGACGTCCATGAAGGCCTCGTCGATGGAGACCTGCTGCACGTGGGGCGTCTCGTCCCTCAGGATGGCCATGATGGCGGCGGAAACCTTGCGGTAGCGGTGGAAGTTCCCGTGGGTCCAGATGGCATCAGGGCACAGCTCTCGCGCCAGCGACGAGGCCATGGCGCTGCGCACCCCGAAGGCGCGGGCCTCGTAGGAGCAGGTGGAGACGACTCCGTGGGCGTCCGCGTCGCCGCCGACGATGACGGGCTTGCCCCGCCAGGCCGGGTGATCCAGCTGCTCGACGGAGGCGAAGAAGGCGTCCAGGTCCACCAGCAGGATGGCCGGCCCTTCCCACGGTGGCAGACAAGCGCCGTTATCGCTCACTGGCCAGGAAGAACAGGGCCATGGTGCCGGGGCCCGAATGGGCACCGATGACCGGATCCACGTAGTTGATGAGAATGTCGGTGACGCCGAAGCGCTCGCGCACGAGGTCGGCCACGTACTCGGCGTCCTCGATGCAGTCGCCGTGGGTGATGAACACCGTCTGGTCGGCCACCGGCGCCGTGGCCGTCTGCTCCATGTGGTCGACGAGCGCCTTCAGCGATTTCTTGCGCCCGCGCACTTTCTCGAGCGGAATGAGGTGCCCCTCGTCGTCTACGTGCATGACCGGCTTGATGTTCAGAAGGGTGCCTGCCCAGGCGCTCGTGCGCGAGACGCGACCGCCGCGGAACAGGAACATGAGGTCATCCACCGTGAACCAGTGGGCCAGATGCAGCTTGTTGGCCTCCAGCCAGTCGCAAACCTCCTGGATGCCCTTGCCCTCTTCGCGCATTTTGGCGGCATACCAAACGAGCAGCCCCTCGCCAAGGGAGGCGGCCAGGGTGTCCACCGAAAGCACCGTGCGATCGGGGTAGGCGTCGGCCAGTTCCGCCAGCAAAAGGTCGATGGCCTGGTAGGTGCCGGAAAGCCCGCTGGAGAACCCGATGTAGAGCACGTCTTCGCCCGAGGCGAGAAGTCCTTCCAGAAGTTCGCGGGAATCCTTCAGGTTCGGCAGCGAGGTGGTGATGACCTTGCCCTCGCGCATCATGGTATAGAACTGCTTAAGGTCGGTTTTGTGCCCCTTGAGGTAGCTGTGGTGCTCCTCGCCGTCCACCATGAACGTTAAGGGGAGGATATGCAGGTCGAACTGGTCGATGACCTCCTCGGTGAGGTTGGAGGAGGAATCGGTGACGATAGCGAAGGCCATGGAGGGCTCCTTATCGGTAGGGGGCGGCGCGCGGCGCCCGAGTTGCGTTGGGGACATTCTAGCGCAAATTGGGTTCGTTGCACCGGCTGCGGCCAATGAAGCCTTTCCTGAGAAAAAGTTGTAACCATTGCCCCTGTTGCGCCCCCTTGCCGTATACTTTGCAAGATGCGCTCACAGACGCCTGGCGCCCCACCGGCGCGCAGGCCGTGACATAGAGGACGATTTCGAAGTGGAAGAGGGAAGCGCCGTGTCAAACAGCTACAAGGACACCATGAACCTGCCCGAGACCGATTTCCCCATGCGCGGGAACCTGCCGGCCCGCGAGCCGGAGCGGCTCGCCACATGGCAAGAGATGGACATCTACCGCCGCGTGCTGGAGAAGAACGCCGACGGCAAGCCCTTCGTGCTGCACGACGGGCCGCCCTACGCCAACGGCCCCATCCACATCGGTCACGCCTTCAACAAGATCCTGAAGGACTTCGTCGTCAAAAGCCATGCCCAGCGCGGGTACTTCACTCCCTACATCCCCGGATGGGACTGCCATGGCCAGCCCATCGAGCACATGGTTGAGGTGACGCTCGGGCCAGAGAAGATGGCCGAGATCTCCCAGGTGGAGCTGCGCCAACGCTGCCGCGAGTGGGCCGAGAAGTACGTCGACATCCAGCGCAACGGTTTCAAGCGCCTCGGCGTGAACGCCGACTGGGAACACCCCTACCTCACGTTCATTCCGAACTACGAGGCCGGCAACGTGGAGATCTTCAAGGATCTGTACCTGAAAGGCTCGGTCTACCGCGGCCGCAAGCCCATCCACTGGTGCACCCACTGCCATACGGCGCTCGCCGAAGCGGAGATCGAGTACTCCGACGAGGTGTCGCCTTCCATCTACGTGAAGTTCAAGCTGGACGCCATGCCCGGCGTGTTCGAGGCCTCCGGAGCCGAGGGCGACGCCTACCTGCTCATTTGGACGACCACCCCCTGGACGCTGCCGGCGAACACGGCGGTGTCGCTGGCGCCGGACGCCGACTACGTCATGGTCACGGTGGGCGGTGACAACCTCATCATGGCCAAGGAGCTGGTGGAAACCGTGGCCGAGGTGGCCGGCTGGGAGGACTATGATTTTGTGCGCGGCGCCGACGGCGAGCCGGTGGCGCTGACGGGCAAGCAGCTGTTCGGCCTCACCTACACCGCGCCCGTCCGCCGCGACATCAAAGGCACGGTCATCTACGGCGACCACGTCACCTTGGACACCGGCACCGGCGCCGTGCACACGGCCCCCGGCCACGGCCAGGACGACTACCTCGTGGCGCTGGAGTTCGACATCCCCATGCTCATGCCCGTGGACGACAACGGCGTGTTCACCGGCGAGGCGGGCCAGTTCGCCGGCCTTTCCACCGACGAGGCCAACCCGGTCATCATCGACTGGCTGCGCGAGCAGGGGACGCTGGTGGCCGAGAAGAAGATCAACCACTCCTACCCGCACTGCTGGCGCTGCCACGAGCCGGTCATCTTCCGCGCCACGGACCAGTGGTTCGTCTCCATGGACAAGAACGCCCTGCGCGAGGACGCCCTGCGCGCCATCAACTCGGAAGTGGAGTGGATTCCCGCTTGGGCCAAGAACCGCATCGGTGCCATGGTGGCCGACCGTCCCGACTGGTGCATCTCGCGCCAGCGCAGCTGGGGCGTGCCGATTCCCGTGTTCAAGTGCGCCAAGTGCGGCAACACCGTGGCCACGGCCGAAACCTTCGATGCGGTCATCGAGCTGTTCAACACCAAGGGCGCCGATGCCTGGTTCACCGAGGCTCCGAGCGAGTATCTGCCCCGCGGCACCAAGTGCGAGGTGTGCGGGGGCACCGAGCTCATCCCCGAAAAGGACATCCTGGACGTGTGGTGGGAGTCCGGCGTCTCGCACACGAGCGTCTGCCGCCATCGCGCCGAGACCGACGGCCTCACCTTCCCGGCCGACATGTACCTGGAGGGCTCCGACCAGCACCGCGGCTGGTTCCAGTCGTCGCTGCTCACCTCCATCGGCGCCTACGGCGTGCCTCCCTACAAGTCGGTCATGCACTGCGGCTTCACCGTGGACGAAGAGGGCCGCAAGATGTCGAAGTCGCTCGGCAACGGCATCGATCCGGAGGAGATGTGCAACAAGTTAGGCGCCGACGTGCTGCGCCTTTGGGTGTCGTCCTGCGACTACTCCCAGGACGTGTCCATCTCGGAGAACATCTTGAAGCAGGTCTCGGACGCCTACCGCCGTTTCCGCAACACCTTCCGCTTCCTGCTCGGCAACTTGAACGATTTCACGCCGGATGACTTCGTGGAGGACTGGGACGCGCTCGAGCCGCTCGACCAGTGGGCCCTCGTGCGCCTCTCGCAGCTGCTCGCCGATGTGGAGGCGTCTTATGAGTCTTACCGCTTCAACAGCGTCTACCGGGCCCTATACGATTACGTGAACGACATCTCCGCCGTGTACATGGACGTTACCAAGGATCGCCTGTACGCCGAGGCGCCGGCCTCGCCGCGCCGCCGGGCCGCGCAGACCGTGCTCATGAACATCCTGGAGGTGCTCGTGCGGGTCATGGCCCCCATCCTGTCGTTCACCACCGACGAGGTGTGGGAGTGCTACCCGCCGGCCTTCCGCGCCATCGAGGGCCGCGAGGCCTCGGTGCAGCTGGCCGGTTGGCCGTGCGCGCGCGACTTCGTGCCTTCTCTGCCTGCCGATGCGGGCGCGCAAGTGGCGACCATGGAGGAGATGATGGCCGTCCGCGAGGTGGTCACCAAGGCGCTGGAGGAGGCGCGAAACGAGAAGATCATCGGCAAGAGCCAGGAGGCGTCGCTTACCGTGACGGCCCCGGCGGCGCTGGTGGCCACGGCCGGCTCCTTCGACCCGGCGGTCTTCGAGGAGCTGTTCATTGTGGCCAAGGTGCAGTTCGTGGAAGGCGACGGCGACGAGATCACGGCGGCGGTCACGGTGGCCGAGGGCGAGAAGTGCCCGCGCTGCTGGAACATTCGCGAGCTGGGCGGCAACCCGAACCATCCGGATGTGTGCGAGCGCTGCGGGGACGCGCTGGACGCCATTCAGGGCGGGGCCGAGTAAGTGGCCGCCCCCGAGACGTTAACCATAGAGAAAGAGCAAGGGGAGGCCTCTGCCGTGGAGGAGAGGCTTCCCAGCCGGCGCAAGCGCAACGCCGCCATCTTCGTTCCTCTTGCCGCGCTGTGGCTTGTCCTCGATATCGCCACGAAAGCTTACTTCAACGGCTTCTCCGTGGGCCAGGTAGTGGCTGGTCCCTTTCTTGGTCTGGTGCAGTTCCGCCTGGTGCACAACACCGGTGCCGCCTGGGGTATGTTCGATGAATCGACCTTCGCCCTCGGGGTGATGTCGGTGCTCGTCTGCGTTGCGCTCACGGTGTATTTGTTCACGGCCGGCAAGCGCGCCGGCGTTATG
Organism: Adlercreutzia sp. CNCM I-6215; assembly: GCF_977072315.1. Lineage (NCBI taxonomy): Bacteria > Bacillati > Actinomycetota > Coriobacteriia > Eggerthellales > Eggerthellaceae > Adlercreutzia > Adlercreutzia sp. CNCM I-6215. The sequence continues at coordinate 116,745 of NZ_CDRVMA010000007.1, read as the reverse complement.
GAGACGGTGGGGATCGCGCTGATTGTGGCCGGCGGCTTGGGTAACGCGCTCGACCGCTTCACGTTGGGCTACGTGGTCGATTTCATCGACACGGTGTTTATCAGCTTCCCTACGTTCAACGTTGCCGACATCGGGGTTACCTGCGGGTTCGTGCTGTTCTTCGCGGGGATGCTCTGGTCCATGAGGAAGGATGCGCCCGCGAAGGAGGTCGCATCGGAGGAGAAGTAGCCTGTTCGGGGGATGACCCTCTGGCAGGACGTCGATAGAATGGATGCCATGTCACGCTCGCTTTGCCATATCGCCACCACCGAGGACGCAGGAAACCGCCTGGATGCCCTGTGTGCCGCCCGGGGGCTCTACGCTTCCCGCTCGGCCGCCGCGCGCGCCATCGAGGAGGGCCGCGTTTTCGTGAACGGCGCCACGGTTTCCAAAAAGCACGCCGTGGCGGCGGGGGACACCATCGTCTACGAGGTGGACGACGAGCCGGAGTCCGTGGTGGTCTACGGCGAACCCATCGACTTGGATGTGCGCTTCGAAGACGAGGACATGCTCGTGCTCTCGAAGCAGATCGGGCTCGTCTGCCACCCTTCCGTCGATCACGCCCATGGCACGTTGGTCAATGCCCTTATCTGGCACTGCGGCGAGGAGAACCTGTGCAACGTGCAGGGGGAGGAGGCCGACCGGCTCGGCATCGTGCACCGGCTCGACCGCGACACGAGCGGGCTCATGCTGGCGGCCAAGACCGACGAGGCCGGATGCGAGCTCATGGCGCAAATTCAGGATCGGGCGGTCGACCGCCACTATATCGCGCTCGTTCACGGCATCATGGCCCACGATACCGGCATGATCGACGCGCCCATCGCGCGCTCGGCCGACGAGCGCTGCCGCATGGCCGTGCGCGATACGCCGAGCGCCCGGGAGGCCATCACCACCTTCCGCGTGCTCGAGCGCTTCGAGGCCGGCCCCAAGGACGACGGCTACAGCCTCATCGAGTGCAAGCTGTTCACCGGGCGCACCCACCAGATCCGCGTGCACATGCAGTACACGCGCCATCCCATCGTGGGCGACCCGGTCTACAACGCCCACGGCCCCCGCGACGCCCGGGCTCAGCTGGGGCTGCGCCGCCAATTTTTGCACTCCTACAGCATCGCCTTCGAGCACCCGACGACCGGCGAGCCCATGGCCTTCGCCGACAACCTGCCGCAGGATCTGCAGGAGGCGCTTGACGCGCTAGCCGAGCGCTCGCTGGGCAAGACCGACGCGGGGCGCGAGGTGGCCGAGCTCATGGCCGCCTCTCCCGTCCCTTCCGTGGAAGGAGAGGTACCCGATGAGTAAGAAGAAGGCCGCCGCGCCGCGCAAGGTGGGCGTCATCATTGCCAACACGGGCACCCCGGAGGCGCCAACGCGCAAGGCCGTGAAGAAGTACCTGTCTCAGTTCCTCATGGATCCGCGCATCTGCCCCATGCCGCGCCCCGTGTGGTGGACGCTTTTGCACACCCATATTCTGGGCAAGCGCTCGCGGGCCTCGGCGGAGAAGTACGAGAAGATCTGGACGGAGGAGGGTTCACCGCTCATCGCCATCACGACCTCCCTGGAACGTGGGTTGAACGAGTACTACGCCGATCGGGGCCTGCCCGTCATGGTGCGCGCGGGCATGAGCTATGGGAAACCGCAGATCAAGCGCGTCGTGAAGGAGCTGAAGGAGGCCGGCTGCACGGAGTTGGTGGTGCTGCCCATGTACCCGCAGTCGGCCTTCTCCACTACCGGCTCGGTGAGCGACGGGGTGGAAAAAGCGGTGCGCCGCGCGCGATTCAAGGGCGACGTGTGCCTCATCGACGGCTATGGCGAAGACGCCACCTACGTCCGGGCCGTGGCCGCTTCTATCCGCAATGCGGGTTTTTCCGAAGAGGCGGGAGATCGCCTTCTGTTCTCGTTCCACTCCATTCCGCTGAAGGACATCGAGGCGGGGGATACCTACGAGCTGCAGACCGGGGCCACGAGTTTGGCCGTGGCCGGCGAGCTCGGGCTCGATCGCCGTGCCTGGACCATCAGCTACCAGAGCCGCTTCGACAAGGGCCGCACCTGGCTGTCGCCCTTCACGCGACCCACGCTGGAGCGTCTGGCCCAGGCCGCCGAGCCGGGCAGCCGCCTGTTCATGGCGTGTCCCAACTTCTCCGTGGACTGCCTGGAAACGCTCTACGACGTGCCCTACGAGCTGGAGCCCCTCTACCGGGCGGTACTCGAGGGCCTGGAGGTGAACGCCGCCGAGGAGCCCGGCGCCCTGGAGAACACCGGCAAAGCCGCCGCCCGATGCGACAATGCCCATGCCGATCTGGCCGCCGCTCGTCGCCGTCAGCGTGCGGCCGACGACTTCCGCCGCGGCGCTCATCGCGACCGCGCCGACGACGAGGCCTTCATCTACGTCCCCTGCCTGAACCGCTCCAAGGCCCACTTGAAGGTCCTTACTGCCGTGCTCGCCCCCTACGTGGGCGACACCGAATAGGGCGCCTCCCTTCTGGAAAAGAAGCACCGGAAGCGTTGAGCTTCCGGCGCAGGAGGGGGCTTCTCAGGTTGCGGTTTGCTAGATATCGGCGATGACGGCCTCTGCCATGAGATACCCGTAGTTCATGGCCGCATCGAAGCCCATGGCGTAGGGGCGGCCGTCCTTCTCCTCGATGGAGCCGCATACGTCGCCGGCGGCGTACAGGCCCGCGATCGACTCTCCGGTTTCGGTGAGCACCCGACCGGCCGTGTCGATGGCAAGGCCGCCCGTGGTGAGGTAGAAGGTGGGAAGGCAGCTGATGACCCAGATGCCGCTATAGGTGTCGATGTAGGGGAGATTCTTACGCCCGAACTCGTCCTCCTCGCCGGCGAGGGCGTGGGCGTTGTGGGTCTCGATGGTGGAGGCCAGCTCGGGCAGGCCAAGCGCTTCGGCCGCCTCTTCGACCGAGTCGTAATGGACCATGTCGCCGCGATGCTCCAGGCATTTATAGGTGTCCATGGCGTACAGCTCGTTCTTGTTGGTGGTGATGCGCCCCGACTCGTCGGTGATGTAGAAGAAGGCGCCCCCGTTGGCCGCATCGCGCAGACCGCGGCCGAGCATACCGTGGTTGTCGGACATCATGTTTCCGAACTGGGCGCCCGAGGCGTTCACGATGATGCCCGGCGTCGTCTGATAAAGGAACGCGATCTCGAAGTTAGAGCCTGCCTGGCTCGTCGTCGAGAGGAAGGCGCCGAGCTCGCGCCCCATGCACTCGATGGCGCCCCCGGCCTTCTGCCCCATGAGGATACCCTCGCCCGTGGATCCGGGCGCGCAGTTGAACTTGTAATCGGCGTATTCGGGGTAGTACTCGGCGATCATATCCGGGTTGGCTGCGAATCCGCCCGTGGTGAGGCAAACGGCTTTCGCACCCACGGTCCAACTTGAGCCGTTGCGGCCCTGGGCCAAAAGACCAGTCACTCGGCCGTCGGCTTCCTGGACGAGTTCGGTGACCTCGGTGGCGTAGATGATCTGGCCGCCGAGCGCCCCCACTCGGTCGACAAGGAAGTCCTTGGCATAGCCGCAGCCACCCATGTAGCATCCGGGGGCGAGGTAGGGGGTCACGCCGTAGGCCGGGTTCACTCCGAGACTGTAGAAGCCCACGCCCATGCCGTGCAGCCAGTCTACCAGCTTGCCAGAATTGTCGTACATGGCGGTCTGATAGGGCATTGCGCCGTCGAAACGGTCGTTTTCGGGCACGAGGTACTTGCTCATGACAGCCAGCATACCCGCTTTGTTGAACATGGGGTTCTCATCGTGTCGTCCCAGCGCATAGTTCGATTGCAGCTGCGATTCCGCCGCCGCGACGCCCGAGTAGGTCATCGGCATCGAGCCGCCGGCAATGTCCTGTTTCTCGAAGAGCACGACCGACTTGCCGGCCTCCAGAAGACGGACGGCGGCGATGAGTCCCGCGGTTCCCGCACCGGCCAGTGCGACATCGACCTCGAGGTTTTGAGGGGCGCCCCCGGTCGGCGCAGTTGTCCCCAAACTGAAGGAGGAAACGCTGCCGCCGGCGTTCGTGATCGCATCTGCGACGGCGTTTCTGACGGCGATAGAGGTGGTTGTCGCTCCTGTCACTGTGTCGACGTCTAGATTCTTCGTCTCGAGGATTCGTGCGGCCATTATAGGCGCTGCGGTTGTGCCGATGCCGATGGTGTCATCGCAGCGCAGGACGCGAACTGAGGCGAGGTCGCCGCCTGCGACGACGACCTCGACTATCAGGTCGTCGTCGTGGCCCATGGCTGTTCCGATCCATTTCCCGTCGGTGAAGCTCTCTGGGATACCGGGGATGGAGCCGGTATCTGCCAAAGGGGAGGAGTCGGGTGATTGATTTTGCGGACTCGAGCATCCAGCAAGTCCCCCTACGGCGGCAATACTGCCCAAAGCCAGAGTCCCCTTGATAAAGTCCCTACGGTTGAATTCCATGATTGAGTTCCCTTCTTACGGCCTCTGCTCTCGTTTTGATGGTGCGCTCTCGTCGTCTCTTATCGGGCGCCCTGCGCCAGTATCCCGCCGTTATATCTCTCTCGTCCGGGTTTCTTCTCAGCGCCGGCGATTTGCTTTCTAGGTTCCCCGATGGCTTCGCTGCCGCTCTCTGTGGTGCGCTGTGTGGCTACTCGTCGACCATCCTCAATGCTGTTTGGCTCGATGTCTTCGCCGCCGAGGAAGATACTGCTTCATCGACGGTGCAAATTGTCGGTGCCCTTATCGTCCAATGCATAGCAAGCCCTCTCCTTGTGGCCTTCGGGCGCTTTTGGTCCTGTACGCTGCCCATTTTATCGGTGGGCCTCTCGTCGTGGTTGTTGTCCCGCAAGAAGCGCACCATGAGTTTTCCCGAACATCGGACGTCTATGCCTGCTGTTCCGCCGGAACGACGCGACCTTACCTTGGCCTACCTTTGCGTTTTCGCGCTCGTCGGGGTCGTTGGCATCCTGCATACCGCCGTGCTTGGCTCCCAATCGGAACATTTGGTTGGCGACGTGGATATGTGGATACCCCTCGCGGCTGCAACTCTGGTCACGCTGCTTTTGGCGCTCATCGCTCTTAGGAGCCCGCATCCGGCGTCGGTCTACAATGCCTGCTTGCCTCTGCTTCTCTTGATTTTGTCGCTTCTGCCATTTCTCGGCGATGGCCTTGGAGGTCTGGTGGGCCTCGTCATGATTGCCTGTTACGATGCTTGCAGCATGGTGTTTTTGCTATACATCGTTGACAGCGCGCGACGTCTTGACCTTTCGACCTACATCCTCTCGGCTGCCTACTTGGGAGGTTCGGCGCTTTCGCTTCTGACGGGTTTAGGCGTCGGCAGCATTCTCCGGTCGCTGAGCGTCGATTACGGGCTTTCGTTGCTCACTTTGCTTGCCTTTGCCGCCATTTACCCATTGGCCGGGGTGCTGGTGTTCGGTATCAGCAAAGCGCGCAGGCAGCTGGGGCCGCGTACGAGCGATTCGGAGGAAGATAGCGTGACCGACTGCACGCATCCGGCTGATACGCCGATGCCTGATGAGGTTTCGGAGGGAGAGGCGAACGCGAGCGATTCGAACTCGATCGACAATGCGTTCGAAGGAGGGGTTGAAGGCATCGCTGCTGCGAGCGGACTCACGCGGCGCGAGAGGGAGATTCTGGGCTATCTGGCCCGTGGACGTTCTGCTCGCTACATCGCGGAAGACCTCGTCTTGTCGGAAAACACCGTTTGGGCCCATATCAAGCGCATCTACTCCAAGACGGGCGTTCACACAAAGCAGGAGCTTATGAGTATTGTCGAGAAAATGGCCGAAGGAAAAGAGTAAGAGAACGCCTCTCCAATTAGCGGGCATGAAGAAAGGCTCCCGAAAGAGAGCCTTTCTAGCTGGAATGCCGCAGCCGCAGGGAGGGGAGGCCGCAGCGGAGTAAGCGGTTTCGCGCGCGGGCGCTTAGGCCTCGGCGAGCTCGTGGCCGAGCAGATAACCGAAGGTGATACAGCGGCCGTGGGAGTTGCCGGCGACGTTGATGGGGTAGTCCACCGCGGTGATGTCGCCCATGATGTTGCCGAGCACGTAGAGGCCCTCGATGACCTCGCCGTTCTCATCGAGGCACTGGAAGTCGTTGTTGCACTTCAAGCCACCGCAGACGGCGAGCAGCGCCGGACCGACCTTCAGGGCGTAGAAGGGGCCTTGCTTCACAGGCGTGAGGAACACGGGCTTCTTGTAGTAGTCGGTGTTCTCGCACATGAAGCGCTCGCCGTTGTCGTTTACAAAGAGGAACGGGCCGTGGAGTCAGCAGAAGGCCTGAGGATGCGCGCGCAGGAAACGGTCGGCCGAAATTACGACCTCGCGCGGTTGCATCGCGAGTTTGTGCGTTCCGCATACCCTTAGGACAAAGGTCGGTTATTGGCCCTGTGGGAGTGCTAAAATCCTCCTTACGCTTGAATAGACCCAGGAGGTATCGATGCTCTCAGAGCGCATGCTCACCACCGTCGTCCGCGCCATGACCGACAAGACCCTGACGCTGCACCCCGTGCCCGAAGGCGCGCTTCCCGACCCCGTGGAGGGGCGCCCCTACACCCTCTACGTGCACGTTCCCTTCTGCGAGCGGCTGTGCCCCTACTGCTCCTTCAACCGCTTTCCCTACCGGGAGCAGCGCGCTCGCGACTACTTCCAGGCCCTGCGCCAGGAGATGCGGATGCTCGCCGATCAGGGTTACGACTTCGAGAGCGTGTATGTGGGCGGCGGCACGCCGACGGTGGACATCGACGAGCTGTGCGAGACCATTGATTTGGCCCGCGACCTCTTCCACGTGAAGGAGGTCAACTCGGAGACGAACCCGAACCATCTTATCCCGGAGTATCTGGATAAGCTCAAGGGCCGCATCCAGCGCCTGTCGGTGGGCGTGCAGTCCTTCGACGACAGGCTTCTGCGTCAGATGGACCGCTACGAGAAGTACGGGAGCGGGGAAGAGATCTTCGAGCGCATCGGCCAGGCGGCCCCGTACTTCGAGTCGCTGAACGTGGACATGATCTTCAACTTCCCCACGCAGACCGAGGACATCCTCATTTCCGACTGCGAGAAGATCGCTCTGTGCGGCTGCCATCAGACGACGTTCTCGCCGCTGTACCAGTCCCATGCCACCACGCGCAAAATGGAGCAAGTGCTGGGAAAGATGGACTACGACAAGGAGCGGCGCTTCTATCATATCTTGGACGAGATTCTGGCCGGGGGAGAGAACCCCTTCTTCGAGCGGCGCACGTTGTGGACGTTCAACCGTCTCGACGAGAATCACGAGCGCAAACAGCATTTGGAAGTGGACGAGTACGCCGTGTCCTATGAGGAGTGCGTGGGCATAGGCTCCGGCTCCATCACGCATCTGGGTGACAACCTGTTCGTGAACACGTTTAATCTGGAAGAGTACGGCGAGCTGGTGCGCGCCGGCGCGACGCCGCTGCTCGGCAAGACCGATCTGCCACGCCGTGACCTCATGCGCTACAAGTTTTTGCTGCAGTTGTACAGCCTGCGCTTCGACAAGCACGAATTCGAGCGCGATTTCGGCGTGTCCGTGGAGCGCGGGCTGCCCGTTGAGATGGCCTTCATGCGGGCCAATGGCGCGTTTGCCACCGACAACGCCGACGAGCTGACCCTCACCCCGGCCGGCCGCTACCTCACCGTGGTGCTGTACCGCCAGTACCTCGCCGGTCTGAACAACCTGCGCGAGCAGGCCCGCGCCAAGCTCCCCGGCGACGAGCGCGACCTCCTGTTCGGCGACGGCACGGAGAAGTAGCGCAGCGCACGGCGGAGGGCACTTTTAACGAAGGTGGACAAAATGACGTCGAGTGAGTTCTCTGGAGTTCGGATGTGCGCCGTATGGCGGCTTGTTGCTTTCATTTTATGCGCAAGACGTTAAAATGTTGCTCAGTTTGGGTCGCGAAAGACCTCTTCTCAGCTCACTGGACGCAATTTTGTCCATTTCTGGCGTAAATACTCTCCAAGGGGCACGCATCATTCGCCACCGCACAGGGCTATGAGCTCCTTGCGGGAGTGCACGCCGCACTTTACGTAGATGTGCTGGATGTGGGCCTTCAGCGTGCCGGAGGCGATGAACAGCTCCCGCTCGATCTGCTGGTTGGTCTTGCCGCCCGCGATGAGGCGGCATATCTCGTCCTCGCGGGGGCTCAAATGACAGGAGGCCGACACCGCGTCGCAGCGCTCGGCGATAGTCTCGGCCCGCAGGCTCTCCTTGGCGAGATTATCGGTCTCCAGAAGCCGGATGCCCCAGCGGCTGGCCAGGTCCTTCTCCGACAGCAGCATGAGCGTGCTCGCCAGCACCAGCATGACCACGGCCACGGTGATGGCGATGTTCTGGGTCGTCGGAGCGAGGCCCAAGGCGCCTAAGAGCTCGGCCACGTTGCCGCCCCACAGCGTGAACAGCGAGTTCACGCGTACAACGCCCGTGAGTGCGATGATGGCGATGCCCATGCGCTTGGACAGGTCGTAGAACAGAAGGGCGATGAGCAGCGACATGAGGGACATGCCCATGGAGATGAGGTAGCCCGCCGCCGTGGTGCCGAGGATGCCCTCGGCGGGAATGAGCAGGAGCCCGCATACCATGAGCAGAAGCGGCGAGCGGAACAGGGCGCTCACCGAGAAGCGGTCCGAGAAGAAGTACACGACAATGAAGAACCCGCCCATGACAATGGCGGTCGACAGCGACGAGTGCACCCCGGCGCCGGCGGGCAGCTGGGCTGAGCGCAGCCCGTAGGCGAAGGCGTAGATGCACAGCACTGCGAGCGGCTTTACGGGGAACGAGAACTTGGGGTAGGCCCGCGGCGTCGTCTCCCGCTCGGGCAGCGCTCGGAACGCGAGGGCGAGGCTGCCCACGGCGACAAGCGGCAGGAGCACGAGCACGACGGCGAAGCGATCGCCTGAAAGTCCCTGGCAGAGGTAGACGAGCGGCACGGCGATGAAGCGGGAGGCGGGCGAGCAGGGTGGCGGCGATGCCGAAGCCCGCGTACAAGTAGTCGAACAGGACATGGGGATCGAAGGGGACGGCCAGCCCCGCCCACGGCGCCGCGAAGGTGAGCGTCATCCACGTCCGGGCGCAGCCCAAGGCGAACAGATAGGGGATCATCTGCTCCAGATTGTCGAGGCGGCGCTTCTCGCGCAGTGCGGGTGTCTTTTCCATGGGGCCATTATAGCGGGTTGCGTTCATTGCGCCTCGGTTCGTCGGGAAACAGGGCCTTCCCCCATGCGCCACCGCCCCGCCGGCAGGGAGGGAGGCCGGCGGGGCGACAGGTGGGGGAGGGTTATCAGAGCTACAGGGCTGCCACGTAGCGTCCGGTGACGTAGCCGGAGGTGATGGCGCGCCCGATGGAGAGGCCCTCGACGTCCATGGGATAATCCACGCCGCCATAGAACTGGCCCGAGGCGTTGCCCACGGCGAACAGGCCCTCGATGGGTGCGCCCTCGGTGCCGAGGCACTGCTGGTTCTCGTTCACCGTGAGTCCGCCGAGTACGGCCGGCACGGAGTTCGCGCCGCGGGGCACCGCGAAGAACGGCCCCTGCTCGATGGGAACCAGATAGTCGGCGCGCTTGCCGAACTTCCCATCGGCCCCGGTCGCGCACAGCTCGTTGTAGGCCTCGATGGATGCGACGATGGTCTGCTCGTCGATGGGGTCGATGTGCCACTCCTCGGCTTCCATGTAGGCGTTGATGTTGGCCGCCAACTCGGCGAAGGTCTCGCCCTTGACGAACTGATCCTCCGAGGGAATCTTCATGTTGCCCACGCCGAACTTCACCTCGTTGGGATGGGCTGCGGCCCACTGCTCGCCAATCTCGACCCAGTTCGCCGGCATGATGGTGAAGAACTTCGCCGCCATGGGGTTCTGGAAATCGTACTCCTCGAGGTACCCGCGCATGAGGTTGTTCAGGTAGGCGAAGGACAGAACTTCATTCATGAAGCGCTCTCCGTGGATGTCCAGGTTCAGGAAGGGCAGCTCCAGACGGGTCAGCGCACCGCCGCCGTGAACCATCTTCGAGTGGTTCACCGGCGTCATCTGCGCCCCGGCCCAGATGCCGGCCATCATGCCCATGCCGTCGCGGAAGGGGCTCATGGTCTTGAAGCCTCGCAGGTCGGGACAGTAGTAATCGCGCATTTCCTGGTTGCCGGAGCAGTCGCCGGAGGCGAGGATGACGCCTTTGGCGGCCTTGAAGAGCACGTTGCCCTCCTCGGTCTCGCAGATCACGCCGGCCACGCGCTCCCCCTCCTTGTACAGCTGCACGGTCGGGGAGTTGAAGAAGAACTCCACGCCCTCGGCGGCTACCGCATCGCAGACGGCCAGGGCCGCGTCGTTGTGGGCGCCTTCCAAGTGGTTGTAGGTGTTCGCGTGCAAGTAGTAGGTGTAGCCGTTGTACTCGCGCTCGGAATCGTAGGGCTTCGACTCGGCGCCGCCCTCGGCCGCCGTGTCCGCCCACCAGGTAACGGCCTCGTAGGAGTTGCGGGCCCACGCTTCCAGCAGCTTGCGGTTCGAGCGGTAGGCATTTTTCTCCATGAGGAAGGCGACGCAGGCTTGGATGCCGGCCTCGTCGGTCTTGGTGGTGTCCACCGAGGCGCCCATGTTGCCCGTCGTCTGGGCGGTTCCGATGTTCTGAACGCAGGCCACCTTGGCGCCGGCGGCTACGGCGGAATGGGCCGCGGACAGGCCCGACTCGCCGGCACCTACGACAACGACGTCGTACTCGCGGGTGTCTGCGAAGTCGGTAATGGGCTCGGGAGCTTGCAGGAAGGCGGGCAGCCCGGCATCGGCAGAGCCGGTATCCGCGAGCGTGGCCGTCTCCGCGGCGGTTTTCGGGGCGCAGCCCGCAAGGGCGCTCGCTCCCACGACTCCGGCGGCGGCCAGTCCGGTGAACTTGAATAAATCGCGACGGGTGACTTCCATGATGACCCTCCTGAACGACGGGCGGCTTCTTCGAACCGCGCTCCCTTCGCGCTCGGCTGGTGGAACCGTCCTCTTCGGCTCTGTCCGATTGCCGAGCGCTGCTGACGGGTTGCATCATGGCCCGGTTCGCAAAACCGCGCATCGGGCCGATCGACGAAATTGGGTTAAATGCCTAACCCAAGGCATAACCCAGAGCGTGACCTGGGAAGATGGGTCGTCCTGAACGGTGACATAGCGAATCAAATAACTCGCAAGATTTTGGAAATAGTTGGAAGTTTCGAGCAGAGTGATGTTGCGAGATCGGAAGTAGTTGGGAGTTTCGGGTGTGTTTCGAAGCAAATTGCCTGCAATGGGTCGATTTGCTGCTCGAAATTCCCGACTATTTCTCTCGTGATGTCCGAAACCCTTAACTAATTCCTTCGCATTGCTCGAAACTCTGATCTAATTCCTGACTGACTTGCCCGTTAGCTCTAAATACGCGCTCGTAGTAAAAGAGCCGGCATTATGCCGGCTCTCTAAGTTCTGGTCGGGTTGACAGGATTTGAACCTGCGGCCCCTTGACCCCCAGTCAAGTGCGCTACCAAACTGCGCCACAACCCGTTGGTGCTTTTGAGCTCTCGCTCAAACAGCTTTGCTATGATAACCCGACCGCAACGCCTTTGCAAGAGGAAATTTTCCGAATGGTTCTTCGCCTCTCTTTTGTTCGACAAAGCCACCGGTGATAATCCCAGCATCCCGAGAGTGTGCATATTAGTGCGTACGGAAAAGCTTCGATGCCAGTTTAGCGACAAGCCCGAATTAAGTATCCGTTCTTAAGGTTATAGGACTCCTGATCCCCGCCGCATTAAGCTTCCGAGGCGGGGAAGCGCCGATACTCTCATAGGAAGACTCGATAACTCGGGTTTTGCTGTCGTGGTAGGCTATGCCAAAACGAGCAGTATCCGGCGACAGAGCCGGGAAAATGCAACGAGGAGGTTCCCATGGAAGTTATCGTCGCACCCGAGCCGATGGATTACGAGATTCGCGGGATGTACCGGTTCGCCACGTTGCGGGAGGACTCGGGTCTTGCCGAGGCCGTGCGCGGGCGCTGGCCCGAGAACCCGCGGCTGCTCATGATCGCGGCCGAGCCGGATAACGACACCTATACCGAGAACCTCGCCATGGATCTGGCCACGGCGCTGGTGAAGGCCGATCTTCCGGTGGGGGAGCTGCGCGTGCTCCAGCGCGAGACGGCCGACGTTGCGGCCCAGCTTATCGCCGGTGCCGATGTCATCGTGCTCGCCGACGGGGAAGGGGACGATGCCGATGCGCAGCGCGAGGCGTTCTTCGCCGAGTTGGGCGTGCCGGCCCTGCTCGTCGACCTCAAAGAAGGCGCCGTGGTCATCGCGCTTTGCGAGGCGGCGCGCGACGCCATCGGCTAGCTGAGGCGCCCTTGACGATTTTGTGCCGCTTTGGCATTGGCCGGGTAACTGCCGCCCGGATGCGTCATCATGGCCCCTTCGTTCATCGACAATAGATGCGTAAACACCCGCATCGACGCCATGAGAAGGGAGGCGCCCGTGAACAGAGACGCGCTGGTCGTCGGTTTGGCGCTGTTCGCCATGTTCTTCGGCGCCGGCAATCTCATCTTCCCGCCGTACCTCGGCATGGAGTCGGGCACGCTCTGGCCGCTCGGCCTGGCATGCTTCGTGTTCTTCGACGTGGTGGTCTCCTGCGTGGGCGTCTTCGCCATCAACAACGCGGGGGGCTCCATCCTCTCAATCCAAAATGCCCTGGGCAAGAAGGCCGGCCTGGCGCTGAACACCGCCGCCATTCTGTGCGTGGGCATGCTCATCGCCCCGCCGCGCTGCGCCGCCACCACCTTCGAGATGGCCATCGCGCCCTGGTTCGGCGATGCTATCGGGCTCTTGCCGTTCTCCGTCGCGTTCTTCGCCGTGGTGCTCTTGCTGACGCTTAAGCCCACGCGCATCATCGATGTGGTGGGCAAGGTGCTCACGCCGCTTCTCGTGGCCGGCATCGTGGTCATGGTCATCGCCGGCATCGTGAACCCGCTGGGACCTGTGGGCTCTCCCGAGACGGACACCGTCGTCGCCGACGGCGTGCTCGCGGGCTATCAGACTATGGACATCCTCGCGGTCGTCGGGTTCTCCATCCTCGTGCAGGAATCGGTGCGGGCGGCCGGCTACGGCGAGAAGCGCGATCAGATGCGCGTTACGGCCCGGGCGAGCCTCGTGGCCTGCGTGCTGCTCGCCGTCATCTACGGCGGTCTCACCTACTTGGGCGCCACGTCCGCCAGCGTCGTGCCGCACACGGTCAGCCAGGCCGAGCTCATCACCATGATCGTGTGGAAGCTCATGGGGGAGGCCGGCGTGGCGGTGCTGGGCGTCGTCGTGGGCCTGGCCTGCCTCACCACGGCCATCGGGCTGTGCGGCGCCACGGCCGATTACGTCGAGCGCGTCACCATGCGCCGGGTGAGCTATCGGGCGGCCCTTATCATTGTGGTCGTGGCGGCATTGCTCATCTGCAATCTCGGACTTACGAACATCATCGCCCTGGCGAGCCCGATTCTCTCGGTGGTCTGCCCGCCGTTCATGACGACGGTGGTGCTCTTGCTGTTTCGCAAGCACCTGCGGGGCACCTGGGTGTTCAAGGGCGCGGCGCTCGCCGCCGTGGCAGCGAGCCTCCTCCTCACGGTGCACGATCTCACCGGGGCCTTCGCTTTCGTCGAGGCGGCGCCTTTGTACGCTTACGGTTTCGCGTGGCTCTTGCCGTCGCTGGTCGGCGGCGCGGCCGGCGCCCTTCTGGGCCGACGGTTCGATTCGGCCGCGAGCGGATGAGTTCTCGCAAAAATTGATCAAATGCATAATTACGATGACCCTTTTACCGAGTATTGCTCATGAGTCGGGGGAAGGAGGCGCGATTACCTGCGCCTCCTTTGCTATGGTAGGGGGCAAGATCCGAGGGATCTCGCCTAACCGCAGAAAATATGAGGCTGCGGAAAGGCCGATATATTAGGTTAGGAGGATCCTGAATGGAGTTCAGTTTCGGACTGATGGGCTTCCTTATCGTGTTCCCCCTCATTGTGGCCGCCGCGCTCTTGTTCGTGCGGCAGGAGGGGCCGCGCCGCGTCATCGTCTGCGTGTCGGGCGTTGCCATCGCGCTGGCGTCGGTCGTTCTCGTGGTCGTGAACCTGGGGGCGAGCTGCACGCTCTTCGCGTTTGAGAGCATGGCCATCGACTTTATCTGCACGGGCATCTCCGTGGCCATCGCGGCGGTCATCGTGTGGTTCGCCGTGCGCTACAAGAACCTGTGGGCCGCCGTGCTCGCGGGCGTGCAGGTAGTCGGCACGCTCATCCTGGAGTTCATGTTCTCCCACGGCATCGAGGTGCCCTACGGCCTGTACTTCGACTCGCTCTCGCTTCTGATGACCTTCATCGTCGGCGTGGTGGGAAGCGGTATCTGCATCTACGCTCTGGGTTACATGGAGGATTTCCAGGCCCACGAGCCTGAAGGGGCGCCGGATCGCCGCCCGATGTTCTTCGCGCTGATGTTCGTGTTCCTCTCCGCCATGTACGTCATCGTGTTCTCCAACAATATGGAGTGGATGTTCACCGGCTGGGAAGTGACAACGCTCTGCTCGTTCCTCCTCATCGGCTACACCCGCACCGAGGAGGCCATTGCGAACGCCTTCCGCCAGATCATCATGAACCTGGCCGGCGGCATTGGCTTTCTGGTGGCGCTGTGGTGCTGCGCGCTCACGGTGGGAACTTTCTCGTTCTACGAGTTCCTCGTCATCGGCCAGAACAACCCGGCCCTGACCACCTTGGCCGTCACCGCGCTGGCCTTCGCGGGCATCACCAAGGCGGCGCAGATGCCGTTCCAGACCTGGCTTCTGGGCGCCATGGTGGCCCCCACGCCCACCTCGGCGCTGTTGCACTCCTCCACCATGGTGAAGGCCGGCGTCTTTCTGCTGGTGAAGCTGGCGCCCGTGCTCCACGTGTCGCCGGCGCCGGCGGTCATGGTCATGCTCGTGGGCGGCATCACCTTCGCGCTGTGCTCGTTCATGGCCATCTCGCAGTCCAACGCCAAGCGCGTGCTGGCCTATTCCACCATCGCCAACTTGGGCCTCATCACGGCCTGCGCCGGCGTGGGCACCGCCGAGGCGGTGTGGGCCGCGTGCTTCCTCATCCTGTTCCATGCCATCGCGAAGTCGCTCCTGTTCCTGTGCGTCGGCACCGCCGAGCACCACATCGGCAGCCGCGACATCGAGTCCATGGACCTTCTGTTCGACCGCATGCCGCGCCTGGCCCGCTTCATGATGCTCGGCATCATGTGCATGTTCATCGCGCCCTTCGGCATGCTGCTCGCCAAGTGGGCCACGCTCGTGTCCTTCGTGGACACCCGCCAGGTCGCCCTCATCATCATCCTGGCCTTCGGCAGCGCCGCCACGTTCATGTTCTGGGCCAAGTGGCTCGGCAAGCTCTCCGGCATCGCCGGCGAGCCGGAGAACGTGGAGATCACGGTGAAGCCGACAGAATGGGCGGCGCTGCTTCTTATGGCCTGCCTGCTCGTGCTGGCCTGCGTGTTCCTGCCGCTCATCTCCGGCACCCTCGTCGAGCCCTACGTGGCCAGCGTCTACGGCATGCTCGGCCAGGACATCGCCACGGACAACCTGTGGCTCGCCTCCATCTGCACCGTTATCGTGGTGGCCGTGCTGTTCGCCGGCCTTGGAACCAAGCAGAAATCGCGTCGGGCGAACGTCTATCTGGCCGGCATCAGCCGCGACAACGACTCCCGCGCCTTCCAGAACTCGCTGTCGGGCACCACTGAGGCCACGACGCGCAACTGGTACATGGAATCCGTGTTCGGCGAGGCCCGCATCGCGCCGGTCGGCGTGGCGTTCAACACGCTCATCATGGCCGCCGCGTTCGTCGTCGCCATCATCGCGGGCCCGATGGGCTTTTAGGAAGGGTGTGATCTCATGACTTTGCTTACGACACTCATCGGCACCCTCCTGTTCGCCGTGGCAGGCCCCGTCATCGGGTGCCTCCTGGCCGGTCTCGACCGCATCATCTCGGCCCGCATGCAGGGCCGCGTGGGGCCGCCGCTTCTGCAGCCCTACTACGACGTGCGCAAGCTCTTCGAGAAGGAGCGCGTCTCCGTCAACTCCGTGGAAGGCGTCTACGTGGCCTGCGCGCTGCTGTTCGCGCTCATCGCCGGCGGCATCTTCTACTCCGGCGGCAACCTGCTTCTGTGCGTGTTCGTCATCACGCTGTCGAGCCTGTTCTTCATCATGGCCGCCTACTCCACGCGCAGCCCCTACGCCGAGGTGGGCGCGGCTCGCGAGACGCTGCAGGTGATGAGCTACGAGCCCATGGTGCTGCTCATGGCCGTGGCCTTCTTCCAGGCCGCAGGCTCCTTCGACGTGGCCGAGGTGTTCCAGCTCAACCACCCGATCATCTGCACCATTTGGCTCGTGTTCTTGGGCGTCCTCTTCATCCTCACCATCAAGCTGCGCAAGTCGCCCTTCGACCTGTCCATGTCGCATCACGCCCACCAGGAGATCGTGCGCGGCATGACCACCGAGATGAGCGGGCCTACGCTCGGCATGGTGGAGATCATGCACTGGTGCGAGAACGTGCTCTTCCTCGGCTGGATCGGCATGTTCTTCCTGTGGGCGAACCCCGTCTCCGTTCTGGTCGCCATCGTCATCGTGCTTCTGGTGTACTTCCTGGAGATCTGGATCGACAACAACTTCGCGCGTGTGAAGTGGCAGTTCATGTTCAAGTCGGCGTGGCTCGTGGCCCTTATCGCCGGCGGCGTGAACGTCGCGTTCCTCGCGTTTCTGTAAGGAGGTAGGCACATGGCATTCGCATCGAAATCGCCCTGGGTCATCCACTACGACGGCTCCAGCTGCAACGGCTGCGACATCGAGGTCTTAGCGACGCTGTGCCCCGGCTTCGACGGCGAGCGGTTCGGCGTGGTGAACACGGGCAATCCCAAGCACGCCGACATCTTCCTCGTCACCGGCAGCGTGAACGAGCAGAACATCGGCGTCGTCCGCGAGATCTACGACCAGATGCTCGAGCCCAAGGTGGTCGTGGCCTGCGGCATCTGCGCCTGCACCGGCGGGGTCTTCCACGACTGCTACAACGTCATCGGCGGCGTGGACAAGGCCATCCCCGTCGATGTGTACGCCCCGGGCTGCGCCGTGCGCCCGGAGCAGATCATCGACGCCGTGGTGGCCGGCGTGGCGAAGCTCGACGAGAAGTCGGCGGCCCTGGCCGCTGCCAAGAAGGGAGCGTGAGAAATGACGACCTTTGAGCAGACCTTCGAGGAGCTGCCGCTGGCCGGCGTGCACGACTTGGCGGCCGCGCGCCATGCCGAGGGCTGGCGCTACGTGCAGATTCTCGCCGTCAACACCGAGGAGGGCATCGATCTCGTCTACTCCTACATGAAGGACGGGCATCTCGCCAACTTCAACGTGAGCGGCGTGAAGCAGACGGACGTGGTGCCCTCCATCACCGATCTGTACCTGGAGGCCTTCGTCTGCGAGAACGAGATCCACGACCTGTTCGACGTGGCCATCAGCGACATTGCCATCGACTTCGGCGGCATGTTCTACCAGCTGGCGGAGAAGGCCCCCATGACCGTGGTGAGCCCCGAGCAGCTGGCGGCGCGCGAGAAGGCGAAGAAGATCGCCGCGGCCAAGGCCGCCAAGGAGGCGAAGGCGGCCGCGCCGGCCGAGGCGCCAACCGGCCCCACCGAGAAGGAGATCCAGGCGAAGATCGCCGGGCTCGACCCTGAGAAGGCCGCGAAAGTGAGGGCGGCCATGGAGGCCAAGGCCAAGAAGGCCGCGGCTGCCGCCCCGGCGCCCGCTGGCCCCACGGAAGAGGAGATCGAGGCCAAGATAGCGGGTCTGGATCCGGAGAAGGTCGCGAAGGTGCGCGCCGCTATGGAAGCGAAGGCCCGAAAGGCCGCGGAAGGGAAGGGGGAGTAGCATGAGCAAGGCAACCGTCATTCCCTTCGGGCCCCAGCATCCGGTGCTCCCGGAGCCTTTGCACCTCGATCTGGTGGTGCAGGACGAGACCGTCGTGGACGTGCTCCCGCAGATCGGGTTCGTGCACCGCGGCCTGGAGAAGCTCGTGGAAACCCGCGACTACAACCAGTTCATCTACATTGCCGAGCGCATCTGCGGCATCTGCGCCATGGGACACTCCCTCGGCTATGCCGAGACCGTCGAGTCACTCATGGGCGTGGAGGTGCCCAAGCGCGCCGAGTATTTGCGCGTCATCTGGCACGAGCTGTCCCGTATCCACTCGCATCTTTTGTGGCTGGGCCTTGCCGCCGACGCCTTCGGCTTCGAGTCGATGTTCATGCACTGCTGGCGTTTGCGCGAGCGCGTGCTCGACCTGTTCGAGAAGACCACCGGGGGACGGGTCATCCTGTCCGTGGTGAAGGTGGGCGGCGTGGTGCGCGACATCGACGCGAGCCAGATGGCCGAGATCGTCTCGGTGCTCGACGGTATCAAGGGCGAGTACACGCAGATCATGAACACGCTGCTCACGGACACCTCGGTGAAGAACCGCACCGTGGGCGTGGGCCACATCACTACCGAGGACGCGGCGGCGCTTTCCATGGTGGGGCCTTTCGCCCGCGCTTCCAACCTGCCCTACGACGTGCGCTCCTTCGGGCGCGGCGCCTACGGCGATCTGGCGGACTTCGCTCCCATCACGGCCACCGAGGGCGACTGCTACGCCCGCGTGAAGGTGCGCTGTCTGGAGGTGCTCCAGTCCATCGAGATCATCAAGGAGCTCGGCGCGAAGATCCCCGCCGGCGACATCGAGGTGGCGGTGAAGGGCGCGCCCGCCGACGGCGCCCAGGCGTCCAACGTGCTGGAGCAGCCCCGCGGCGAGTGCTACTACTACGCCCGCGGCAACGGCTCGAAGAACCTGGAGCGCATGCGCATGCGCACGCCCACCTCGCAGAACCTCGCCGGTATGACCGTGGCCCTGAAAGGGTGCGACTTGGCCGACGTCAACATGATCATCCTGACCATCGACCCCTGCATCAGCTGCACGGAAAGGTAGGCGGATATGGGAAGCTTCAAACTGGGCGGCATGACCTTCGGCTCTCTGTTCAAGAAGCCCGAGACCGTGCTGTACCCCTTCGAGCAGAAACCGGCCCCGGCGGGGCTCAAAGGGCATATCGAAAACGATGCGAGTGCGTGCATTCTGTGCGGCATCTGCGCCAAGAGCTGCCCGGCCGACGCCATCGCGGTGGAGAAGAAGGAGCGCACCTGGGCCATCGATCCGTTCCGCTGCGTGCAGTGCGGTACCTGCGTGCGCGTCTGCCCCAAGCACTGCCTGACCATGGATCCCGCCTACACGCCCATCGCCACCGCGAAATCCTGCCGCGTGGTGCATGTCCCCGACCCGAAGGCGGCGGTGACGGAATCGTAAGCTTAACCGCTCGTTAAGTTTCGTGGTGAGTCTGAGAAGGGCTTGCCGCTCTGCTAAAATATGCCGTTATCGGCACGTGCGCCGGACCCTCGTCGAGGGTCCGGTTTTTGTAGGGAAGGAGCAGGACGCCTCATGGTCGAAGGGCAGCGAGATGGGGAAGAGATCCCCGAGCAGGTGACAAGCGAGATCTTCACGGCGGCCAACGTCGTCTCCTTCGTGCGCCTGTGCCTCGTGCCCGTGTACCTGTGGCTGCTGCTCTCCGGCTTCAACCTGGCTGCCACGCTTGTCTTTGCCGCTGCTGCCGCCAGCGACTTCATCGACGGACAGCTGGCCCGGCGCACCCATACGGTATCGAAGTTGGGGCAGATCCTCGATCCGGCGGTGGATCGCATCCTCATGATCACCGGCGTCCTCGGCGTGTTCCTCGTCGGCCGCATTCCCCTGTGGGTGATCGTCGTCGTGGTGCTGCGCGACGCCTACCTGCTCATCGGGGGCGCGTGGCTTCTGTCGCGCTACCGCATCCGCGTGCCCGTCGTCTATCCGGGGAAGTTCGCCACGACGTTTCTGTTTATCGGCTTTGCCGGGCTTCTCTTGAACGCGCCGCTCATCCCCGGTTTGGGCTGGTGCGACATCTCCTGGTTGCCCGGGTTCAACGGCGAGGCCGTCTCCTGGGGCATCTGGTTCATCTACGCGGGGCTCATCCTGTCTCTTGGCGTCACTATCTACTACACCGTGGCGGCGGCGCGCGCCCTGGCCGCCGAGCTGAGACACCGCAAGGAGGCCGCTTCGGAAAGTTCGAGCGCCCATGGCGACGCGTAGGCCCTCCGACGAGCGTCCGAGCAGCGAGGAGCGCCGTGCGCGGGCGCGGGCCGAGCGGCGCATCGTCATGCCTTCGAACCGCGTTTCTCGTCCGAAGGGCACCGTTCGATCGTCCTCTTCCGCAACAGCGCAGTCTTCCTCTGCTCGACCCTCCTCATCCGCATCTCGTCCGTCGGCGCGGGCCGCAACAAGACCGAAGAGCTCTTCGAAGGCAGTAACCCCGCACAGCGGTGGCGCGGCCGCCGGCGCGACGGCGAAGCGCGCTGGCGGCGCGACGACGGCGCGCCGTGCCGCATCTCCGTCGAATCGTTCTCGCGCCACGGTTTCGCAGGCCAAGGCTCCGCGCAACTTCGGCGCCCCGCGAGGCGCGAGTGCGGGCCGTGCCGGAATTGCGAGCCGTCCTGCCGCCAAGCGCCGTTCCCTCGGGCCCCGCATTGCCCTGGCGGCAGTGCTGGCGCTTTTAGCGCTCGTCGGCGGCGCCTGGGCCATCGACGGCGCGGTCAACGGCTCCCGCATCTACGATGGCGTGTCGGTGGGCGCGGTGGATGTCTCCGGCATGACCGAGGAGGAGGCCCGTCGCGCCGTGAGCTCCTTCTACGAGCCTCGCGTTGCCGATGGCCGGGCGCTTATCTTCGCCAGCGAGGAGGCCCGCGACACCCTTGATGTGGAAAGCGAGCTTGCCGAACAGGACGCCCAGGCCGAGCAGCTCTCTTTAGAGGAGGCCCGGGCCAACAAGCAGGTGTGGGTCGTCGAGAGCGGCACGCTGGGCGCGAGGCTTTCCGTGAGCGAGCTGGTCTCCCGCGCCTTCGCCGTGGGCCGAGACGGCGGTCTTGCGGAGCGTATGGAGGCGGCGCGCAACGGCGTTTCCGTCGACGTCGCCCTTTCCTTTGACGAGGAGGCCTTGGAGGCGCTGTGCTCCTCCATCGATGAATCTGCCGGCGAGCCGCGCCTCGATTACGGCATCGCCATCGAGGCGGGCGCGGTGTCGGTCACGGAGGGCCACGGCGGCAAGGCCGTCGACCGCGCCTCGGTGGCCCGTCAGCTCTCCGAGGGCTTTCTCGGCGAGGCACCCGGCAAGGTCGTCATCGTGGCGACGCCCGATGAGGCGGACGTGCGCATCGGCGCCGATGAGGCCGCTCGGGTCGCCGACGAGGTCCAGGCGGCCCTCGATCGGGGCTGCACCTTCTCCTTCGAGCAGACCGAGTGGCCGCTGGGGGCGGCGGATCTGGGCGCGTGGGTGCGCACCCGGGTGGAAGAGCGGGAGGAGGGCTTCGCCCTGGTTCCCTACCTTGACGAGACCGAGGCGGCCTCGGGGCTGCTCGGGCTCATTCGCGACGCGGGCTACACCTCGGCGGCCACGGTGTCGTTCGACGTCGATGGCGGCGAGGTGTGGGTCAGCGCCCGCGAGGGCTCGCGCTATCCCCATACCGCCGATGCGGCAGCGCAGGCCCAAAGCGCCCTGTTCGGCAGTGAGGCGGCCGGCTCCGACACCCCTTCCATCGCCATCCAATGGGGCGAGGCTCCGTCCCGGACTACCTTCGACGAAGCGCTTGAGATGGGCCTTATCGCCCCGATCTCCTCGTTCACGACCGAGTACAACGACAGCCCCGCTACGGCCAATCGACGTCACAACATCCATACGGCGGCCGACTTGCTGAACAATTCCATCGCCCGGGCCGACGGAGGGGAGTGGTCGTTCAACGACACGGTGGGCGAGGCGAACGAGGAGGCGGGCTTCCAGGCGGCGCACGCCATCATCAACGGCGAGTACGACGACGCCATCGGCGGCGGTATCTGCCAGGTGGCCACCACGGTGTTCAATGCGGTCTACGAGGCGGGCTATCCCGTGACCGAGCGGCGCAACCACTCGCTCTACATCTCCAGCTACCCCACGGGCCGCGACGCTGCCATCGCGTACCCCGACCTCGACCTCACATGGGTCAATGACGGCACTTCGGATGTTTTGATGCGCTCGCGCTACACCGATTCCAGCCTAACCGTTACACTGTACGGTATCGATCCGGGCTACGTGGTCTCCACGCAGACCGGCGACTGGGAGACCGGAGAGCCCTTCAAGAAGCGCACCAAAGTCGACGAGAGCGAGCCTGAAGGCACGCGCTATGTCAAGACCGCCGGGGCCGACGGGCGCAGCGTGACTGTGCACCGCACCGTCCGCGACCGCGCGGGCAACGTGCTTCACGAGGAGGATTTCACCTCCAACTACGCTCCCATCGACGAGGTGACCGTCGTGGGGCCGAATACGCCGACACGCGAGAGAGAAGATGCCGATAAGGAAGCTACGGACAAGGAGGAAGCCAGTGTACTTTCAACCGGAGATTGAGACGATGCCCCGCGAGGAGCTGCGCGAACTGCAGCTCGAGCGCATGCGGGAGTCGTTGCGCAACGCCTACGAGAACGTGCCGCTGTACCGCGAGCGCTTCGATGCGGCGGGCGTGACCCCCGACGACCTTGAGAGCCTCGAGGACATCGCCAAGTTCCCCTTCGTGGTGAAGCAGGACATGCGCGACAACTACCCCTTCGGCATGTTCGCCCGCGAGAACGCCGACGTGGCCCGCATCCACGCCTCCTCGGGCACTACGGGCCAGGCGACGGTGGTGGGGCATACCGCCAACGACCTCGCGAACTGGGGCGACTGCTTCGCCCGCGGCATCGCCATGGTGGGCGGTGACGAGAATTCCACCATCCAGGTGTCCTACGGCTACGGCCTGTTCACGGGCGGTCTGGGGGCGCATGCCGGCGGCGAGGCCATGGGCTGCACCGTCATCCCCACCTCGTCGGGCAACACCAAGCGCCAGGTGCAGATGCTCAAGGACTGCAAGACCGATATCCTGGCCTGCACCCCCTCCTACGCCCTGCTCATTGCCGACACGGCCATCGAGATGGGCTATGACCCGGCCACCGAGTTCCAAATCTCCGGCGGCATCTTCGGCGCCGAGCCCTGCTCGGAGAACATGCGTCAGGAGATCGCCGACAAGCTGGGCATTCAGTACTGCGATGTGTACGGCCTCTCCGAGATCATGGGCCCCGGCGTGGCCATGGAATGCGCCGAGCGCGGCGGTCTGCACATCGCCGAGGACCAGTTCTACTGCGAGATCATCGATCCCGAGACGCTGGAGGTCCTCCCCGACGGCGAGGTGGGCGAGCTCGTCATCACGACGCTCACCCGCGAGTGCTCGCCGATGATCCGCTACCGCACCCGCGACGTCACCACCATCAACGCCGAGCCGTGCGCGTGCGGGCGCACCCATCGCAAGATCGGGCGTCTTCTGGGCCGCACCGACGACATGCTCATCATCCGCGGCGTGAACGTGTTCCCGTCCCAGATCGAGCAGGTCATCACCGAGTTCCCGGAGATCGCCACCCAGTACCAGATCATCCTCACCATGAACGGCCCGCTCGACCATGTGGAGCTGCAGGTGGAAACCGAGCCCGACTTCCCGATCGACGAGGTGCGCCGCCTGGAGGACCTGCGCAACCGTCTGGCCGCGGCCCTCAAGAGCAACCTGCAGGTGGCCGTCGACATCAAGTTCGTGGAGCCCAAGACCATCGCGCGCTCCGAGGGCAAGGCCAAGCGCGTCATCGACCTGAGAGGGGAGAACCAGTAATGATTTCGCAGCTCACCGTTTTTCTCGCCAATGAGAAGGGGCGCCTCGCCGCGGCTTGCCGCACGTTGGCCGATGCCGACATCAACATGAAGGCCCTGTTCATCGCCGACACCGCCGATTTCGGCATCGTCCGCATCTTCTGCGACACGCCCGCTCGCGCGGTGGAGGTGCTGGGGCAGGCGGGCTTCCGCGCCTCGCTCACGCCGGTCATCGCCGTGTCCGTCGAGGATGCTCCCGGCACTTTGGCCGATCTTCTCGGATTCTGCCAAGGGGCCTCGATGAACATCGAGTACGGCTACTGCTTCTGCACCGCCGACGGCAAGGCCGTCGACGTGCTGAAGATCGAGGGCGACGGTGCCGAGGCGGTTCTCGCCGAGGCGGGCTTCGCCGTTCTGGCTCCGGAAGAGGTTTACTGCGTTGACCCTGCTTAGCCCCATCGAAAACGGCAGTGCGCACCAAGGAGGCGCCCGTCTGTCAAGGCGGGCGCTCGGCTTCGCTTTGGCTCTGCTGCTTGCGCTGCCTTTGGGCGCGCCGGCACGGGCCTTCGCCGACGTGCGCGGCACCGACGAGATCCTGGGTGCCTCCGTCGAGGCGCGCGGGCTGCCGGCGGTTGTCTGTCCGAATGTCACGGCGTCCTTCGCGCTGGTCATGGACGACGAGGGCACGGTGCTCTTCTCGCGGGGCGCCCTCGAGCGGTCGCACATCGCCTCCATCACCAAGATTATGACCGCCATCGTCGCGCTGGACTCCGGCGTGCCCCTGGACAGCACGGTGACGGTGAGCCAGGAGGCCGCGCAGGTGGGCGAGTCGTCGGCGAGTCTGTGGGCGGGCGACACGCTCACCCTTGAGGCGGCGCTCGCGGGACTCATGATCCCCTCGGGCAACGACGCTGCCATCGCCATCGCCGAGACGTTGGGCGAGGGGATGAAGACCGACGATTCGCAGACCGCCAACGAGGCCTTCGTGGCGGCCATGAACGCCAAGGCCGCCGAGCTCGGGATGACCGAGACGCTGTTCTCCAACCCCCATGGGCTCGACATCGGCGCCTATGACAACGAGATGTACAGCTGCGCCCGCGATGTCGCCCTCATGAGCGCCTACGCCATGGGAAACGAGACGTTCCGCTCCATCGTGTCGAAGGAGTCTGCCCAGATCACCGTCACGCGCGCCGACGGCAAGCCTCAGGTCATCGACCTTCAATCCACTGATCGTCTGCTCGGCACCTACGAGGGCGCCTGCGGCATCAAGACCGGCTACACCGAGGCGGCGGGCAATTCCTTCGCTGGCGCGTGCGACCGCGGCGACGGCCTTTTGTACGCCATCGTGCTGGGCTCGCCCTCCGAGGACGCGCGCTTCCAGGACACCGAGACGCTGTTCGACTGGGTCTACGACAACCGCGTGAGCTATGCGCTGGCCCACAGTCCCGAGACCGTGGCCTTTGCAGCCGACGGCGGCGCCGAGGTGCCGCTCATCGCCCGCGTGTCCCAGAGCGCCTGGCCGGACCGCACCGTGGCGGCCACCTTCGCCGATCCCTCGGCCGCCGTCGAGGTGTTCGCGCCCGAGGGCAATGTGAGCCAGGAGATCGTCGCCGAGGAGCTGACCGGTTCGGTGGCCGCGGGGGATGTCGTGGGCGTCGCCAACTTCTACCAGGGCAACGAGCTTGTCGCCACCCAGGACCTCATCGCCTGCGAGGATTCGCCGGCCCCCGGTTTTCTCGAGGGCATCGGCATTTGGTGGAACCGGCTGTGGGGCAACGACGCCCCGGCACCGACCGAGGTCGTCAACGAGACGCCCCTCATCTACAGCAAGTCATCCTCTCGCGAGGATCATCAGTCCGTTGCGGCCATCGCCGCAGGCGTCTCAGACGACGCTCCCGCCGACGGTGCCCGAAGCGGCGCGGGCGCGGGTGCCGCAGACGCCGCCAACGAGTAAGGAGGTGTGGGCCATGAGCGAGCGCTGCCCCGTTTGTTCCCACGAGATTTCACCGAACGACACCGTGTGTCCCACCTGCGGATTCAAGCTGCTCGGCGCCACGCAGGCCATGCAGCCGCTCGTCATGAGCGAGACGCCGGCCGCAACCGTTGAGGAGAGCGCCCCGGCCCGTGCGACGCTCAACGTCGTGCGCGGGCCGCAAGTGGGCATCAGCTTCGTGCTCACCGGCGAGCCCGTCACCATCGGCCGCAGTCCCCAGCGCACGATCTTCCTGAACGACATGACCGTCTCGCGCATGCACGCCACCATCGAGCAGGAGAACGGCTGCTACGTCATCCGCGACGCCAACTCGTTCAACGGCGTGTGGGTGAACAACGATTCCGTGGAGGCCCGTGCGCTGCGTCCGGGTGACTTCATTCAGATCGGCACCTTCTGCATGCAGTACGAGGAGAATTAGGGCCGCGGGCGCGACGGCGGCCGCCGAAGGGAGAGGAAGAGACATATGGAGCTGATGAGCGGCAACGAGGCCATCGCCCAGGGCGCCTGGGAGGCGGGCTGCACCATCGGCGTGGCCTACCCGGGCACGCCGTCGACGGAGACGCTGGAGGCCTTCGCCAAGAAGGAGGGCGTCTACGCCGAGTGGTGCGTGAACGAGAAGGTGGCCGTGGAAGTGGGCATCGGGGCCTCGGCCGCCGGCGCGCGGGTGCTCGCCACCATGAAGCATGTGGGCGTGAACGTGGCGGCCGACCCGCTGTTCACGGCCGCCTACACCGGCGTGGGCGGCGGCATGGTCATCTTGGCCGCCGACGACCCGGGCATGTACTCCTCCCAGAACGAGCAGGACTCGCACTACTACGCCCAGGCCGCCGCCATCCCGTGCCTCGATCCGGCCGATTCCGCCGAGGCCTTGCGCTTCACCCGCGAGGCCTACGATATCTCCGAGCGCTTCGACGTCCCGGTGATCATCCGCTCCAGCGTGCGCATCTCCCATACGAAGACGCCCGTCGAGGCGGGGGAGCGCGCCGAGGCGCCGGCAAGGCCCTATGAGAAGAATCCGGCGAAGTGGGTCATGATGCCCGCTTTCGCCAAGCCGCGCCGCCTCGTGCAGCTGGATCGCATCGATAAGCTGCGCCAGTGGGTGGAAACCTGCCCCTACAACGAGGTGATAGAGGGGAAGGGCACTGTGGGCGTCGTCTGCGCCGGCGCGGCCTACCAGCACGTGGCCGAGGCGCTCCCGGACGCGAGCATCTTCAAGCTCGGGGTCACCTGGCCCCTTCCCGCGGCCGCCCTGCGCGATTTCGCCGATTCCGTCGAAGCCGTGTACGTCGTGGAGGAGGGCTCGGAGTACCTCAAAGACGCCGTGCGGGCCTGCGGGGTGCCGGTGAGCGATACGCCGTGCCCTCTGCCGCGGGCAGGCGAGCTGTCGCCGGGGCTCGTGCGCGCGGCCTTCGGCCTTGAGCAGCCGTCCCATGCGCCGGCTGCGACCGATCTGCCGGGACGTCCTCCGGCGCTGTGCCCGGGATGCCCCCATCGCCTCGTGTTCAAGGAGCTCTCGAGGATGCGGGCCATCGTGACCGGCGACATCGGCTGCTATACCTTGGGCGCCCTGCCGCCGCTCTCGGCCATGGACACCACGGTGGACATGGGAGCCTCGGTCTCCATGGCCCACGGCTTCGAGCTGGCGCTGGCCGGCACGGAGCATCGTCCCATCGTCGCCGTCATCGGGGACTCCACATTCGCCCATTCGGGGTTGAGCTCGCTCATCTCCACGGTGTACAACCGCGGCGCCGGCACGGTGTGCGTGCTCGACAACCGCACCACCGCCATGACGGGGCGCCAGGGCAACCCCTTCAACGGCGTGACCCTGCAGAACCGGCCCAGCCGCGAGTTGAACATAGAGGCCGTGGTGGCTGCCCTCGGCGTCGAGGATGTGCGCGTGGTCGATCCCAACGACGCCGCCGCCGTGCGACGGGCCCTCAAGGAGGCCACGGGCAGCGACGACATTTCGGTCATCGTGTTTCGCTCGCCCTGCGTGCTGCTCGAGCGCCACGTAGAGCCGCCGCTGTTCGTGAGCGGCTCCTGCACGGCCTGCGGCGCCTGCGTGACCCTGGGCTGTCCGGCCCTCGGCCGCGACGAGACGGGACGTGCGCTCATCGATCCCGCGCTGTGCATCGGCTGCGGCCACTGCACCCAGTACTGCCGCTTCGACGCCATCGTCCAGGAATAGGAGGCCGTTCATGGAAAATGCCACTAAGACGGTGCTTTTGTGCGGTGTGGGCGGCCAGGGAACCATCCTCGCCGCCGATCTGCTCGCCTTCAGCTGCATGAAGGCGAATCTTCAGGTGAAGGTGTCGGAGATCCACGGCATGGCCCAGCGCGGCGGCGCCGTGACCACGGTGGTGCGCGTGGGCGAGGACGTGAAGTCCATGGTATCGGACGCGGGATGCGCCGATGTCGTCGTCGCCTTCGAGACCACCGAGGCCCTGCGCAATCTGCCCCAGCTCAAGGAGGGCGGCTCGCTCATCGTCAACGATGTGGCCATTCGGCCCCTGCCGGTGCTCACCGGTGCCGCCTCGATGCCCGAGAACGCCCGGGAGCGCCTGCGCGAGGCCGGGGCTCTGCTCATCGACGCCGACGCCATCGCGCGGGCGGCCGGCAATGCCAAATGCGCCAACGTGGTGCTCGTGGGGGCCTTGGCCGCACGCCTCGATATTCCCGTCGAGGTATGGGAGGAGACCGTGGCCGAGCGCGTGCCGCAGAAGACCGTCGAGGCGAACCTCGCCGCCCTGCGCGCGGGCCGAGCCGTCATCGAGAACGAGGAGGGAGAATAGCATGACCGTTTCCCAGATCAGCGTATTCGCCAACAGCCGCCCGGGGCACATGAACCGGGTGCTCGACCTCTTCGAGGGCGCCGGCGTTTCCGTGCGCGGCTTCTCCGCCGCCGACACGGGGGAGTACGGCATTCTCCGTTTCATCGTCGATAGGCCCGAGGCGGCCATGGAGGCGCTTAAGGATGCCGGCTGCGCTTGCGTCGTATCCCCGGTCATCTGCCTGAAGCTCGTCGATACGCCCGGCGAGCTCTCGCGGGTCATGGGCGTGCTCGCCAAATGCGGCATCAACGTGGTCTACAGCTATTCCATGATCTCCACCTACATCGTGCTCTCCACAAGCGAGCCGGAGCGCGCCCAGGCGCTTCTGGCCGACGAGCCGGTGGAGCTCATTTCCCAAGAGGACATCGCGCGCATCGTCGCCGAGCGCGCTGCGAAGGAGGCGTAAGGGCGCATGAGCGAGGCAATGGATTCCATCGACGTGACAAAGAAGGGCGCGGCGCTGGCCGCCGCCGAGGCGGGACGGTTCGACGCCCTGCCCATTTACAAGCCCGAGATCGAGTGCGCCTCCCGCGAGGACATCCGCGCCCTCCAGCTGGAGAAGCTGAAAGAGACCGTGGCCTACGCCTACGAGCGCGTGCCCTACTACCGTCAGAAGCTGGACGAGATGGGCGTGGCGCCGAGCGACATCCAGACGCTCGAGGACGTGCGCAAGCTCCCCTTCACCGATAAGGCCGTGCTGCGCGAGACCTTCCCCTTTGGCCTGTTCGCGGTGCCGCTGGACGACATCCGCGAGCTGCACTCCTCGTCGGGTACCACGGGAAAGCCGGTGGTGGTGGGCTACACCGACGACGACATGGACATGTGGAGCGAGTGCATCGCCCGCCTCGTGCAGATGGCCGGCGTCGTGCCCGGGGACATCGCCCAGATGGCCTTCGGCTACGGCATGTTCACCGGCGGCTTCGGCCTGCACTACGGGCTGCAGCGTCTGGGCTGCGCCATGATTCCCGCCGGCTCGGGCAACACCGAGCGCCATATCCAGATGATCGAGGACTACGGCACCACCGTGCTCGTGGCCACGCCTTCCTACGCCATGCACATCTGCGAGGTGGGGGAGAAGATGGGCTACGATTGGGAGAAGTCGCCTTTGCGCGTGGGCCTTTTCGGCGGCGAGCCCTGCCCGCCGGGCCTGAAAGCCGAGATCGAGCGGCGCATGCACATCGTCTGCACCGACAACTACGGCCTCACCGAGGTTATGGGGCCGGGGGTGTCCGGCGAGTGTCTGGCCGAGCGCTACCAGCAGCACATCGCCGAGGATCATTTCCTGTGGGAGGTCATCGATCCGGAAACCGGCGAGCCGGTGGGCGAGGGCGAGATGGGGGAGCTCGTGCTCACGCCCCTTTGCAAGCAGGGCATTCCGGTGCTGCGCTACCGCACCCACGACTTGACCGCCGTGCACACCGAGCCCTGCGCCTGCGGCCGTACGCTGGCCCGCATGGACAAGGTGCGCTCCCGCTCCGACGACATGCTCATCATCCGCGGCACCAACGTGTTCCCCTCGCAGATCGAGGACGTGCTCACGGGCATCGAGGAGGTCACGCCCCATTACCATATCATCGTGGAGACCCGCGGCGGCATGGACGCGCTCATCGTGGAGACCGAGCTGCGCCCCGAGGCCTTCCGCGACTCCTTCGAGGCCATGGACGCCCTGCGCGCCCGTATCGCCGAGAAGCTCAAGGGCACGCTGCTCGTGGCGCCGGAGGTGCGCCTGGTGGAACCCGGCGGCATCGAGCGCGCCATCGGCAAGGCCAAGCACGTCGACGACCGGCGCGAGAAGTAGCCCGGTTTTAAGACTGCGCCGGAAAGGTTTCATTGGCTATGACGGAAAGCGGAGCGACAGAGGCGACACCCGTTGTCGGCCGCTTCGCGCCGTCGCCGACCGGGCGCATGCACGCGGGCAACATCTACGCAGCGCTCATCGCATGGCTCGTGGCGAAGTCCCAGGGCGGGCACATGGTACTGCGTATCGAGGATCTCGACCGCGAGCGCTCGAAGGGCGTCTACATCGACCAGATCCAGCGTGATTTCGAGACCCTGGGACTCTTCTGGGACGAGGGGCCGTACTTCCAGCATGATCGCGACGAGGCCTATGCCGAGGCATTCGGGCGCCTTGAAGCCCGGGGGCTTTTGTACCCGTGCTTCTGCACGCGGGCCGACCTTCACGCCGCCTCGGCGCCCCACCGGGGCGAGAAGCTCGTCTATGCCGGCACCTGCCGCCATCTGTCGGACGCGGAGGTGGAGGCGCGCTGGGCAGCGGGACGCACGCCGGGCTGGAGAGTTGCCGTGGACAGCCGCACGATCGCCTTCGAAGACCTCGTTCAGGGAACCTACGCGCAAAAGCTCGACCGCGACTGCGGCGACTTCCTCATACGCCGCTCCGACGGCGCGTTCGCCTATCAGCTGGCAGTGGTGGTGGACGATGCCGCCCAGGGCGTCAATTCGGTCGTGCGCGGCGTCGATCTGCTTTGCTCCACGCCGCAGCAGCGCTACCTCCAGGATCTTCTCGGGCTGCCGCACCCCGCCTATGCGCACGTTCCGCTGCTTGTGGCCGAGCAGAACCGGCGCCTCTCGAAACGCGATCGGGACGCGGCCTTAGACGAGCTGCTGGCCCGGTTCGGAAGTCCGCGAGCCGTCATCGGACATATCGCGGCGGTGGCGGGACTTGTTCCCGAAGAGGCGCCGACGACGCCGGAAGAGCTGCTGAAGGACTTCTCGCTGGAGGGTTTTCGCGACGGACTGCCCGATCTCGTGCAGATTCCCTGGCGCTCCTAAAGCAGGAGGGCGGCGGCGTAGAATGCGCCCAGAGCCACGTTCACGCTGCAGATCTGGCCCATGGCGCCGATACGCGTGGGCGCCGCGAGCGGATTTTTCCACAGGCCCATCATGAGGGGGTAGCAGCCGAGCGCCAAGAAGGGGAGCACGACGATGCCCCGGGGGAACCAGATGGCGACGATGGCGAGGATGGCGAGAACCCAAACGACCATGAGGGCATGGTAGAGGGCGCGCGCCCTTTCGCGGCCCAGCAGCACCGGCAGCGTGCGGCGGGAGGCCTCGATGTCCTTTTCGATATCGCAGGTGTTGTTCGTCATCATGATGAGGCCCACGCCGATGATCGTGGGCGTGGCCCAAAGGAGCGCCATGAACGTGAACGTGCCCGAGAGTACCTGGTAGCTTGCCAGCGGAATAAGACCGCCCATAACGATGCCGCTCACCGCCTCGCCGACGGGAAGGTAGGAGAGAGGCGTCTTGCCTCCGGAGTACATCACGACGATGACGGCTCCGATAAGCGCGATGACGAGGGGGACAGGACCCGCTTTCCAAATAACGTACAGGCCGAGCAGGAAGGCCACGGTCAGAAAGCCGATGGCCAGCCCGAGGGCCGAGCGCGGATTGACGTCGTTGTAGACGAGCACCGAGTCTGAGGCCTCCACGTTGTCCTCGGCTGTATCGGTTCCCTTGATGAAGTCGAAGTAGTCGTTGAAGGTGTTCACGGACGCCTGCATGAGGATGCAGATGAGGAGCAGAAGCCACGCCATGGCCACGTCCAGCGACCCGGTGTTGGCCAAGGCGCAGGCGGCGGCCACGAGCACGGGCATGATGGCCGCCGGCCAGGTATGGGGCGCGGCCAGTTGAAGAGCGAGGCGAGGGGAGAGGGGAGTCGTCGCTCCCCCGCTGTTCGTTTTTGTATGGGAACCCATGTTCGATTTCTCTTTTCGTCGCGAGAAGCATTGTCGATTACCTGGCATTATAGAAGAAGGGCGCCCCAATGGAGCGCCCTTCAAAGGGTTTGCGCGTTGACGGCGCGTTTAGTTGGTCATCAGCGCGGCCGCGATGTCGCCCGAGGTGGACGAGGCCGGCTCCCAGGTTCCGTCGACCTTGGTGTAGGTGATGGTGATGGGCTGGGTGGCCGCCAGCTCGACGCCGTCGAGGGAGCCGATGACGATCTCGCCGATCTTCTGGTTGATCTCGTCGTTGGAGAGAGCGGCAAGAGCATCGGGATCGGCGGTGACCTCGTCCACGGCCGTCTGCAGCGCCTGCAGGTAGCCGGTATAGCTCTTGCAAGTAAGGGTGATCTGGGCCGTGGCGCTGTCGCCGTCGACATTGATCGAGTCGATCGCGTAATCGAAGCCGCTCAGGTAGGACTTCATGAACTCGACGCCGTCGATGCCGTAGACCGAAAGCTGGCTCATGTCGATGGACTCGGAGAACTCGTTGACGAACGCGTCGTCGATGTTTTTGATGCTGTCCAGTTCGGACGCGAGCGATGCGCGGATGGCGTCTTCATCGCTCGTGCCGCCCGAGCAACCGGCCAACCCGACCATTCCAATGGAAAGCGTCAAAAGAGCAGCGAGAACCACTAGAAAACCCTGTATAGTTGATCGTGATTTCGATTTTACATAATCCATATTATCAGCCTTTCTTGTCAATCTTTTCAGAAGCCCTCCAACTTGAAACATTTTACCATATATGGAAGGTGTTTAGCCCCAGGCATTGCCGCTGCCGCCGGATGGCTGCGCGGTGATGGTGGCGCCCTCGCCGAGGATCGAGGTGAAGTCTCCCGTTTGCATGGCCTCCATGAGCACGGGCATCATGAGCGCGATGCCGACGATGTTGACGATGAGCGCAATGGCGCTGATGGCGAGACCCCAGATAAGCGTCTGGCGTACCGTGGCGGCATAGACCTTCTGGCGACCATCGACATCGTCTATCACGTGCTTGATCTTAACGAAGCCGACAATGGCGCAGACGAGGCCCACCGTGCTCAGCATCACGCCGCCGATGATGAAGGAGACTGGACCTGCAATGGCGGCTACCGTCGAGAGCGTGCGGGCGGATTTCAGGTCGGCGTCGATGAGCGCCCGTCTCTGATCCTGCGAGGGCTCCGTCGACGGCTCGGGTCGCTGGGGATTTTCGGGAGTCGTCTCCGGAGCTCCCAGCTGCTGGGGCTCGGGCGTTTCTTCGGGTTTCGAATCGCGGTGATCGGTCATAAAGGACACTCTTTCTAGGAAAGGCCGCTGCTTCCGAAGCCCTGCGCTCCGCGCGAGCTCTCGGGAAGCTCATAAGTGTTATGTAAAGTAATGGTGGGGGTAGCGATGATCACGAGTTGGGCGATGCGCTCGCCCTTTTCGTAATTGAACACCTCCGTTGGATCGAGATTGATGAGCGGCACCTTGATCTCCCCCCGGTAGCCGCTGTCTATGAGGCCCGGGGCGTTCACGATGGAGATGCCCTGTCGTGCCGCCAGGCCGCTTCGGGGAATGATGAGCCCCGCATAGCCCTCGGGAACGGCCAAGGCGATACCGCAGGGCACGAGTGCCCGCTCGAAGGGCAAAAGCGTGCCGCCCTCGGCGGCGCGCAAATCGAGACCCGCATCGCCCGGACGGGCGTAGGCGGGCGCTTCCAGGGTCTCGTCGAGCTGCTTGAAAAGAACGTCCATGGATCAGCCCAGCTCTTTCAGGGCCTCGGAGAACTCCTCCACATTCTGGAAATCCTTGTAGACGCTGGCGAAGCGAATATAGGCAACGTCATCCAGAGTGGCCAGACGGGCCAGTACCAAATCGCCCAAATCGCGCGATTTGATCTCGTTGCGCTGACTCGATCGCAATTCCGCCTCGATGCTCGTGATGAGTCCGTCGATCTTCTCGGGCGTGATGGGACGTTTCGCGCAGGCGATGAGCAATCCTCGCATGAGCTTCTCGCGGTTGAAGACCTCCGATGAACCGTCGGCCTTGATGACGAGAATGGGATTTTCGGCGAGCCGCTCGTAGGTGGTGAATCGCGTGCCGCACTGCAGGCATTCGCGACGGCGCCGGATAGAGGCGCCGTCGTCGGCCGATCGCGAGTCGACGACTTTCGATTCCTGGTAGCCACAGGAAGGACAGCGCATAGGTTCTCCTTCTCACTTTGATAAGTTGATTGCTTATCATACCCTATCAGACCTAGCGCGCTCCCCTCTTCAAAACATTGCTACCTTCACGACACCCGCCCTCGACGCTCTAGGCGAAGAAGATGAGGAATGACGCGATGGTGCTGAGCGTGAAGGCTATGGAAAATTCGATGCGTGCCATTTTTTACTCCTGACCTCTTGCGTAGAACCTTTGTTCGCAGTTATAATAGAGCGAACAAAGGTTCACGTCAAGAGATTTTTCAAACAAATGTACGCTTTTGTGAAAGGATGCGCTATGACCCAGAAAGTGACCAAGCGGCAACAGGCGGTTCTCGACTGCATCGAAGCGTGCATTCGCGAGAAGGGCTACGGTCCTACGGTGCGCGAGGTGTGCCAGAGTTTGGGGCTCTCCTCCCCTTCCACCGTCCATGTCCATTTGAAGGCACTTGAAGACAAGGGCTTCATCAAGCGCGACCCCCTTAAATCCCGCTCCATCGCGCTTACCTATCCCATCGAGGAGGTTCCCTCCCCTGTCACGGCTTTCGCGGCCGCCTACAGCAAGCTCGTCAATGTGCCCTTGGTGGGCAACGTGGCTGCCGGCTCCCCTATTCTCGCCGAGGAGAACATCACCGACACCATCACGCTGCCCACCGATATCGTCGGCGATGCCCCCTCCTTCATGCTCTCGGTGCGCGGCGAGTCCATGATCGAGGCCGGCATCAACGATGGCGACTACGTGGTTGTGAAGGAGCAGCCGGTGGCCAACAACGGCGATATCGTCGTGGCCATCATCGACGACGGCGCCACCGTCAAGCGCTTCTTCCGCGAGGCCGACCATATCCGCCTGCAACCGGAGAACTCGACGATGGATCCCATCATCACCACGGACTGCTCCATTGCCGGCAAGGTGGTGGCCGTGTTTCGGCGCCTGTAGCGCCTTCGCCGCGCCGATAGGCCGCGAGTCCTCCCCTTTCGGTCAATCAAGAGCGCCCCTGCTCCGGATGCGAGGATCCGGAGCAGGGGCGCTCTTTCGTTTCTGGAGCGGTGGTTTCCTCAAGCGTCGACGTCCGAGACAAGGTAAGGGGAGAACGCGCTGACGAAGGCAGGGGCCGCGAGCAGCTGCAGGCGCGTGCCCGTGGCCTCGTGGCTCTCGGAGATGATGTGGCAGCGCTCGTGGGCCAGCGATACCAAATCCCCCCGTTGGTACGGCACGAGCACGTCCAGCTTGGCGTCGGCGGACGAGGCGGCCTGGGCGATGGCGCCCACGAGTTCCTCTATGCCCTCTCCAGAGCGGGCGGACACGAACCGGGCGCTCGGATAACGCCTTTTAAGGCCGGCCAGCGTCTCGGCGTCCAGCAGATCGCATTTGTTGAAAGTGGCGATCGTGGGAATGCTCTGGGCCCCTATCTGGTCGAGCACCTCGCACACGGCCTCGATCTGCCCCTCGAACTCCGGCGAGGAGGCGTCGATCACGTGCAGGATGAGGTCGGCTCCGGTGATTTCGTCGAGCGTCGACTTGAAGGCCTCGACCAGGGTGGTGGGCAGCTTCTGGATGAAGCCGACGGTGTCGGTGACGGTGACCTCGCGGCCCTCGGGCAGTTCGAACTTGCGGGTGGTGGAGTCCAGCGTGGCGAAGAGCTTGTCGTAGCTGAGCACGTCGGCTCCGGTGAGCCGGTTGATGAGCGAGCTTTTCCCGGCATTGGTATAACCGGCCAGTGCCACTTTGAACATGCCGCTGCCGTACCGGCTCTCACGCTGCAACGAGCGCACGTCGGACAGACGCTCAAGCTCGCGGCGAATGCTCGTGATGCGCTTGCGCACCATGCGGCGGTCCACCTCCAGCTGGCTTTCGCCCTCACCGAAGCGGGATCCCACGCCGCCTCCCATGCGGTTCGAAGCGAGGTGGGCCCACATGCCGCGCAGGCGCGGGTACAAGTACTGGTTCTGGGCGAGACGCACCTGCAGACGCCCCTCCTTGGAGGTGGCGTGCAGGGCGAAGATGTCCAGAATGAGGGCCGTACGGTCGATGACCTTCACGGACTTGTCCATGACCTTCTCCAGATTGGCCTGCTGGGAAGGTGTCAGCTCATCGTCGAAGATGACGAGGTCGGCCTCGTGCGACCGTGCCAGCTCGGCGATTTCGTCGGCCTTGCCCGTGCCGACGAAGGTGCGCGGGTTGGGCGCGTCCAAGCGCTGGGTCGTCGTGGCCACCACATCGGCTCCGGCCGTATCGGCCAGACGTTCCAGTTCGGCCAGGGAAGATTCCAAGGGCCACGGCAGCCCCGGGCGCTCGACGCCCACGAGAACGGCGCGCTCGCGGCGCTCCTCGGCCTTGGTGGCCGGACCCTTTTGGATGACGGATTCGTATTCGGTCATAGCATGCTCCTTTGCTTCAAGTAACGACGGATCCCATGAGGGGAAGGCGGTGCAAGTGGTCGTTACAGGCGCATGAGCATCACTCCTTAATCGTGGCGCGGCGTTGCGCCGGTGAAACGGGGGCTATCATAGCACAACAGCAGCGCCGGAGAAGCTCACGGCAGCACAATGGTTCCCGAGAAGCTCTCCGTTGCCGGTCCCGTCATGGATATCGTGCCATCCTCGTTCCAGCAGATGTGCAGTAGGCCGCCGCTCAACAGGAGATCGTTCTCCCTGCCGGCCCGACCGGTGAGGCAGGCGGCCGTGTTGGTGGCGCAGGCGCCGGTGCCACAGGCCAAGGTCTCGCCGCAGCCCCTCTCCCATACGCGCATGGCGATGCCCTCATCGGTGACGGAGGCGAACTCGACGTTGGTTTTCTCGGGAAATACGGGATGCGTCTCGAAGAAGGGGCCGGGAAGATCGATGCGCAGGGTCGAGAGGGATTTCTCAGCACCAGCGGGGAACAGCTCGTCGGGCAATGCCGCCCAATCGTCCACGAGGCAGACGGCGTGGGGGTTTCCCATGGAGACGCACACGAATTCGAAGGTTCCCCACGGCGAATCGAGGCGCAGATGCCCCACATAGGGCG
This sequence comes from Adlercreutzia sp. CNCM I-6215, assembly GCF_977072315.1. Lineage (NCBI taxonomy): Bacteria > Bacillati > Actinomycetota > Coriobacteriia > Eggerthellales > Eggerthellaceae > Adlercreutzia > Adlercreutzia sp. CNCM I-6215. The sequence continues at coordinate 79,184 of NZ_CDRVMA010000007.1, read as the reverse complement.
CACCATCGGTCGCGCGGGAGTCCGGCGCGGCATCGACGGGCACGAGCACGGGATCCAAGATGGGCGCGCCCATGTTCACGGTCGCCTCGGTCATCTTCCCCTCCGCATCCACGGAAAAGGCGATAGGGCGCGGGCCGGCCAGGGTGTCGGCCACAAGGCTGCCCGAGGCAACGTCCGCCAGCTCGCGATCGACGAGGTACTTGGCGAAGCAGCGCACGCCGTTGCCGCACATTTGGGCCAAGGTGCCGTCGGCGTTGATGTAGTGCATGTAGCCGTCTCCCTCTTCCGAGAGAGCCGGCCGCACGAGGATGACGCCGTCGGCGCCGATGCCGAAGTGGCGGTCGCACAGATACGACACCTGCTCGTCGGTCAGATCAAGAGCGCAGTCGCGATCGTCGATGAAGACGAAATCGTTCCCGAGACCGTGCAATTTGGCGAAGGACAACTCCATGGGACGCTCCTTTTAGGCGGCAATTGAGGGGGCGGAAGCTCTCCTCGACGACCCGGAAGGGCCGCTTCAACCATGGTAGGCGTCCAATGTTTCCAACTGGGAAAGAATCTCGGCGGCCACGGCTTCGGCATCGCCGACATCGGCGTTCACCCAGCGGATGCGCTTATCGCGGCGGAACCACGTACGCTGGCGCTTGCCGTAGCGGCGCGTGGCCGTCTTGATGGCCTGCACGGCCTCCTCTAGCGTGATGTTCCCATCCAGCGCCTCGACGATCTCCTTGTATCCGATGGCCTGGGGCGCCGTGACGCCGTCGCGGAATCCGGCGGCCAGCAGGCCCCGCACCTCGTCGACGAGCCCTGCGGCCACCATGGCATCGACCCGGGCGTCGATGCGCTCGTTCAGGATAGCCGGCTCCACGGCCAGCCCGAATTGCACGGCTGGAACGAAGGGCGCCACGGTGGCGAGCCGCTGTTTCTGCTCGGCGTAGCTGGCACCCTCCTCCAAAAGCTCGAAGGCACGCACGACGCGCCGCACGTTGTTGGGGTGGATGACGGCGGCGCTTGCGGGATCGCGCGCCTCCAGCGCCTCCCACAGGGCCTGGTTGCCGTGTTCCTCCGCATAGGCGGTCCAGCGTTCGCGGACGGGGTTTTCCACCTGGTCGCCCTTGGGGAAGGCGAAGTCGTCGATGGTCGCCTGCACGTACTGGCCGGTGCCGCCGCAGAGCACCGCTCTCTTGCCGCGGGCGTCAATATCGCGAATGCAGTGCCGGGCGAACGCCTGGAACAGGGCCGCCGAGTAGGGCTCGCCGGGATCAACGAGATCGAAGCCGTGATGGGGCACGCGGCGCTCAGATGCGGGAAGCTTGCCCGTGCCGATGTCCATGCCCCGGTAGATCTGCATGGAATCGGCGCTCACCACTTCCCCGCCGAGGCGCTCGGCGACGATCTGGGCCGCGTCGGTCTTGCCCGAGGCCGTGGGCCCCACGATGGCGATGACGGGTGCGGAAAGCTCAAGCATGGACGATCGTGCCCGAGAGATACCAGGTGCGGGCTTCCTCGATGGTCACGGGCACGATGCGCCCCACCAAAGACGTCGCGTCCGCACCAGCGGGCACCGGCGCGTGAACGGTCTGGTTCTTCGGGCTCTTGCCGGCCAAGATGGAATCGTCGCGCTTGGACGTGCCCTCGACCAGCACGGGCACCGTGGCGCCGAGCTCTGCCTGGTTCGCCTCGAAGGCCTTGCGTTGGACGAGATCCACGAGCCGGTCGAAGCGCTCCTGGATGACCTCGCGGGGCGTGTCGTCGTCCATCTCCGCAGCAGGGGTCCCCTCGCGCTTGGAGTAAATGAACGTGAACACCTGGCTGTAGCCGACTTCCTCCACGAGGCGATAGGTGTCCATGAAGTTCTCTTCGGTCTCGCCGGGAAATCCCACGATGATGTCCGTGGACAGGGCGATGTCGGGACGGGCGCGGCGAAGCTTCTCGATAAGGCCGAGGTAGTGCTCGCGGGTGTAGCGGCGGTTCATGGCCGAGAGGATGCGGTTCGAGCCCGACTGCACGGGAAGGTGCAGCGCCGGCATGAGCGAGGGCAGCGTGGCGAACAGCCCGATGACCTCGTCGGTGAGATCCTTCGGGTGACTCGTCGCGAAGCGGAGCCGCTCGATGCCCGCGGCGTCCACGGCCCGAAGGACATCCGCGAACCGCGGCTCGCCGTAGAGGTCGCGCCCGTAGGAGTTCACGTTCTGCCCCAGCAGCGTGATCTCCTTGACGCCCGCTTCCGCATAGGAGCGCGCCTCGGCGGCGATGTCGTCCAGGGGCCGCGACTTCTCGCGCCCGCGGACGTAGGGCACGATGCAGTAGGAGCAGAAATTGTTGCATCCCACGGTGATGGGCAGCCACGCCGCCCAGTCGTGCTCGCGCACCGTGGGCAGGGCGGAGGAGAACTCCGCTCCCCCCTCAATCACTTCGGCGGCGCGGCCGTGCTGCTCGATGGCGCGTCGGAGAAGCCCCGGCAAAGAGCCCAGATTGTGAGTGCCGAAAACCACATCGAGATGGGGAAGCGCCGCAAGCAGCTTGTCGCCGTCGCGCTGGCCGATGCAGCCGCCTACGGCGATGTAGCGCTTGTCGAGGGGCGTGCCGTCGCGCAAGGGGATGTTCTTCATGGAGGCGACCTGCCCGTAGAGCCTCGTGTCGGCAGCCTCGCGGACGCAGCACGTCATGAACACGACGATGTCCGCCTCCTCGATGGTTTCGACGGGCAGCGAGCCCAGGCCCTCCAGCATGCCGGCGACCCGCTCGGAATCGTGCTTGTTCATCTGGCAGCCGAAGGTGTGGATGCAGAAACGAGTTCCCTCGAAGACGTTGCTCATAGCAAAACCCTCTAATGGACCGCGGCCGCATCGACGATGGGGGCGATCGCGGCGGCGCCCCGCGGCTCGACGGCGAAGCGGATGGCCGTGCGGTACTCGCCGTCGATGACGATGTCCGCGAAGGAGGGGATGCAGCAGATCTCGATGCCCACCGGCGAGAGGAACCCGCGGGAGATGGCCACGGCTTTCACAGCCTGGTTCACCGCACCGGCCCCCACGGCTTGAATCTCCACCGACGCCCCGTCTTTGATCATGCCGGCGATGGCGCCGGCAACGGAGGCGGGAGACGATTTGGAGGATACTTTGAGGCACCCGATGGAGGGCTTGGTTTCAGTGGTAGACACAGCTGGTCCTTGTCGTTTGTGGTGCGGTTCTTCTCTGGATGTGGTTCGTTTAGCGGGCGCCCGTGGCGCCTTCAGCCCGAATATTCTACCTGTTGCACCCGAGTGGCGCAACCGCGCGCTTCCTTAGAGCGACGTGCGGATGGGAACGGTGATGCGGATGGCTTCCTGGCCCACGATGACCTCCGCCTCGCCCACCGCTTCCAGATAATACGTTTCCGCCACGGGCTCCATGAGCCGGCCGATGCCGCGCTTCAGCGCATCGATGTCCTCGGGAGCCAGACGCAGGGAGCGGGCGTTCTTAGAATTTCGCCGGCGCTCGGATGGGCGATGGGCCTGCCGCGGGAACGATTCGGCGGCCAAACGCTCGGTTAAGGGGTCGAGCGCAGCGATGGCCCCGTCGAGAATGCGTCGGGCCGAGCGCTCGGAGAGCGGCAGCCCCAGGGCCTCGCAGCGGTCCGCGAGGTCATCGGGGCCGGCGGCCAGGGCGAGGCGCTTGACGAGGGGGATTCCCGTGCCGTCGCCCCCGAAGGCGCGCACGGCCGGGGAGAGCGAGGCGAGGCCCAGTTGGTACAGCGTCGCTGCCACCTCCACCGGGGTGCCGAGATACACGGAGAGGTCGCCGCGGTGCTCCAAGGCGAATTCCGCGGCCGTGCGCACGATGTTCTTGGGGCCGCGCATCGCCCACGAACCGGAAGGCTCCTGCTCGAAACGGGGAAACGTCGACTGATCCGCCTTCTCGGCGAGGCTTTCGGTGTCGGTGGCGACCGTGAGGCTGGTGCCGAGCCCCGGCTCCGATTGCAGCACCCGGGCTTCTTCGGCGTTCACGGAGATAGAGTAAAGGGCCATGCCGCGCCCGTGCATGCCCCACTTGTCCATATGCGCGCTATCGAGCTTCGAGGTGACGCGCGGTTCGAAGATGCGCTCGTGCTGCGCGGCGGGAATGCCCTGTCCGTCGTCGAGGACGGTGAGCAGACGTTCGTTGCCGGTCTTCTGAGTGGCGAGGAAGATGCGGCTGGCGCCGGCATCGCGGGCGTTGCGCAGAAGCTCGATGACAACGTCCTCGCTCGAGCGGATGTCCTGGGCGGCCTGGCGTCGTTCGGCCTCGGAGGACCGGAGGCGGACGAAGCCGTCTCCGAGGTCATCCTCGACCCGGAGACGGCTCTCGCCGCACACATCGTCTATGAAATCGCTGAGGGTATCGCCTTCCATGGCCTACTTGGCGTAGTCGACCGCACGGCTCTCGCGGATGACGACGACTTTCACCTGGCCCGGATACTGCATCTCGTTCTCGATCTGCTGGGCGATGTCGTGGGCCAAAACGACGGATTCGGCCTCGTCCACCACTTCCGGCTCTACCATGACGCGAACCTCGCGGCCTGCCTGGATGGCGTAGGTGCGCTCGACGCCCTTGTGCGAGTTCGCGATCTCCTCGAGCTTCTCGAGGCGCTTCACGTAGGCGTCCAGCGTCTCCTTGCGGGCACCGGGACGGGCAGCGGAGACGGCGTCGGCGGCCTGAATGAGCACATCGACGACGGAGTTGGCCTCCACATCGTTGTGATGGGCCTCGATGGCGTGGACGATCTCGGGGCGCTCGCCGAAGCGACGGGCCAGATCGGCGCCGATGACGGCGTGGCTGCCCTCGACCTCGTGGTCGACGGCCTTGCCGAGGTCGTGCAAAAGGCCGGCTCGCTTGACGGGAATGGGGTCGAGCCCGAGCTCGGAGGCCATGACCGAGGCCAGATAGGCCACTTCGAGCGAATGGTTCAGCACGTTCTGGCCGAACGAGGTGCGATAGCGCAAACGTCCCAGGGTGTTGACGAGCTCCGGGTGGAGATCGTGGATGCCCGCATCGAACGTGGCCTGCTCGCCGGCCTCGTGCACCCGCTGGTTCACCAGCTTGACGGCCTTGTCGTACATCTCCTCGATGCGCGCGGGGTGGATGCGCCCGTCGGCGATGAGGTTCTCCATGGTGACGCGGCCGATCTCGCGGCGCACCGGGTCGAAGCAGGAGATGGTGACGCACTCCGGCGTGTCGTCGATGATGAGGTTCGTGCCGGTCAGCTGCTCGAAAGAGCGGATGTTGCGGCCCTCGCGGCCGATGATGCGGCCCTTCAGATCGTCGGAGGGGATATGGATGGTGGACACCGTGCTCTCGGCGGAGTGGTCGGCGGCCACGCGCTGGATGGCGAGGCTCAAGATCTCGCGGGCCTTCTTGTCCGCCTCGGCCTTGGTACGCGTCTCGGCATCGCGAATGATGACGGCCGATTCGCGGGTGACCTCGTCGTGGATAGTCTCCAGCAGCTCCTCTTTGGCCTCCTGGGGGCTCATGCCCGCAGCGCGCTCGAGGGCCTGGTTGATCTCGATCTGGGCCTCCTCGCGATGGCGCTCGATGGCATTCTCGGCCTCTTCGACATCGCGCTCGCGGCGCTCGACCTGTCCCTGCAAAGACGAGAGCTGGTGCTCGCGGGCATCCAGCGACTCGACGCGGCGATCGAGGGATTCCTCGCGCTGGGCGATGCGGTTCTCGGCAGAGCGCACCTCGCGCATGCGCTCCTTGTTCTCCTTCTCCATCTCCTGCTTGTAGCGAAGGGCCTCGTCCTTGGCTTCCACGGCGGCTTCACGTCGGAGCGTCTCGGCTTGCTTCTTGGCATCCTCGACCAGGCTTGCGGCCTCGCGGGCAGCGTTCTTGGATGAGGAGCTGGCAATGAGTCGGTTGACGATGAAACCGAGGACCAGGCCGATGACGATAGCGACGATCAAAAGCACGATCGTGATGGGATCCATGGCTGTTTCCTCCTTTCATCTGGGCTTTCATACCCATTTCATGTCATAAAAAATGCCCGTGGCCGGGCATGAGCATAACTGCGCGAAGATACGAGGAATATGAAATTCTCTATCTTGAATGCCCAGAAGGGCACGTATGCTCTAAAGCCACAGCTCACAGTATAGCGTAAGGCCGCGGCTTTAGACAGACTCTAGTGGGTTTGTGTCACGAATGGCTCATCGAATCGCACTTCAGGTTGCGCTCCTGCTCCTCGGACCACGTGCGCGACGCGGAAGCGGCGACATCGGTGGAAAATCCTTGGGATACGAGACGGCGGAAGGCGGCCTCTCGGGCGCGCTTGGCTTTAGGCGGCCGACGCCGTAGGGCGGCCAGAGCGCGGCCCACTTCGAAGTCCCTCCCCTTCCGCTCGTGCTCGACCCAGGAATCGAGGGTGGCTGGGTCGATGCCGAGCTCCTCGATCTCCCGTTCGGCATCGCGAAGCCCCCGGCCGGCCGCAAGCTTCATGCGGACGAGGGCGTCGGCGTAGCGTCGATCGTCCACCGCCCGTACGCGCATGGCGCGCTGAAGGGCCTCTTCCACCACTGCCGCAGGAAAGTCGTCCTTCAGCAGGCGCTCGCGCAGATAGGCTGTGGACCGCTCGCGGACCGCGGCCCATCGGAGGATCTTCTGGTACGCGTCGCGGGCCGTCTTCCCCTCCTCGTTGCTCAGAGCGTTCTCCCGCTCCTCTCCACGAGAGGAGCGGGAGAGATCCTGCGCGCAAGACGCCCCTGTATCCTTGCCGCAGACGGCAACATCCTCGACAGGATGCGGCAAAGCGGAGATTTGCGCGTGCGGCTCCTCTGAGGAAGAAGTGGCTTCCAGGGCGGCGATATCCGCCCTGAGCGCTGCGAGTATGTCGGCCTTGGACGCCACAATGCGTTACTTCTTCTTGCCGCTCTTGGGCGCCGGCGTGAACGATTCGTTTTCGGCCGGACGCTCGATGACGGGGATCTCGTAGGCCTCGCGGACCTTGTTCTCGAGTTCCTCACGCAGATCGGGGTTCTCCTTGAGCGTCTGCTTGGCCGCCTCGCGGCCCTGGCCCAGGCGCTCCTCGCCGTAGGTGTACCAGGCGCCGGACTTCTTGGCCACGCCGCATTCCACGGCCATATCGACGATGCAGCCTTCCCGAGAGATGCCCTCGCCGTACATGAGATCGAACTCCGCTTGGCGGAAAGGAGGAGCCACCTTGTTCTTGACCACCTTCGCCCTCACGCGATTGCCGACCACATCGCCGTTCTGCTTGATAGAGTCGATGCGGCGAATGTCGATGCGAACCGAGGAGAAGAACTTCAGGGCGCGTCCTCCGGTGGTCGTCTCCGGGTTGCCGAACATGACGCCGATCTTCTCGCGCAGCTGGTTGATGAAGATGCAGGTGGTGTTCGATTTCGACAGCGACCCGGCCAGCTTGCGCAGGGCCTGGGACATGAGCCGAGCCTGAAGGCCCACGGTGGTATCCCCCATCTCGCCCTCGATTTCGGCACGGGGGACGAGCGCCGCCACAGAGTCGACGATGACGCAGTCGATAGCGCCCGAACGCACGAGCATATCGCAGATTTCCAGCGCCTGCTCGCCGGTGTCGGGCTGGGAGATGAGCACCTCGTCGATATCGACCCCGATGCGCGCGGCGTAAACGGGATCGAGGGCGTGCTCGGCATCGATGAAGGCGACGATGCCGCCCAGCGCCTGGGCCTCCGCGAGAATCTGCAAGGCGAGCGTTGTCTTGCCGCTTGACTCCGGACCGTAGATTTCGATGATGCGGCCGCGGGGCACGCCTCCGATGCCGAGCGCGGCATCGAGCGGCAGAGCGCCCGTGGGGATGACCCCGATGTTGAGATCGGCGCCCCCCTCGCCGAGGGTCATGATAGAGCCCTTGCCGAATTTGGACTCGATTTGATCGGTGGTGAGTTTGAGCATCTTTTCTTTATCTTCGTTCATGACCTCTCCTTGTCTGGGCCAGGCGAACAAATGGCCTGTTTTCATCATTATACGAACAAACGTATGCACGTCAAGAGGTGATTCTCAAAAACCAGTTCCCTCTGTGCGCGAAAACAGCATAACGCTACGCGACCGCAGCAATGACGCGGGAATGTCTCATTTGAGTCCTCGCGCCGACCGTACCGCTGTCGCACTCTCGTCGCAGAGCGCCCGTGCGCTCTCGCCAAAACCGCGGCGCTGTCAGAAGCTCGCGAGCGCCTCTTCCATCGTGCGCAGGGCGATCAGCACCGTCTGCAGGCGCACGGCCTCGCGGCCGCCTTCGAAATGATGGCATGCTGCATGGGTCTTTTTGGCCGTGGCGCAGCCGATCCACACCGTGCCCACCGGCTTGCCGGGCTCGGCGCCCGTCGGTCCGGCGATGCCCGTGACCGCCACCGAGACATCGCTGCCCAGCTCGCGCAGGGCGCCACGGGCCATCTGCAGGGCCACCAACTCGTCGACGGCCCCCTGTCGCGCGAGCACGTCCTCGGAAACGCCGAGAAGTTCGGCCTTCACCTCGTTCACGTAGCTCACGATGCCGCCGCGCACCGAGGCCGACGACCCAGGCACGGAAGTGAGCATGGCCGCGATGAGGCCGCCGGTGAGGCTCTCGGCCGTGGCCACCGTGGCCCCTGCTGCCGTCGCTTTCTCGACGACGATGCGCGCCTGCTCGTCGATGGCCTTCTGCAGCGCCGCGATCTCGGTGGGTGCCGCAGAAGGGGCGGCCGCCTTTGCGGTTTTGGCCCCCGCGCTCCCCTTCAACAGATGGCGTGCTTTGACGAGATAGTCGAGCATGGACATGACCGTCAGGATGAGCGCGATGACCATGACGGTCCAGGACAGCACGAACATGGGGTTGGTGAAGGCGCCGGCCGCCGTGGTGAACGTGAGCGAGTCCTTGAGAAGGAACAGCACGATGGCGATGATCTGGAACACCGTCTTGGCCTTGCCGTACCAGCTGGCGGCGATGACCGTGCCCTTGCTCGCCGCCACCATGCGGATGCCCGAGACGATGAACTCGCGGGCAAGGATGATGAGCACGGGCCAACCGGGCAGCACGGCCAGCTCCACTAAGGCGATGAGCGCCGCCGTGACGAGGATCTTGTCGGCCAGAGGATCCATGAACTTCCCGAAGTCGGTCACTTCCCCGCGGCTGCGGGCGAGATATCCGTCGATCCAGTCGGTGCAGGAGATGAGAATGAAGATGCCGGCGGCGATGACGCACTTCGCCTCCATGGTGATGCCCGGCAGGCCCACCCATTCGGGCCAGGGGCTCAGGATCGCCAGCACGAAGACCGGCACCAGGCAGATGCGGATGAGCGTGACGATGTTCGCCGGCGTCCAGAGCTTGTCCGGAGCCGTGGGCTGGATGGTGGTCATGGCCTACTCGCCTTCCATTTCGTAAAGCAGGGTATCCGCAATGGTGCAGGGAACGAACGCGCCGATCTCGCCGCGGGACACGTAAGTGACGCCGTCCACTTCGGGCGCCTGGCATTGGGCGCGACCGAAGCGCTGGCCGTCCTCCTCGGTTCCCTCGACGAGCACGATCGCCCCCTTCCCGATGCGCTCGGCGATGCGGGGCCCGCAGGCGGCATCGGCGGCGTCGCGCAGCACCTGGGCCCGCTCGGCCTTCTCGTCCTCGTCGATCTGGTTCGGCAGGTCGAAGGCGGTGGTGCCCTCCTCGCGGGAATAGGGAAAGACGCCGACGTAATGGAACAGCCCCTCGGAGACGAAATCGAGGAGCTCCTCGAACTGCTCGTCGGTTTCGCCGGGAAATCCCGCGATGAGCGTTGTGCGCAAGGTGATGTCGGGCACCGCGGCCTCGATGCGCTCGATGAGGGCGCGAAACGCTGCGGCATCCCCTCGGCGGTTCATGGCCCGAAGGATCGGTTTGCTCACGTGCTGCAGGGGAATGTCCAGATAAGAGCAAACGTTCTCGCGGGCCGCCATGACGGAGAGCAGCTCGTCGGTTGCGCCCTCGGGCTGCAGGTACATGATGCGGAACCACGTGTCGGGGTGCGCCTCGGCCAGCGTGTCGACGAGCCACGCGAGGTCGCGGCCGTCGGGAAGGTCGGCGCCCCAGCGTCCGGTGTCCTGGGCGATGAGCACGATCTCCCGGGCGCCGGAGGCGATCTCGCGCTCGACGTCCTCGGCGATCTGCTCGTACGGGAAGCTGTGGTAGCGCCCGCGAATGTAGGGGATGGTGCAATAGGAGCAGAAGCGGTCGCAGCCGTCGGATATCTTCACGTAGGCGAACGCCCGGCCCTCCCCTTCCGTCGGCTCGCCCCCAACGGCCGCTACGGGAAGGGAGATCCCCAAAGCGCGCGCCACCACTTCCGCGATATCGTCCTCGCGACTGCAGGGCACAAACGCCGACGCCTCCGTCAGCTCCGCGGCCAGGTCGTCCCCGTAGCGGGCCGGCATACAGCCGGCGACGATGAGGACGGCGCTGCCCTCATCCACTTTGGGCAGGGAGGCGGCCTCGAAGATGGCATCGATGCTCTCCTCGGTGGCAGCCTGGATGAACGAGCAGGTGTTCACGATGATGGCGTCGGCGCTGGACGCCTCTTCGGTCACGGAGAAGCCGGCTTCGCGCAAGCGCCGCGCCATGGCGGCCGAGTCCACCTCGTTCTTCGCGCACCCCATCGTGATGAGGCAGACGGAGGGCGCCGCGCTGTCGCGCGTCGTATCGATCACGTCTGTAGCCCTAGCGATAGTTGACGTACTGCAGCGGCTGCCCGTAGTCCTGGCCGCGCAAGAAGGCGATGACCTCCTGCAACGTGTCGCGAGAGGGAGAGCTCACCCGCAGCTTGTCGCCCTCGATGGTCACCTTGCACTTGAGCTTCTGGGCCTTGATGTCCTTGTTGATCTTGCCCGCGGTCTCCTTGTCGATGCCGTTGACCACCGTGGCGCACCGGCGCACCCCGCCGCCGGAGGAAGGCGTGGAATCCCCCCACTTCACGGCGGTAAGATCGATGCCGCGCTTGATGAGCTTGCTGCCGATGACGTCGATGACCTGAGAGGCCACGAAATCGGCCGGCGCGGTCACCGTCAGGGTGCCGGCGCTTTTGTCCAGGGAGATCTCAGCGCCCGAGTCCTTCAGATCGTAGCGCTGGGCGAGCTCCTTTCGGGCCTGCTGGAAGGCGTTGTCCACCTCCTGCATATCCACCGTGGAGACGATATCGAAGCTGGATTCTTTAGCCATGGGTTGATTGCCTTTCTCGATGGGCCCGCTAGGCCGCGTTGTCGGAGGAGTCCTCGCCGGAATCAGACGCGTCGCCGCTTCCCGAGGTGCCGGAGGAACTATCGCTTGTGCTGGAGTCGTCGCTCGAGGAATCCGAGCCGGAGGAGGAGCCGGAATCCGAGTCGCCGGAGCTATCCGAGGAGGCGCCGGCCACGCCGTTGGCACGCTTCCAGTCGTTGAGCACGTCCTCGAAGTTGACGGTGTAGGTGTAGACGCCGCGGCCGTTCTGATCCTCGGCCTTCACTTCCTCACCGTCGAGGGTGAGCTTGACGGCGGCGATGTCCTCGTCATCACCGGAAAGCACGAACTTCAGCGTTCCGGTCACATCGAAATCGCCCGTCTTGGGCCCGGTGACATCGCCCGCCTCCACGGTCTTGCCGTCCTGGACGACCTCGATGTAGACGCTTGAGCCCTCGGGCACGTTGTAGCTGAACTTGGCGCTCGTCGGCGCCACGGGCTGCTGGGTGGGCGCCGTCGCGTCGGTGCCGCCCTCATTCGCGGCACCGGTATCGGTGCCGGCGGGGTTCTGCATGCCGGAGATAGGCACCGTAGGCACATCGCTTTCCGGCGCTGCGCGGTTTCCAAAGGCCAGGACGATCACGAGGACGAGCAGGCCCACGATGATGGCGCCCACGATGATGAGCGGCAAGTAAGAGCCGATGTTCGCCGCGATGCCCGGGGCCTGCCGGCCCTGGACGAGGTTGGTGTACTGGGGCTGCGGGGCCGCTCTGCCCGTGCGGGCCGAGGAACCGCCCAAGCCGGAACGGCCGGAGCGCGTGGAGCCCGCGTAATCGTCTCGGTAGGAGCCCCGAGAGGATCCCCGATCGCGGCTGGAGGGCAGCGCGACCGTGCGCCCGGCATCGCGGGGGCGCTCGCGACGGTTGCTCGCCGGACGGCGGCCCGTCTCGAACTGATAGACCTCTTCCCGGTAGGCGCGGGTGACCTCCGTGGGGTTCAGCCCCACCAGGCGCGCGTAGGCGCCCACCATGTTCGACGTGTAGCCGCGCGGGGGCATGCGGGCGAAATCACCCTCCTCGATGGCGCGCAGGATATCCGGGCGGATGCGCAGCTTGCGGGCGGCCGTGGACAAATCGAGTCCCTTGCGCTCGCGGGCATGGGCAAGCGCCTCGCCGAATGATGTCTGTCTCGCCACGATGGTCTCCTCTGTGTTTTCCGTTGGCCGTTGCGGTGCGATTCCGTTCCGGCCTATTCGTCAGCGGCCTCGAAGGCCTTCAGTGTTTCCAGTTCCATTTGGTCGACGAGCACCTCGCGCGGGCGGCTTCCGTTGGCCGGGCCCACGATGCCCTTTTCTTCCAACTGATCCATTATACGTCCAGCTCGCGCGTATCCGACCTTCAAGCGACGCTGAAGGTTGCTCGTGGAGCCCAAATCGCTTGAAACCACCACATCGGCGGCCTCCCACAGAAGCGGATCGTCGGCCTCGGAGCCCCCCTCTCCCGAAGGCGAGGAGTCGCCCAAGGTCACGACGTTGGTCTTCAGGATCTCGGAGTGGTACTCCGGCTCGCCCTGGCTCTTCAGGTGCGCCACCACGGCGGCGATCTCGTCGTCGGGGATGTAGGGGCCCTGGATGCGGATGGGCTTGGGGTACTCCGGCTTGGCAAAGAGCATGTCCCCCATGCCGATGAGGTTCTCGGCGCCTGTGGAGTCGAGGATGACGCGGGAGTCGATGCCCGAGGCCACGGTAAGCCCGATGCGGCAGGTGATGTTCGCCTTGATGAGGCCTGTGACCACGTTGGTGGAGGGGCGCTGGGTGGCGATGATGAGGTGGATGCCGGCGGCGCGGGCGAGCTGCGCGATGCGGCTGATGGAGAACTCGACTTCCTTGCCCACATTCATCATGAGGTCGGCCAGCTCGTCGATGACGATGACGATGTAGGGGATGGGCTCGCCGTAGAGGTTCTCCGGCGGCTCCTCTCCCCTCTTTTCGGCAGCCTCGTCGGCCGCCTGGGCCGCTCGGGCCTTCTCGTTGAAGGTGATGATGTTGCGCACGCCGCACTTCGAGAACATCTTCAGGCGCCGCTCCATCTCGGCCACGGCCCAGGAAAGGGCGCTGGAGGCCTCGCGGCACTCGGTGACCACGGGGACGTACAAGTGCGGGATGCCCTCGTAGGGGGCGAACTCCACGCGCTTGGGGTCTACCATGATGAAGCGCACCTCGGCCGGGGTCGCGCGCATGAGGATGGACATGATCATCGAGTTGACCTCGACCGACTTGCCCGAGCCGGTGGTGCCGGCGATGAGCACGTGGGGCATCTTCGCCAGGTCGTGGACAATGGCGTGGCCCTCCACGTCCTCGCCGATGGCCACCTGCAGCGGCCCGGGGCCCGCAGCGGCGAGCACGTCGGGGAGATACACCATCTGGCGGTTGCGGTTGGGCACTTCAATGCCCACGTAGTTGGTGCCGGGAATGGGGGCGAAGATGCGCACGCCGGGGGCGGCGAGCGCCAGCGCGATGTCGTCGGTGAGGTTGGTGACCTTGCTCACGCGCACGCCGGAGGGCAGGTCCACCTTGAACAGCGTCACCGTAGGGCCCTCCACCCAGCCGACCACGCTCGCCATGACGCCGAAGTCCTCCAGGGTCCCCTGCAGCTCGGCGGCCACTTCCCGCAGCTCCTCCTCGGTAGAGCCGCGGCGGGCGCCGCCGGTGGCGAGGAGATTCATGGGAGGCAGCTGGAAGCCGTCCTTGGAGATCGGTTGGGCCGGAGCCTCCTTCTTTTTCTTGGGGGCGGCCTTCTTGCTCACGGGCTTCGTCTTCGCGGCCTCGCGCTCGGCGGCCTCGGCCTCCTGCCGGCGCCGCCCGAGCTTGCGGGTCATGGGAGCGGCCGGCTCCACAGCGGAGATGTCCTCCACCTCGGCCACCTCGCGCGGATCCGGGGCCTGGATGGGCACGAGACCGCCCGTCTTCTGGGCGCCCAGCTGCCGCGTGACGGCCGCATCGGGCACGGCGTCGGCCGCAGTCCCGCGGGAGCGCCGGCGCGGTTGCTCGCCCAAGGAGATGCGGGCGGTGGGCGCCCCATGGGCTGCCGGGGGCAGATCGGCGGACTCGGCCATGGTCGTCAGCGGCGGCTTGCCCCTCCCCCGCCTCATAGATCCGAAGGCATCGGGGATGAGGGAGGCGGCACCCTCGCCGTCCAAGTCGCAGCGGGCGCGCACCTTCTCCAGAAATGCGGAGATGGAAAATCCGATGACGATGGCGCCGACGATGGCCACCCCGATGAGCAGGATGGCGGAGATGGCCGGCCCGAAGAGCGTGAGCCCCACCCAGGCGAGCGCCGCCCCCACATAGCCGCCGTGGGTCACGAGCGCAATGCGGTCGAACAGGGCAGCAGGGCCTGTGCCGGTCGTCGGCGTGAACAGCGCGATGATGCCGAGCAGCGCCACGAGGATGAGCGAGAGGCCCAACGTGACGCGCAGCGACATGCGCTCCGACTGCATGCGGTACAGAACGGCGCCACCGATGGCGACGAGGAAGAAGGGCATGATGTAGCAGCCCACGCCGAAGACGACATGGAGCGACTCCGAAAGGAAGTCGGTCACGGTGGCCCCGGCCGGAGCCGCGGCCGCGATGAACAGCACAATGCCCAAAATGATGAAGCCGACGCCCACGATGTCGCGGCGCGTGCGGTCGTCCAAGATGCGGGGCTCGGCCTCAACGGCGCGGCTGCGGGCCGCGGCGGATTTGCGCGTGCCGCTCTTCGACGGGTTCCCCGAGGCCTTCTGGGCGCTCGCCTTCTCTTTGTTGGTGCTCGTATTGCGCGCCACGGTGCCTCTAGACCTCCAGCAGGTTCACGACGACCATGGGACGCTGCTTGGTGCGCTCCCAGAGAAGCGAGAGCAGCGCGTCGCGGGCGGCCTTGCGCAGTTCTTTCACGCCTCCGTCCTTGGAAAGGCACTTGCGCAGGGCGTTGGCCACGGTGTTCTCGGCCTCGTGGGCCAGATAGTAGTCGTCGCCGCCGGTAATGCCGTGCATGGACACCTGCACCTGGCCGATGAGCTTGCGATCCTTCATGTTCACGGCCGCGGCCACCGAGGCGAAGCCCTGGTTGCCGAGCGTGTTGCGCTCGTCCAGCACGTCCTGGGAGGTGTCGCCCACCGACAGGCCGTCCACGTAGACGATGCCCGAGGGCACGCCCTCGCCGCGGGCCACGCCCATGGCCGAAAGCTCCAGTGAGTCGCCGTTCTCCAGCACGTAGATGTTGTCGGGATCGACGCCGGTGGCCTCGGCCAGCTTCGCGTGGGCCCGCAGGTGCGTGGCCTCGCCGTGAACCGGCATGAAGTTCTTCGGCTTCACGATGGAGAGCATGATCTTCAGCTCCTCGGCCCCGGCATGGCCCGACACGTGCACCCGCGCCCGGCTCTTGTCGTACACGTCGGCGCCGATCTTGGCCAGCTGGTTGATGACCCGGGTGACGGCCTTCTCGTTGCCGGGAACCGGCGTGGCCGAGATGATGACGGTGTCGCCCTCCTCGATCTCGATGGTCTTGTGCTCGCCGTTGGCGATGCGGGCCAGAGCCGAAAGCGGCTCGCCCTGGCTGCCGGTGCACATGATGACCACCTGCTCCGGCGGGATGCCCTTCAGGTCGTAGGCGTCGATGAGGTTGTCGTCGGAGATGTTCAGGTAGCCGAGTCGCCGCGCGATGTCGGTGTTCTGGATCATGGAGCGGCCCGTGACCACCACCTTGCGGCCGTTCTTCACCGCCGCGTCGCAGATCTGCTGCATGCGGTGGATGTGGCTCGCGAAGCTGGCGATGATGACGCGCCCCTTGGCCTGGGAGATGATCTGCTCCAAGGTCTTTCCCACCTCGGCCTCGGACGGGGTGAAGTTCGGGTTCGTGGCGTTGGTGGAGTCGCTCATCATGAGGTCCACGCCCGTTTCCGAGAAGCGCGCCAGGGCGCCGAAGTCGGTGGTGATGCCGTCGATGGGGGTCTGGTCCAGCTTGAAGTCGCCGGTGTGCAGGACGTTGCCGGCCGGGCTCTGGATGAACAGGCCCACCGCGCCGGGGATGGAGTGGTTCACGGCGAAGAAGTCCACCGTGAAGCAGCCGAGCTTGACCTCGTCGCCGGGCTTGATCTCGATGAGCTTGGCGTTCTTCACGCGGTGCTCGGCGAACTTGCCCTCGATGAGGCCGAGCGTGAGCTTCGTGGCGTAGATGTTCACCGTGCGGTCGAGATCCTTCAGAAGGTACGGCAGCGTGCCGGTGTGGTCCTCGTGGCCGTGGGTGATGACGATGCCGCGCAGCTTGTCGGCGTTCTCCAGCACGTAGGTGTAATCCGGGAGGATGAGATCGATGCCCGGGTGGTCGTCGTCGGGAAACATCAGGCCCGCGTCGTCCAAGATCATGTCGCCGTTGCACTCGAAGGCGGTCATGTTCTTGCCGATGGCGTCAAGACCGCCGAGCGGGATGATCTTGAGCTTCGCGTTCGGATCCTTGCCCGCCTTCGAGCCGCGCCGCGGCTTTCGGCCGCCGGAGGGGGCCTCCTTGGCCGCCGCCGTCTCGCCGCGCGAGAGCTGCGGGCGCTTGCGCTCCAGGTTCACCCGCTTGAAGGAGGTGTTGTTCTTGCGGCGATCGTTGTTGCGCCGATTGGCGTTCTTGCCGTTGCCGCCCTCCGTGCGGCCGTTCTGCTTCTCTTGGTTTTCTTTGGTCATTCAATGCCTCTTTCTAAAGGTAGTAACGCGCAAAAACGCCGACCCGAGGGCGTCGGGCCGGCGTCGCATCTTCAATGGTGGACGATTCTAGTCAAGAACACCGACCTCGCGCATGATGGAGGCCAGGCGCGCCGACTGTTCCGGCGTGGCGTCCACGAGCGGCAGACGCACGCCGCCGACAGGGAAGCCGATGAGGCTCAAGGCCTCTTTCACGAGGATGGGGTTCGAGGTCTCGAACAGGCCCTTCATGAGCGGCATCAGGGCCTCGTTGGCCTCACGGGCCGCATCCCACTCGCCCTTGGCGGCCAGATCGACGATGGCCTTCATACGGTCGGGCGCGACGTTGCCAATGGTGGAGATGACGCCCACGCCGCCCAGCTCCATGATGTCGAGGGTGGACGAGTCGTCGCCGGAGTACACGTCGAAGCCGGCCGGAGCGTTGTCGATGATGTACTTGATCTGATCGAAGTTCCCCGAGGCCTCCTTGATGGCCACGACGTTGTCGCAGTTGTGGGCCAAGCGCAGGGTGGTGTCGCCCTCCATGTTGATGGAGCAGCGCCCGGGGATGTTGTACAGGATGATGGGTATGTCCGTGGAATCCGCAATGGTCTTGAAGTGGCGGTACAGGCCCTCCTGCGGGGGCTTGTTGTAGTAGGGCACGACGCACATGAAGCCGTCGACGCCCTGTTTGGCGGCATCCTGGGCGAAGTACACCGTGTCGGCCGTGCAGTTGTCGCCGACGTTCGCGATGACGGGGATACGGCCGTTCACGGCGCGCACCACGGCGCGGAACAGCTCGAGCTTCTGGGGGTAGAACACCGTGGGACTCTCGCCGGTGGTCCCGTTGACGATGAGGGCGTCGGCACCGCCGCGCACGAGTCGGTCGGCCAGCTCCTGAGCCCGGTCGAGATCGAGTTCGAGGTCGGCGTTGAACGGGGTGACCATGGCCGGAATCATGCGGCCGAAGCGAGGATCGCGCTTGAACTCCATGGAAGTATCTCCTTAAACAAACTCGGGGGGCGTGGCTGCCCTAGCACAGCTCTATTATGCCATGGTTGGCTCGACGGGGAAACGCGAGCGCCCGTAAGTCCGTCAAACGCACAACCTGCGGGGATAAGATGCTGTCCCAAGCGGGCACTGCCCTTGCGTCCGCTCCGTAGGGGCTGACCTTGGTCGGCCCTGACGAGCGGGACGATCGCGCGAGACAAAACAGGGGCGACCAAGGCCGCCCCCTACGGATGGTGTCTGCGAACGAATGGGGGCTGAGTGGCTAATTCATAAAGTTCTCGAGGCCCACGATGAGGCCGTCGCGGTTCCCTACGCTGCGGATGCCGAGAAGGACGCCGGGCATGTAGGAGGTGCGATCCCACGAGTCATGGCGAATGGTGAGCGTCTGACCCAGTGAGCCGAAGATCACTTCCTGGCTGGCCACAAAGCCCATGGAGCGCACGGAGTGAACCGGCACGCCGTCGATGAGCGCCCCGCGAGCGCCCTCAGCCCCGGCGATCTCCGTCTCGCGGCCGGGAGCCTCGCTCACGCGGGGGGCGCGGGCCTCCGCGATGATCTCGGCGGTGCGCACGGCGGTACCGGAGGGCGCGTCCTTCTTGTTGCAGTGGTGGTACTCGATGACCTCGGCCTCGGGGAAGTAGGGCGCCGCCGCCTTCGCGAACTCCATCATGAGCACGGCGCCGGTGGTGAAGTTCGGCGCGTAGAACAGGCACGTCCCCGGCGCCGCCGAGGCGGCAAGCCCCTCCAGCGTCTCGTTGGAGAGCCCCGTCGTTCCCACCACGCAGTCGACCCCCCGCGGCAGCGCCACCGAGAGATTGCCCGCCACCACGTTCGGCTGCGTGAAGTCGACGAGCACATCGACGTCCGTCGCATCCAGCGCCTCTGCCAGCGTGTCGAACACCGGGAAGGGCGCCTCCTTGGCATGGGGATCGATGCCGCAGACCACATTCATGTTATCCGCAGCCGTTACCGCATCAACCACCGCCGAGCCCATGCGCCCCGCATAACCCGCCACCGCAACCTTAATCATAGGAAACCTCCCATACACCAGTCAGATTCAACAAGAAGCGTGAACGCTATTGTAAAGCAACAACGTGAGAGCGAAGAGGAGACAGGGGGCGCCTTGACCGAGCGAGTTCCGCAGACGGTATCGAAGGCGCGATGATGCAGGGAGCAATGCAGCTAGCGCGCCTTCGATACCGGCGAGGACTGTCTGAGCGAATCAAGGTGCCCCCTGGCTCCTCTCCGGGAGTGTCGCGGCGTGAACTTCTACCTAAGCAATCCGAACCATCTAGGCATCCCCGGTTTCTCTTTCGCTGGGGCGTTAGGGGAGACTAAGGTCTGCCCCTACAGGACGGTGCCGGCGTAGCGGATTCCGATTGCAACAAGAAAGGGCCGCAATCGCGACCCTTTCCATAAAACGCTAGTTGCTGCTGCCGCTCTCGTGGCGACGACGCGGCGTGCGGCCGGCGCGGCCGGGACGGTTGTCCTCCCGACGCTCGCGGCGCTCGTGACGCTCGCCCTTGTCGCGCGGAGCCGGGGACGCGGAAGCCGGCGCGTCCGGCTTGTCCAGGCGGTCCAGCGAAATCTTACCCGTCTTCGGGTCGATCTCGAGCACTTCCACCTTCACGATGTCGCCCAGGCTCAGCACGTCCTCCACCTTGCCGACGCGGCCGTTGGCCACGCGCGAGATGTGGAGCAGGCCGTCCTTGCCCGGCGTGAGCTTCACGAAGGCGCCGAAGTCCTTGATGCCGACGACCTCGCCCTCGAAGACCTCGCCCACCTCGGGCTCCTTCACAATGCCGAGGATCATGTCCTTGGCCGCCTGCATGGCGGTGCCGGAGACGGCGCCCACGTGGATGGTGCCGTCCTCCTGAATGTCGATGGAGGCGCCGGTCTCCTCCTGGATGCCGCGAACCACCTTGCCGCCGGAACCGATGACGTCGCGGATCTTGTCCACGGGGATCTTGATGGTCTCGATGCGCGGCGCGGTCTCCTTCATCTCGGCACGCGGGCCGTCGATGGTCTCAAGCATGGCGGCCAGGATGAAGGCGCGGCCCTCGTGGGCCTGCTTCAGGGCGCGGGCCAAAATCTCGACGGACAGGCCCTTGGCCTTGTTGTCCATCTGCAGGGCGGTGATGCCGTTAGGGGTGCCGCAGACCTTGAAGTCCATGTCGCCGAGGAAGTCCTCGATGCCCTGGATGTCGGAGAGGATGACCACGTCGTCGCCCTCCTTGATGAGGCCCATGGCCACACCGGAGACGGGCGCGGAGATCGGCACGCCGGCGTCCATCAGAGCCAGGCAGCTTCCGCACGTGGAGGCCATGGAGGAGGAACCGTTGGACTCCAGCACCTCGGAGACCACGCGGATGGCGTAGGGGAAGGTGTCGGTGTCGGGCAGCACGGGAGCAATCGCGCGCTCGGCCAGGGCACCATGGCCCACCTCACGGCGCTTAGGCGCACCCATCCGTCCGGTCTCGCCGGTGCAGTAGGGCGGGAAGTTGTACTGGTGCATGTAGCGCTTGCCCTCTTCGGGCCAGATGGTGTCGAGGCGCTGCCACTCGTTGAGCATTCCCAAGGTGCACACGGACATGACCTGGGTCTGGCCGCGCTGGAACAGGCCCGAGCCGTGCACGCGGGGCAGGTATCCCGGCACGATGTACAGCGGGCGGATCTCCTCGGGGGTGCGGCCGTCGACGCGCTCGCCGGTCTCGAGGATCATGGCGCGCATGGCCCGCTTCTCGAGGGCCTTGAGGGCCGCCTTGATGTCGCTTCCCCAGGTAGTGCGCTCCTCCTCGGTGAAGTCATTCTCGATGATGGAGGACTTGAGCTCTTCCACCTTCTGCATACGGGCGGCCTTGTCGGCGTCCTTCAGGGCCGCGGACATCTCGTCGAGGTGGGCGTCGACGCGCTCGGCCACGGACGGGTCGGCAGCGTGGATGGTGTAGTCCATGGGCGTCGGGTTCACCTTGGCGAGGAAGGCAGCCTGCTTCTCGCAGAAGGCGGCGATGGCCTCCTGACCGAAGGTCATGGCGGCGAGCATGTCCTCCTCGGAGATCTCAGCGGCGCCGGCCTCCACCATGGAGATGTAGTCGGCGGTACCGGCGATGGTGAGCTCCAGATCGGAGTTCTCCTGCTCGGAGTTGGTGGGGTTCACGATGAACTCGCCGGTCTCGATGTCGCGGCCGATGCGTACGCAGGCCGCCGGGCCGTCGAAGGGGGCGCCGCCCACGAGCAGCGCCGCAGAGGCGCCGGCCACACAGATGGTGTCGGGCAGGTTCTCGCCGTCGATGACGAACGGGGTGGCCACGATGTGCACCTCGTTCTTGTAGCCGTCGGGGAACCCGGGGCGGATGGGGCGGTCCACCGTGCGGGCCACGAGGGTGCCGTGGTCGGAGGGCTTCGCCTCGCGCTTCAGGTAGCCGCCGGGGATGCGGCCCACAGCGTACATCTTCTCGATGTAGTCGACCGTGAGCGGGAAGAAGTCGTAGTCCTTCTCCTGGCTGGAGACGACGGCGGTCACGAGCACACTCGTGGCACCGCAGGTCGCGAGCACAGCGCCGGTGGCCTGCTTGGCCAGCTCGCCGGTCTCGAGACGGTACTGCTTGCCGTACAACTCGAATTCTTCGACAATTTTCGTCATAACGCTTTTCTTTCTCTTCAACTCCCCCGCCTCATTGCGGAGGACTTCTTCGGGCGCGGCTACTTACATTCGCCGCCCCCGCGACCGTCGGCACCTCATGC
This sequence comes from Adlercreutzia sp. CNCM I-6215, assembly GCF_977072315.1. Classification (NCBI taxonomy): domain Bacteria; kingdom Bacillati; phylum Actinomycetota; class Coriobacteriia; order Eggerthellales; family Eggerthellaceae; genus Adlercreutzia; species Adlercreutzia sp. CNCM I-6215. The sequence continues at coordinate 57,559 of NZ_CDRVMA010000007.1, read as the reverse complement.
GCTTCCGACCGCTTATAGCAGAAAACGGGGCCCCAGGCGGGGCCCCGTACATGCTCGAGCTAGATGTTGTCGCGGATACCGAGCTTCTTGATGAGCTCGCGGTACTCCTCGATGTTGCGCTCCTTGATGTACTTCAGCATACCGCGGCGCTTACCGATGAGCATCATGAGGCCGCGACGGGTGTGGTTGTCCTTCTTGTGCGTCTTCAGGTGCTCGGTGAGGTTGCGGATGCGCTCCGAGAGGATGGCGACCTGAACCTCGGCGGAACCGGAGTCCTGATCGTTCTTGCCGAACTCCTTGATGAGTTCCGCGGTGCGCTCCTTGGAGATGCTGAGCTTGCTGGCCATAGCTGGTCCACCTTTCTTTCCCGGGGTCTCCCCCGTCTTCGCCGCGTGCGCGGCCTACCGTTTCCATCCGTCTTGGGTAGCCATGGAAGTGGTCCGTGGGAACCAAAGGCGAATTCCGCCGCCGTTTTGGCAGCCCGCCCAGTATAGGGCACTTGCGGCGCGGCTCGCCCAAGGTTTCCGCGAGCGACACGGTTTCTGCATATTGGGGCTGGGTGAGCGCGGCGAAAAAAGCGGTGCGACACTAGAACAGGCCGCACGTGAAGAGGAACTCGAGGGACTTCAGCGAACTGCCGATGTGGGCGCGGACGAGATCCTGCACGAGGTGCAGCACGGCGAAGGTGCCCGTAAGGTCGGCCGGCCCTTCTGCAATGGCGTCGAAGGGGGTTGTGAGGAAGTACTGCGCCCAGCAGAGGGTGCCGGCATCCACAAGCACGGATTCGTCCAGGCCCCGGCAGCTCTCGCAGAGCACTCCGCCGCCTGCAGCCGAGAACGGGATGCGTGCGCCCTCGACGAGCGCCACCGGCTCGCCGCAGCCGACGCAGACCTCGAGGCTCGGTCGCAGGCCCGAGAAGGCGAGGATCTTCAACAGCTCGGCGGCCGAAAGCGCCGCACGGTGGCTGTCATCGGCGCCGTCCATGGCGTCCAGCATGCGCATCGCCGACTGGAACAGGCGCGGGTTGGCGAGGTCGCGCTGGCTCATGCGGGCGAGCAGCTCCGCTACGGGCGCGGCGGCCGCAGAGGCCTCGAGGTTGCAGCGCAAGGCGTCATGGGCCGCGACGAGCCGCGCCTCCTTCAGAATGTCGAGACTTCGGCCCGTCGCGCACAGGGCGTCGATGACGCAAAAGGGCTCGGTGCGCGCCGCGAAGCTGCTCTTGGGCCGCCGGGCCCCTTTGGCTACGGCCCGCTTCTGGCTGCCGTCCTCGGAAAGCAGCGTGAGAATGAGGTCGCTCTCCCCCAGCTTCGTACGGCGCAGCACGAGAGCGCGCAGGGAGTAGGTCGGTTGCGCCACGAAGCCGCCCCGCGCCTAGTAGCGGATGGAGGGGCTGGCGTAGGAGACCTCGTTGTCGTCGTTCCACACGATGCCGCCCTCGATGGTGGTGAGCTTCTTGGCGAACACCGTTTCCTGGCCCAGGCCGAAGGGCATCGTGACCACCTCGTACTGGCGCGCCTCCACGGTGTAGAGCACCTCGCCGTCGCCGCGGTAGGTGCAGCTCTTGATGTTCTCCACCTTGAAGCTGCCCTCGTCGTTGGTGAGGTTGGCTCCGGGCAGGATCTCGCGGGTGAGGTCCACCAGCTCGGTGCCGCGGGAGTGGGCGACATACAGCGTGACCTCGGAGCCGGAGTTCAGCTCGCTGCCGGCGGCCGGGTCGGTGGAGACGGCGGTGCCCTCCTCGATGTCCTCGGTGGTGTACCACTCGCTCGTCACCTCGTAGCCCTCGGCTTGAAGCGCGGCCTTGGCGTCGGCTTCGGACATGCCCTCCACATCGGGTACGGTGTAGGGAACGGCCACGGTGACGGTGATAGCGTCGCCGGATTTCGCCTCCGTGCCCGCTTCCGGGCTCACGGCCAGCACGGTGCCCGCGGCCTCGTTCGACTTCTCCTCGGTGTAGGTGACCGCCGTGAACCCTTCGGCCTCCAGAGCCTGGGCGGCCTCTTCGCTGGTGGCGCCCACGATGGCCGGCACGATGCGCGGTACGGCCACGGAGAGCGTCACGGTGCTGCCCTCTTCCGCGCGATGCCCCTGCTCGGGATCGCTCGAGAGCACCGTGTCCTGGGGATCGTCGGACTTCACTTCGACGGCCTGCGCAACGAACCCCTTGGCTGCCAAGGCGTCGACCGCCTCGGGCTGGGAGAGGCCCACTACCTCGGGGATGGTCTTGCCGCCCCACAGCTCGGCCATATAGGTACCACCCGCTACGGCCGCCAGCACCACGGCCAGGGCGATGCATGCGGCGGCGATGATCGGGCCCTTGGCGCGCGGGGGCCGTGCGGAGGGCCCTGGGAAGGGAGCCTCCCCATCGGCGCCATCGCGAACCGGCGCGGCCTCTTCGGGCGCCGAGAAACCTATGGAAGATTCCAGCTCAGGGGTTTCCTCCTCGATGGTCGAGGGGAAGGCCAGCTCGCCGGTGGCCCGGGGCGTGAGCGCTTCCTCGGCCTCGGCAGTCGTGACTGCCGCCTGGTCGGCGACGACAATGGCGGAGGCGGCCTCCATGAGAGCCGTTTCCTCGGCGGCGCAAGCGTCGGCCGACTCATTGGGCGACGCTTGCGGTGCCTCTTGCACCACCGGGGTCTCCAGAGTCGCCCCCGCCTCATCCTGGGTCTTACGGGAGCGACCGCGGCCCTGACGATTCACGGAGGGCCGCGCCGCATGGGAGCCCATGCGCGCCGGACGCTTGCCCGACCGCTCGAACAGGCTCACTACCTCGTCCCCGCTGGACAGCACCTCGTCGAGATCGTCGTCCTTGGCGGTTGCGTCTGCAGCTGCGAAGCCGGCGACGGCGCCAGGAATCGCACCGAAGGCGACACCGGACGCATCGCCAGCCTTGGAGGCCTCGTTCTCAGCAACAGGGGCATCCTCGCCGGGCGTCGTGAATTCAGGCGTTTCTTCCATCTCGGCAGTCTCGGCTGCCACGGCCGCAGCTGCTGTCGCGGCAGCCACCCGCTCTTGCTCAAGCCGCTCGCGTTCTTCCCGCTCGGCAGCCTCGGCAGCGCGCCGGGCCTCGCGGGCCTCCTCCTCGGCTATCCGCCGCTGCTCGCGGGCCTCGGCCTCGGCGGCGCGCAAACGCTCCTTCTCCGCAGCCGTTTCGGCGCGCAGGCGCTCCTTCTCGGCCCGCAGGAGCTCCTTGGCCTTGCGGGCCTCCTCCTTCTCCTGCATCTTCGAAAACTTCTTCGCGAGCTTCTTCTGTTGGCGGTCGCGGCGCCGCAGCTCCTTCTCCGTCGGTCCCATGGCGTAGCTGCGGGCGCGTGGCACGTACTCCTCGTTGATGCGCGGGATCTCGGCCGTGTCACCGGCCTGAGTGGCCGCCGGCGGAACGTAACTTGAGTCGACCAGCCGCTCGAAGCCGGACAGGTCGGGGACATCGGGGCCGTCGGGCACTGGATCGACCAGATCGGCCACCGAGGCCCGCGGCGCCGGTTTGGAAGGCGCCGGGGCGACGTCGGGCACGCGCACGACCGGGGGCACCTCCACCACGGGAGGCACCGACACTTTCGCCGAGGCGGCCACGAACACTTCGCCGCAGTTCTCGCAGAACGCGGCGTCGTCACGATTATCGAATGAGCAGTGAGGGCATTTCATCGACGTTCTCCTCATTGATTGCACAGATAAGGAAAATTGTACCCGATTATTCTGAATATAGCCCCCATATCCAGCAACAACAAAGTTACTGGTTCGCCCAAGGAAGTCAGCGAGGGTCCGACAGGCGCCTAGGCCCCTTCCCCGTAGCCGAATCTTCGGATCTGGTTGGCGTCTCGGCGCCAGTTCTTGCGTACCTTCACCGACAGATCCAAAAACACCTTCGCCCCCAGCAGCAGCTCCAAGTCCTTGCGGGCCTCGGTGCCGATGCGCTTGATGGCTGCCCCGCGCTTGCCGATGATGATGCCCTTCTGGCTGTCGCGCTCCACATAGATGACCGCGTAGATGCGGTAGAGGTTCGGCTTCTCGAATTCCATCTCCTCCACGGCGACCCCGATGGCATGGGGCACCTCGTCGAAGAAGTTGCGCAGGATCTTCTCGCGGATGAATTCCGCCACCATGACCTCCAGCGGCTGGTCGGTCTCCATGTCGGCGGGGAACCACGCCGGGCCCTCGGGCAGAAGAAACTGCACCTCCTCCACGAAGGCGTCCACGTTGCGGCCCGTCTCGGCCGACAGCGCCACCATGGCGTCCCAGTCGCAGAGCTTCTCGGCCGCCTCGCGCTGGGCGCTGATCTCGGCATCGCTCGCCAGGTCGGTCTTGGAAAGCACGCAGATCTTCGCCGAGCCCTTCGCGGCGCGCACCTGGGCGGCCACCCACTCGTCGCCCCGTCCGATGGGCTTCGATGCGTCGATGAGCATGGCCACGACGTCCACGTCCTCCAAAGCCTTGATCGCGCTCGTGTTCAGCTCCTCGCCGAGGGCGTCCTGGGGCTTGTGCAGACCGGGAGTGTCCACAATGATCATCTGCATGTCATCGGTGGTGTGCACGGCGCGGAAACGGTGGCGCGTCGTCTGGGCCGTGTTCGAGGTGATGGCGATCTTCTTGCCCATGATGGCGTTCAGAAGCGTCGACTTCCCGGCGTTGGGGCGCCCGACCAGCGTCACGAACCCGCTCTTGAAGTCGGGATTGGTGGGAAATGAGCCCCCCATGGGGTTTTCAGCGAAGTAGGCGTCGAGATCCATGAAGTTCCTTTCGAAGAGGTGGGGCGTCGTGCGTTAGAGAAGGTCGAGCGCGTAGGGTGCGAAGACGATGAGCCCGACAATTACCGAGCCCGCTGAGGCCAAAAGCACGGCGCCGGCCGCCGCGTCCTTGGCCGCGCGGGCCAGCTCGTGCCACTCGGGCGAGGCGAGATCGACCGCCGACTCGATGGCGGTGTTCACCACCTCCGCCACGGACACGACGATGATGCAGAGCACGATGGCGAGCCAATCGACGCGGCTGATGCCCAGGGCGAATCCGGCCGCGACGGCGGCAAGCCCTAGGATCACCTGGATCTTCAGGTTGCGTTGAGAGCGAAAGGCGTAGGCGACGCCGGCGGCCGCGCAGCGAAAGGCGCACACGAGCGGGAAGCGCCCCTCCCCGCACCGGCGGCTCTCCCCCGCTCTGCGCACGAGCGGCCTCATCTTATCGTCGCCGGCCAACGGGCTGCCTCTCAAGCGCTCAGCGGTTCTCGGAGACAGCGGGCAGGTCGCGCTCGGTCCAGGCCGTGAGCAGCTCGCGCTCGCGGGCCTCCATGACCTCGGCCTCCTCGTCCACGATGTGATCGTAGCCGCACAGGTGCAGAAGCCCGTGAACGATGAGCAGCGACACTTCCTGCTCGAAGGAGTTGCCGAACTCGGTGCTCTGACGCGCCGCGACGTCGGGCGCGACGATGATGTCGCCCAGTTCGTAGACCGGGCAGCTCGGCCCGTCGGCGGCGGTGATGTCGTCGTCGATGTTGTCGCATTCGAAGGAGAGCACGTCGGTGGGTCCTTCCATACCGCGGAAGCGCTCGTTCAGCTCGGCCATGGCCGTATCGTCCACAAAGCTGATGGAGACCTCCGTGTTGATGGGCTTCCCCTCGCGCTCGAGCACGAACAGGGCCAGGTCGCGAATGGGAAGGGAGGCGAGGTCTTCCTCGCGATGTCCGTAGGTGATGAGGATTTCCATGGGCTATCTTGCCTTTCCCGCCGCGCGCTCGTAGGCGGCCACGATGGTCGCCACCAAAGAGTGGCGCACGACGTCTTTGCCGGAAAGATCGCAGAACGCGATGTCGTCGATGCCCTCGAGGACGGAGCGCACTTGCACAAGGCCGCTCTCCCCGCGGGGCAGATCGATTTGAGAGATGTCGCCGGTGACGACGATTTTCGAACCGAACCCCAAGCGCGTCAGTGCCATCTTCATCTGCTCGGGCGTGGTGTTCTGGGCTTCGTCCAAGATAATGAAGGCGTCATTTAAGGTGCGCCCGCGCATGAAGGCGAGAGGGGCGATCTCGATGGTGCCGTTCTCGATGAGGGCATTCGCTCGCTCCTGATCGAACATGGAGTACAGCGCATCGTAGAGCGGTCGGATGTAGGGATCCACCTTCTCGAAGAGGGTGCCCGGCAGAAAGCCGAGGTTCTCGCCGGCCTCCACGATGGGCCGCGACAGCACGATGCGGCCGACTTCCTTGCGCTTCAAGGCCGCCACCGCCATGGCCATGGCCAGGTAGGTCTTGCCCGTGCCGGCCGGCCCTATGGCGAAAGTGACCGTGTTGTCGCGGATGGCGTCGACGTAGTGCTTCTGGCCGGCGGTCTTCGGTCGAATGGCCCGGCCCCGGTAGGTGAGCAGCACATCGTCGCGCAGGGCGGTGGGGGCGAACTCCGCCTGGCGGAGCAGCTCGACGGAACGGCGCACCGAGTCGGTGTCGGGGGCCTGCCCTTCCTCCACCGTTTTGAACAGGTCGGCGAACAGCGCGGTGAGCTGCTGCACCTCCACGGCGTTCCCTTCGATGACGATGCGATTGCCCCGCACGGTGAGCCGAGCGTCGAAGGACTCCTCCAGCACGTGGAGGATCTCGTCGGAGGCGCCGACGACGAGGGCCATGTCCACCCCGCCGGGCGCCGTGAGCGTTGTCTGCATCAAATCAGTCATGCTCGCTATTGTACCCTATGTTGCGCGCTGTGTTGTGCGCCTGCTCCAAAACTCCCATCGATGTCGCAGCCAAACCCCATCGGCACTCGACCGAAAAAGGTCGCTCGGGCGGCGCGAGCCTTAATCCGGAGCGCGTTTCAAGCGGGAGAGGCGCTTCTGCCGCGCGGCTATCCTATTTTCACGGGGATGAGAGAGCCGATCTCCGCATCTGCGGGGGCAGGCACTTCGTGGTAGCTCTCGGTGGTGGCCGTCTCGGGGGTTTCCACGAGGGCCAGCTCGATGGTGCCGACGCGAGAGGCACGGTCGGCGGCGGCGAACTCGTCGGAAAGCGCGCGCAGGCGGGCGGCGCGGGCGGCCTTCGCCTCGGGCGGCACTTGGTCTGCACGGGCGGCCGCGGGCGTTCCCTCTCGCTTGGAGTAGGGAAACACGTGGATCTTCGAGAAGCCGACGTGGCGAGCGAGCGCGCAGGTGTCCTCGAAGTCCTCATCGGTCTCGCCGGGGAAGCCCACGATGATGTCGGTGGTCAGCGCGATGGAGGGGACGCTCGCCCGCAGGAAGTCGGCCAGCTGGCGGAACTCGTGGGCGTCGTAGGGGCGCGCCATCTCGCGCAGCACCCGGGACGAGCCGGACTGCAAGGGCAGATGAAGATGGCGGCAGATGCGGCCCTCGGCCTCGGCGAGGAGAGAGACGAACTCGCCGGTCACGTCCATAGGCTCGATGGAGCCGATGCGGAAGCGGCAGGGAGGCTCGCCCGCGCCGTACAGATCGGCGGTGGCCGTTAGAAGGCGGCGACATAGGTCGGTCAGATCCGTCCCGCCGTCGTCGTAAGAGCCCAGATTGATGCCGGTGAGCACGACCTCGCGGACGCCGGATTCAGCGAGGGCCACCGCCTCGGCCACCACCTCGCCGGCCGGTCGGCTCGTCGCGCGGCCGCGGGCCACGTGCACGATGCAGTAGGTGCAGGCGTTGTCGCAGCCGTCCTGTACTTTGATGCCGATGCGCGTGCGGCCATCGGCGGGCGATGCCGAGAAAGATTCAGACGTTTCGCAAGGAGCTGCGCCGCTCATTTCCAACTCGCTGAGATAGAGATCCGCGCCTGCCTTGGGTACGACAACGACGCGATCACCCATAGCGGCGAAGGTCTCCGACGAGAGCTCGCTCGCGCATCCCGTGACGACGACGCGTGCGCCGTCGTTGGTCGACAGGGCATGGCGCACGGCCTTGCGGGTCTTCTTCTCGGCCTCGCCGGTGACCGTGCAGGTGTTCACGACGATGAGATCGGCCGCCGCCTCTCCAACAGGCACTCCCCCGCGTTCCGCGAGCAGCCGCTCGAAACCGTCGGCCTCCACGCGGTTCACCTTGCAGCCCAAGTTCACGACCGTGTAGCCGAAGAGGGCCCTACCCACGGTTGCCCTCGTAAGTGGGAGAGGGCCGATTCCCCATGCCGCCCAGCTCGTAGAGCACCAGCGCCGGGGCCACGATGCCGGCGGTCTCGGTGCGCAGGATGGACGGGCCCAGGGTCACGAGGCGCGCGCGGGCGTTGCAGCCGAGAAAGCAGCGCACCTCCTCCTCGGCGAGGCCGCCCTCGGGGCCCACGACCACGGCGATGCGGGCGTCGGCGGCCGGCGTGCACGTCGCAAGGAGCGCATCGTGCACGGCCTCACGCAGACTCGCTGTCTCGGGCGCCTCTTCCCAGCACACGAGCACGGCCGTCGCCTGGCCGAGCATCGCGGCCGCCTCGCGCACGGAGACGGGCTCGGCGACCTCCGGCACCCGGGCCTGTCCCGATTGCATGGCTGCGTTTTTGGCGATGGCCCGCCACCGCTCCGTCTTCGCAGCCGCCTTCTTGCCGTCCAGCTTCACGATGGAGCGGGCGCAGGTAAGGGGGACGAAGGCCGCCACGCCTACTTCGGTGGCGTGGCGGATGACGGTCTCCATCTTGTCGCCCTTGGCCAGGCCCTGCAGCAGAATCACCTGCGGGCCGGCCTCGCTCGCGTCTTCATGGCGCGCAATAGAAACGAGGGGCAGCTCGTCCGCAAAATCGACGATCTCGCATTCGAAGTAATCCTGGTCGGTGTCGATCACGGCGATGTGCTCCCCCGTCGTCAGCCGAAGCACCCGCGCGTGCTTCGCGTCGTCGGGTGCCAGGCGCAGCGGGAACACCGCCTCCGTCTCGGCAGCGAGCACTTGGTTTTCCAGAAAGAAGCGCGGCAACGACATGATCAGTAGTCCTACTCGAAAATGTCGCGGAGCTTCTGCAAGGGCGAGCGCTTCTCCTCGTTCACGTCCTCGCCCATCTCCTCGGCCAGCTCCTCCAAAAGCTCGCGCTCGCGCTTGGAGAGCTTCTTCGGCACTTCCACGGCGATGTGCGCGAACAAATCGCCGCGAGCGTCGCTTTTCAGGCGCGGCATGCCGAAGCCCTTCACGCGCACGATCTGGTCGTTCTGGCAGCCCTCGGGGATGGCGACCGTGACCTTCTCGTCCTCGTAGATGCCGTCGATCTCGATGTCGGCGCCGAGCGCCGCCTGCACCATGGGAACCACGAGCTTGCAGTGCAGGTTGTCGCCGTCGCGCTCGAAGAACTCGTCGGGGGCGATGCGCACGGTGACGATGAGGTCGCCGGCCGGCGCACCCTGCATGCCCGCTTCGCCGAAGCCGTGGATGCGCAGCTGCTGGCCGTCGCGAATGCCCTTGGGGATCTCCACCGAGACGCGCTGGCGGTCGGGCACGCGGCCCTGGCCCTCGCACTCGGGACACGGGTTATCGATGACCGTGCCGGTGCCGTGGCAGGCGGGGCAGGTGCTCGCCGATTGCATGTCGCCCAAGAAGGTGTGCTGCACGGTGACGACGCGCCCGGTACCGTGACATTCCTCGCAGGTCACTTCCTTGCCGTCCTCGCCCAGGCCCGTGCCGTCGCAATCGGGACACGGCGCCAGGCGGTCGTAAACGATCTCCTTCTTCTCGCCGGTCGCCGCCTCTTTCAGCGTGATGCGGATGCCCACGCCCATGTCGCGGCCGTCCTTGCGCACCTGGCGGCCGCCTGCGGCCGCGCCGCCGAAGAAGGTGGAAAAGATGTCGCCCATGCCGCCGAAGCCGCCACCGAACAGGTCCTCGAAATCGATGCCGACGCCGCCGTAGGGGCCGCCGCCACTCGCCGCGCCGGGAATCGTGCCAAAGCGGTCGTACTGGGCCTTCTTCTGGGGGTCGGACAGCACGTCGTAGGCCTCGTTCAGCTCCTTGAACTGGTCTTCGGCATCCGGTGCCTTGTTCACGTCCGGGTGCAGCTCCCGCGCCCTATGGCGAAATGCTTTCTTGATCTCGGCTTCGGAGGCGTCGCGGGAGACGCCGAGGATTTCGTAGAGGTCCTTAGTTGCGGCCATGATAGGTGAATCTTGCCTTTCTTCGTTCGCTCTTCCGTATTCTTGGGTAACGCACGTCTACTCGCCGTGCAGCGCGCACTGGGCGGCGCGGACGGCGCGGATGGCGCGCTCGTAGTTCATGCGGGTGGGGCCGATGACGGCGACGACGCCCTCGGACTCGCCGCGCCCATAGGGGCAGGCCACGATAGAGACACCGGCGAGCTCCGAGGCGGGGTTCTCGTGCCCGATGCGCACCATGACCGGCCCCCCTTCCGCGGCGGCCTCGTCGAAGGTGTTCAGCAGCACGCGGTCGTCCTCCAGCACTTCTATGACCGGCAGCAGGGCCTTCGAATCGCTGAACTCCGGCTGGCGCAGAAGCGCCGAGACACCGAGGCTGTGGGCACGAGCGCTTTCGGACTCGCCCAAGCATTCTATGACCTCGTCGATGATGAGCTGCACGAGCGGGTCGCTGAGGGCCTCTACGGTGCCGGCGTCCATGGAGCGGCGCACGTCGCGGGCCGAGTGCCCGGCGAGCACCCGGTTCAGCAGGTTCTGGGCACCTGCCAGCTCGTCGGCGGAGACCTCGTCGGCGAAGGTGACCGTGCGGTTGACCACCTGGCCGTCCTCGGCCACCACGATGACGATGGCCTGCCAGGGCGAAAGCGACACCAGCGTGATCTGACGAATGCGGCCCGCGAGCACCGAGGGCGCCATGACAATGGACAGGCAGTTGGTGAGCCGCGCGAGGGCCGCCGAGGTGCGTTCCATGAGCGCGTCCAGCTCCGAGGCCGAGGCGCGCAGCTCGTCAACCATGGCCTGGTGCGGGCGCTCCTCCTCGGCCAATCCCGACGAGAGCAGCTCGTCGACGAAGGTGCGGTAGCCGGCGTCGGTGGGCACGCGCCCGGCAGAGGTGTGTGGCTGCTGGATGAAGCCGGCGTCTTCCAGAGCAGAGAGGTCGTTGCGTACCGTGGCGGGGCTCACGCCCAGGCGGTGCCGCTCGGTCAGGGTACGCGAGCCCACGGGCAGCGCGTACTCGATGTAGTCCTCGATCAGCGCGCGCAGCACCCTTTGGCGTCGCTCCGACAGCATATCCGCTCCTCTCACCTTCCCGCATCACCCCCGCGCCAAGCGCGGGCTTCCGTTGTTGACGCTATTTTAGCAACCTCGGCACGAGAGTGCTAACGAAAGCCCCCATCTCGACGCAAGCGACACACAAGCAAAGGTGGAAGGCACCGGCAGGCTACGGGGCGAGGTCGAGCAGGCGGCCGTAGAGCTCGTTGCCGCAGAGCCAGCCGGCGTCGGTGGGACGCCAACGGCCCTCGCGGTGCTCGGCCAGGCCGAGGACGGCCAGCTCGTCGAAGGCAGCGTGCACCGAGCCGGCCTCTTCTGCGGACCTGTCCGCCACCTCTTCCAAGCTCGCCTTCCCCCCTTTCCGACCGACTGCAGTCCCATCGATGACAGCTGCCGCCTGCTCCATTTGCTCGTCGGAGACGCCGCGGGCCATGCGCATGCCCAGCATGAGGTCCTCGGCGGCCATCTGCCGCGCGTCCAGATCATCCACCACCTGTCCGTCCTGCACCCGCATGCGACGCTCGGCGTTCTGGGTCATGGTGACGGCCGAGCGCCCCAGCCCCAGGTAGGGCTTGCCCGTCCAGTAGGCCGTGTTGTGGCGGCTCTCGAACCCGGGCCTCGCGTAGCTTGCCACCTCGTAGCGGTGAAAGCCCGCGTCCTCCAGGATGCGCTGAGCCTCCTCCATGGCCGCCGCTTCCGCATCCTCGTCGGGCTCGAGCATCTCGCCCCGCATAATGGCGGCATCGAAGGGCGTATGGGGTTCGATGGTCAGCGGGTACACCGACACATGGTTCGCGCCGAGCGCCACCGCCTCCCGCACGCTTTCCGCGAAGGACTCCTCGCTCTGACCCGGGATGCCGCACATCAGATCCACCGATACGTTCTCGAAGCGCTCCTGGGCCGCGCGCACCGCCGCCCGGGCAGCCTCGGCGTCGTGGGCGCGGCCCAGGATGCGCAGCACCTCGTCGTCGAAGGACTGCACGCCAAGGGAGAGCCGGTTCACCCCGAGCGCCCAGATATCCCGCACCATGGGCGCCGTAAGACTTTCGGGGTTCGCCTCCATCGTGCACTCGACCTCGGGTTCGAGATGCATCGACATCGACAGCGCATAAAGAAGCATCGAAAGTCGTCTCATGCCGATATAGCTCGGCGTCCCCCCGCCCAGATACACCGTCTCAATGGCTCCGAGCTTCCCCTCCCTCGAGGCTCGGCGAATATCCATCACGAGCGATTCCACGTACTCGTCAATAATCGGCGAGTCCCGTTCTACCGCCGAAGTGGCGAAATCGCAGTACCCGCACCGCTTCACGCAGAACGGAATATGCAGGTACAGTGCTTTATAAGGGTCATAAGCCACGACAGACCTCTCTTTCCGGCTGGGTAGTCCGACGATAGGAGGCGTTGCAACCGAGCGAGTTCCGCAGACGGTGTCGAAGGCGCGGCGATATGCGGGAAATTGAACCCTGTCGCCTTCGATACCGGCGAAGACTGTCTGAGCGAATTGCAATGCCTCCTAGCGTCGGACGGACAACCCTGATGCGAGATGGACAGCAGGAAATCGGAGCGATATTGGCGCGAGACGGACAAATCACGAACGCTCCCGGGCAATCTCCAGAAGCTCGTCGAACACCGCGTCGAAGTCCGAAAGCGTCGTGCAGTAGTTGATGCGGCCGCGGGCTTGGGCGGCGCCGGGGAGACCCGCCATGTACCACATGGCGTGCTTGCGCATGCGCACGATGTTGCGCCCCTCGCGATGGGTGAGCAGCTCTGCATGGCGGCGCGCCATGGCAATGCGTTCCTCAACCGTGGGCGGCGCAGGTTCGGGTTCGCCGGCAAGAGCGGCCTGAACCTGGGAGAACAGCCATGGGTTGCCCTCGGTGCCCCGGGCGATCATCACCGCGTCGCAGCCGGTCTCGACCGCCATGCGCATGGCGTCGGCTCCGCTGCGGATGTCGCCGTTGCCCACGACGGGCACGGACACCGCCTCGCGCACGCGAGCGATGACGCCCCAGTCGGCACTCCCCCGGTACAGCTGCTCGGCGAACCGCCCGTGCACCGTGACCCCGTCGGCCCCGGCCTCCTCCATACGGCGCGCGAAGGTCGGCGCCGTCTCGTCGTCTTCCGCCCAGCCCCGGCGGAACTTCACCGTGACGGGGTGCTCCACGACGCCCTTCACGGCCCGCACGATGGAAGCGGCCAGCGCGGGCTCCTTCATGAGCGCCGAGCCGTCCCCCTTCGACACGATCTTGCGGGCGGGGCAGCCCATGTTGATGTCCAGGTAGGCCAGACTCTCCCCCATCTCCTGCTCGATCCAGGCGGCCTGGGAGGCCATGACGTCCGGCTCGTGGCCGAACAGCTGCACGGCCACCTGGGACTCGCCGTCGGCCAGGGCCAGCAAGTGGCGCGTCTTCTCGTTGGCGAAGGAGAGCCCCTTGGCCGAGACCATCTCCGTAAAGGCCATATCCGCCCCGGCCTCGCGGCACAAGGTGCGGAAGGCGATGTCGGACACGCCGGCCATGGGCGCGAGCAGCACCCGGTATTTCCCGAAGAGCCCTTCCACGACTAAAGAATCCCGAACAGCAAAAGCCCGATGAGCACGATGAAGCCCAGCACGAACAGAAGGCACCCGACGCCCACGAAGGTCTTGGACGTGCCGCTCATGCCCATGTGCTCCCGCTCCTCGGCGATCTTCTTCTCGTCGAAGGGGTCGTTGATCCAGTCGTAGTCTTCTTGTTCCTTGGCCATCGGTGCTTCTTTCGACTGCTGCGTTTAACGGTGTAGAATGAGCATAGTTTAATGGATGCGCGCCGCGGTCGCGGCAAGATCACAAGAAGAGGAGACGATCGTGAAGGTACTGCTCATCAACGGGAGCCCGCGCTGGAAGGGCAACACGAACCGGGCGCTGGAGGAAGCGGCCGCTGCTCTTGAGGCCGAGGGCGTTCAGACCGAGCTTGTCTGGATCGGCAACAAGGAGATCCGCGGGTGCATCGCCTGCGGCATTTGCGGCAAGACTGGCGATAAGCGTTGCGTGTTCGCCGAGGACTGCTGCAACGAGCTCATCGCGAAGGCCGTCGAGTGCGATGGCTTCATCGTGGGGTCGCCGGTGTACTACGCCGGTATGGCCGGATCGCTGCGGGCGCTCATGGACCGCATGTTCTACGCCGGCGGCACGAACTTCCGCATGAAGCCGGCCGCCGGCGTCGCTGTGGCGCGCCGGGCCGGGGCCATCGAGGCGGCCGACCAGATCAACAAGTACTTCCAGATCAACTGCCAGCCCATTGTGTCCAGCTCCTACTGGAACATTGCCTACGGGCGCAACCCCGGCGAGGCGCAGGGCGACGGCGAGGGCCTGCACACCATGCGCGTGCTCGGCCGCAACATGGCCTGGATGCTCAAGTGCATCGAAGCGGGCCGCGCCGCCGGCATCAACCCGCCCGAGCTTGAGCCCAAGGTGATGACCAACGTCGTCCGCGAGGACCTGCTGGAGGGATAGGCTTTTCCCTACTCGTCCACCTTCAAAATGGCCATGAAGGCCTCCTGGGGCACTTCCACGTTGCCGATGGCCTTCATGCGCTTCTTGCCGGCCTTCTGCTTCTCCAGAAGCTTGCGCTTGCGGGTGATGTCGCCGCCGTAGCACTTGGCGAGCACGTCCTTGCGCTTGGCCTTCACGGTCTGGCGCGCGAGCACCCTACCTCCGATGGCCGCCTGGATGGGCACTTCGAACATCTGGCGCGGGATGATCTCCTTCAGCTTGTCGCAGAGCACGCGCCCGCGGTCGTAGGCCTTGTCCTTGTGCACGATGAACGACAGGGCGTCGATGGGCTTGCCCGACAGCAGGATGTCCAACTTCACGAGCTGCGAGGGCTTGTAGCCGTCCATCTCGTAGTCGAGGGACGCGTAGCCCTTCGTGTTCGACTTCAGCTTGTCGAAGAAGTCCAGGATGAGCTCGGACAGCGGGATCTCCCAGAGCATCTCGACGGTGGTCTGGGAGAGGTAGTTCATGGTGACGAAGTTGCCGCGGCGGCCCACGGCCAGATCCATCACAGCGCCCACGTAGTCGGGCGGGATGAGGATCTTCGCCTTCAGATAGGGCTCTTCCACGTGATCGATGGAGCCGGGGTCGGGCATCTCCTGGGGCGAGTGGAGCGACACCATCTCGCCGCCCTTGAGGTACACGTGGTACTCCACCGAGGGCGCCGTGGCCAGAAGGTCCAGCCCGAACTCGCGCTCCAACCGCTCCTTGATGACCTCCATGTGCAGAAGGCCCAGAAAGCCCACGCGGAAGCCGAAGCCGAGGGCGTGGGAGGTCTCGGGCTCCCACACGAGCGCCGGGTCGTTCAGCGACAGCTTCTCCAGCGCCTCCTTCAAGGGCTCGTACTGGTCGCCGTCGATGGGAAAGAGACCTGTGAACACCATGGGCTTCGCCTCACGGTAGCCGGGAAGCGGCTTGTTCACGCCGCCGTCGGCCACGGTGATGGTGTCGCCCACCTTCACCTGGCTCACGTCCTTGAGGCCCGTGACGAGGTAGCCCACCTCGCCCACATAAAGCGCCTCCTCGGGCACCTCCTGGGGGTGCCGCGCGCCAACCTCTTCCACGAGCGTTTCCGTGCCCGTGGCCATCATGCGGATCTTGTCGCCCTTCTTGATGTGCCCGTCGACCACACGGATGAGGGCCACCACGCCGCGGTAGGCGTCGAAGTAGCTGTCGAAGATGAGCGCGCGCAGGGGCGCCTCCCCGTTGCCCGTGGGGGCAGGGATGTTGTAGACCACGGCTTCCAGAAGATCGTGGACGCCCTCGCCGGTCTTGCCCGAGGCGAGCACCGCGTCGTCGGCGGGAATGGCCAGGCCGTCCTCGATCTCGGCCTTCACGCGCTCGGGCTCCGCGGCCGGCAGGTCGATCTTGTTGATGAGCGGGATGATCTCCAAATCGGCGTTCATGGCGAGCATCGCATTGGCCACCGTCTGCGCTTCCACGCCTTGGGTGGCGTCCACCACGAGCACGGCTCCGTCGCAGGCGGCCAAGCTGCGGGAGACCTCGTAGGTGAAGTCCACGTGGCCCGGCGTGTCGATGAGGTTCAACTGGTAGGTCTCGCCGTCGTCTGCGGTGTAGCTGACGCGCACGGCCTGGCTCTTGATGGTGATGCCGCGCTCGCGCTCGATATCCATGGAGTCGAGTAGCTGGGCCTGCATGTCGCGCTTGGCCACCGTGCCCGTGAGCTCCAGGATGCGGTCGGAGAGCGTGGACTTGCCGTGGTCGATGTGCGCGATGATCGAGAAGTTGCGGATATGGGAAAGCTCGTGGGTCATAATGTCTTTCTTATCGGCGGCGGTCTTACCGGGCGAGCGGGCCCGCGAGGCCCCTCTCCCCTCCCAATGTGTGCGTCTCGCGAAGATTCGGGGCCGCAAGACCACTTTCTTCGCCGCGCTCACGGGAATCTTTGGTATTCTACCGCATTGTGTATCCAGCGATACGTGCACGCGGTGATTCCACCGCCAAATCTGCAGACGTGGCTGCGCTTTAAGATTACGATTGCTGGCGGCTTTCCGAGGCATTCGGTCTCGGGGCTGAGGAAGCGGAGAAATCCCGCCGCTTTCCGATTCGCACGATGGCCCGCAGCGGGGTATACCGCCGCGCGTTCGTGTCGTTGGATACCACCGAAGATGGGAAACGACCGAACCAGAAAGGGCTAGCATTCATGGCTAACATCAAGTCCCAGAAGAAGCGCATCATCACCAACGAGAAGCGTCGTATGCGCAACCGCGCCGTCAAGAGCGAGCTGAAGACCGCCGTCCGTCACGTCAAGGATGCCGTGGCCGAGGGCAACGGCAAGGACGCCTACGCCTTCGCCTGCGAGGCCTGCCGTCTGATGGACAAGGCCGCCTCCAAGGGCGTCATCCACAAGAACCAGGCCGCCAACCGCAAGAGCGGCATCATGCGCCTGGCCAACACCGTGGTGACCGCCGAGGATATCGCCGCTTACGAGAAGCCGGCGCCGAAGCCGCAGAAGACCGGCTCCAAGAAGGCCGAGGCCAAGGCCGCCCGCAAGGCCGCCATGGCCGCCGCTTCCGAGGAGAAGGCGAAGCGCCGCGAGAAGCAGCTGAAGGAGGAGAAGAAGGCCGCCGAGCGCAAGGCCAAGGAGGCCGAGGAGGCCGCCAAGGCCGAGGCTGAGGCCGCTGCCGCCGAGGCTGAGGAGGCTCCGGCCGAGGAGGCCGCCGAGTAGCCTGCGCGCTCCGCTGACTTCGCGATCCGAAGCGCCGTCCCGTTTGGGGCGGCGCTTTTTCATGGGATCAACCTGCCTACAAGACGGCGGTTTTCCGTTGCAGGAACGAACCCTTTATTTACAATAGAAAACGAGACACGAAACCGCCCGATGAGGGCCCAGCGCGGAAGGAGCCAACATGGCAGAGACGGTCGGAGCCCGCGAGCGGGGGCGCATCACGCCCGACGAGGGCGCGGTGCTGGCGGCGGAGACGGCCCGCAACGCCGAATTCGGCAAGCCGGTGCTCATCTACCCCAACCTCTACCTGGTGCGCGTGCCCCTTCCCCACAACCCGCTGCACGCCCTCAACTCCTATTTCATTTTGGACGACGACGGCACCACCACCATCGTGGACGTGGGCTTCAACCATCCGGATTGCGAGCAGGCCCTAAGCGATGCCCTGGCCGCCCTCGGGCGCTCCTGGGACAAGGTGCAGGTGGTGCTCACCCATTCGCATCCCGACCACACGGGCAACCTCGACCGCATTTGGCGCGAGGGCATGCCGGTGCTCGCGAACCTGCACTCCTTCCAAGAGGTGAAGAACCTCATGGAGATGGAGGGCAACGTCTATGGTCCGCTGCTCCTTCAAGCGGCCACTTCCGAGCAGCAGCAAGACATGACCTTCGGCGAGGAGGGGCCGCGTTTGCACGTGTCGGCGGAGCTTCTGCCGCTTTCCACCTACCCGATTATGACGTATCTGGCCGATGGCGACCGCCTGAGTCTCGGCGAGTTCGAGTTCGAGGTGATCGAGACGCCGGGCCACGATCCCTGGCACATCTGCCTCTACGAGGCCGCCCACAAGATCCTCCTGTCCGGCGATCATGTTTTGGAGCGCATCACGCCGTCGGTATCGTCGTGGTTTTCTGCCTACAACGCATTGGCGGAGTTCCTGGATAGCCTTGAGAAAGTGAGGGGCTACGATGTCGATCTGGTGCTGCCGGCCCACGGCAAGCCCTTCACCGGCATGGGCGAGCGGGTCGACTTCCTCATCGAGCACCACCGCAAGCGCTTGGAGGAGATCTACGAGCTGGTGGCCGGCGGTCACGACGACATCGTTCAGATTTCCCAGCATGCCACGTGGCGCTACCCCGATTGGAAGAGCTGGCCGCTCGATCAGAAGTACTTCTCCATGGGCGAGACGCTGGCGCATCTCATCTACCTTGTGCGCGAGGGCCGCATCCTGCAGGGAATCTGCGGGCATGAGTACTACTTCCGCATGCCCTACGACCGCAAGAACCTGGCCTTGGCGCCGGGGGCGGCTAGCTAGCGCTTGAGGGTTTCCACGAGCCAGCGGTAGAAGACCTCGTCGGGATCGCTGCCGCTCTTCATGGCCTGCTCGGCGTCGCGAGAAGAGGCGAGCGCTCGGCGCAGCTCCTCGGGACGCCATTGGCGCGCCCACGCGCCGTGGTTCTTCACGCGCCAGTCGGGCGCGCCGAGGGCCTTGGCCAGCCCGCGCGGGTTGCCGCGACGGGCCATGGACTGGGCCGCCATGAGCTCGCGCAGCCGCGTGGTGCACAGAGCTATGAGCACATGGGGCGAGGTGCTCTCCATCTTGGATCTGAGGGCGAGACACTTTCCGAGGTTTCGCTCGGCGAAGGCGGCTGTGAAATCCCACGGCTTCACCTCGGAAGTGCGGGCTACCAGCGCGCGCACCTCGCGCTCCCCCACCCCCTCGCCGGTGCCGTGGGCCAAGGCGATCTTCTTCAGCTCGTTGTCGAGGTGCACGGTGTTCTCACCCACGAGCTCCACCAGAGCCGAGGCCGCCCCCTCGGTAAGCGTGATGCCGTGGGTGCAGGCCATGGCGCGGACGCGCTTGGGCAGCTCCCAGCTCTTGGGCGGGGCGCAGTCGATGACGGCCTTGGGGCCCGCGGCGGCGAGGGCCTTGTACAGCCGCGTGTTCCGGGCGAGCTTCTCCGCCTCGCAGGCGAGCACCGTGGTGGCGCTGGGAGCCTTCAGGTAGTTGACGAGCTCCTCGGCGTCGGCCTTTTTCAGCTTGTCGACGTTGCGCACGTAGACGAGGCGCACGGGGCTGGCGAAGGGCATGGTGTTGCAGGCCGCGGCGATGGCGGCGCCCTCGGCCGACTCCCCGTCGAACTCGTCGGAGTTGAAGGCCATATCGCCCATCGTGCCCAGGCGCGCCTTGAGACGGGCGATGACCGCCTCGCGCTTGAGGGCGTCCTCTCCCACGGCCAAATAGGCGGGAAGGAGATCGGTATGTTGGCTGTCGCTCATAACCCCATTGTACCCCATCGTCCGCACTACCCCTGCCTTTGCGCGGAAACCGTGAGCGTATCTTCGGAAAACGCCACGACCACATCCCCCGCCTCGTCGCTGCAGTAGGTGGCGCATCCCGACGCGTCCAGCAGGTCGAGCACCTCCCGGGACGGATGCCCGTAGCGGTTGTGCTCCCCGACGCCGATGAGCGCCACAGCGGGCGAGAGCCGCTCGGCCAAAGAGGCATCGAGGCTCTTTTTCGAGCCGTGGTGCCCCACTTTCAGCACGTCCACACCGCCGGCTGGCAGCCTGTCGGACAGCTGACCCAGCTGCTCGGCCTCGGCATCGCCCGTAAACAGGGCCGTCCACTCCGCCGCGCCGTCGCCATCGCCGTCCCAGAAGGCGAGCAGGCAGAGACTGTCGGCGTTGCCTCCATCGTCGGCCAAACGTTCCGGCCACAGCACCGTCAGCGAGAACCGGCCACAGCGCACCGTGTCACCCAAGGAGAGCTCGACGAGGTCGTCGGCCAGTCCCTCCGCCTCCGCTGCCTCCATCAGCTCGGCGCAAGCCCGGCAACCGCAAGCGGGAAGGCCCTCGGGCACCAAGAGCGCCGCAGCCGGCGCCACATCCCCGAGCACCGGGAGCGAGCCGCAGTGGTCGTCGTCGCTGTGGGTGACGGCCACGGCGTCGAGGCGCCCCACCCGCTGGCGGGCCAAGGCGGCCTTCAACAGGGCATCCTGGTTGCCCGTGTCTATGAGCAGCACGTTTTCGCCGCTGCGCACGATAAAGGCATCGCCTTGGCCCACATCGAGCATGACGATGGCGTCGGAGGCCATGCCGAAGGGAAAACGAAGCAGACCGAGGATTAGGGCGGCGCCGGTTACCGCCGCCGTCAGGCCCCTGATGCTCACTCGCGGCCACCAGGCCCACAGTGCGAGGCAGAGCCCGCAG
Source organism: Adlercreutzia sp. CNCM I-6215 (assembly GCF_977072315.1). Classification (NCBI taxonomy): domain Bacteria; kingdom Bacillati; phylum Actinomycetota; class Coriobacteriia; order Eggerthellales; family Eggerthellaceae; genus Adlercreutzia; species Adlercreutzia sp. CNCM I-6215. Next base: position 37,047 of record NZ_CDRVMA010000007.1, on the reverse strand, counting down.
GAGAGTGCTGCGGCCGCCAAAGGGACGGCGTCGATGGGAAGGCACGTGCCCGAAAGCGACGCGAGGGCATCCACGACGAGGGACAGCGGCGCGCAGGCTGTGCTGGCAACGCCGATGAGCCACGGCGCGGCGACGGGAACGAGGCAGGCGGCGAGCACGGCGACGAATCCGACAAGGCATGCCAGGGCGAACAGAGGACTTGCGACCAGATTGGCCAGCGGCGACAGCAGCGGCAGCTGGGAGAAGAGCGCCGCCGCATAGGGCTGGGTCGCCAAGGCTGAGGCGCCGGTGAGAGCGATGGGGTCGCCCACGACCCTCTTCAAATGCGGATGCCCTGCGAAGGCCGAGGACAGCAGCGGGGCGAACAGGACGATCCCCAAGGTAGATCCGGCCGATAGGGCCAAGGAGACCGAGAGTGCGGCAGACGGGTCGATCCCGACGAAGAGCAAAAGGCACAGTCCCAGCGCGCTCAGGGCTGAATTGCGGCGATCGGTCCAGAGGGAGAACAACCCCGTCGCAGCCATGATCGCGGCCCGCAGCGCTGAGACGGGCATCCCGGTGAAGGCGACATAGCCAATGAGGAACAGGGCGCTCGTCAGCGCAGTTGCCCGGCGTCCGCATCTCAGCAGCCTCAGTCCTCCCGCTACGAACAGGGACACGATGGAGAGGTGCGCCCCTGATACCGCCACGAGATGGGCCAGCCCCACGGCCTTGAAGCAATCGTAGAGCCCCGATTCCTCGATGGCCGGCCGCCAACCGCACACAAGAGCCTGAAGAAGCGGTGCGTTGCCTCCCCCGTGCGCGTCGATGAGATCCAAGGCGCGTTGTCTCAGGGAGACGAAAGGGGTGCTGTCAAGCGATCTCTCCTCTGAGGGGAAATCGCTTCCGCTCACGGTGAAAGAGGCCGCCAGCCCAGCGCCCCAATAGTATTCCGCCGCAGTCTCCGAGGGCGGACGAAGCGCTCCGGCTACCGTCAGGGATTGTCCTTGGAGCAGCGCCGCATCCTCGGGCAAGTTGAGCCGCGCCCGCAGCGTGCGACCATCCTCGCAGGAGAGCCGAGCCTCGGCGTGCCAGCCGAAGTCCCCCCGACGGGCATCCTCGGTGAGCTCGACGCGCCAGGCCGCCGAATCCAAACTGCGCCCTTCGGCATCCGCGAGCGCCATGGAGCCGCGAAGGGCACCGCCCCAGAAAGCGCAGAGAACCACGGAGGCCAGCACGGCGAGCGCTGCCAGAACCCCGAGCGGGACACCGCCGGCTCGGACCCCTCGCAAGATGCGAGGGGCGAGCAGTGTCGCAAGGCCGAGGGCGGTCGTTCCCGCGACAGGGAGAATTTGAGCAGGAACAAGGCGCAAGGGCGGCCAGAGCAGCGCCGTCGTCGCCCACAGAACGAGCCCCGCCACGAGCAAAGGCGGCAGGGAGGGGCGCGGCGGCCGGCTGTCGGTCTCGCCCCTCATAGGCACAGCCGATCTCGCATGGCCGAAAGCTTCTTCTCGCCGATCCCGGACACCCGCGTCAAATCGTCGATGGACTTAAACGGCCCGTTCGCCTCGCGATCAGCGATGATCTTCTCCGCCGTTGCCGCCCCGACGCCCTTCAGGGTCTCAAGCTCCTCCGCCGTGGCCGTATTGATGTTGACGAGGCCGTCGTCTCCCGAAGGAGACAGGCCGCCGGAAGCCTGCGAGCTGGAGGATGCCGTCTGATCGGCCGCGCCCGAGGATGCCGCCTGATCGTCGACGCGCGACGGGATGACGATCTGCTGACCGTCCTGCACCTCCTGGGCCAGGTTCACCGCGTCGGTCCGCGCCTCGTCGGTGGCTCCTCCTGCCGCCGTCACGGCGTCTATGACGCGACTGCCCGCCTCCAAATAGTAGACGCCCGGCGCCGCCACGCAGCCGTCCACATGGATGCAGACGCGCCTCGCCGTAGCATCGCCTCCCGCAGGGAGCACCACGTCCTCCCCGTCCGCGGCCGGCGGCGCCGGCGAGGTGTCGCTGCCGCCGCCCGCCCCATCGGCTCTCGCCTCCTCCTCTCCAGCATCTTCCGCCGACCGCGCCGCCGTCTCGTCGCTCGCCGCCGTCACCTCGAAGCCACTGCCGGGCGACGTCGCGAAGGCGAAAACGGCGAGCGCGACCACGAGCGCCAGGACAAGGGCGATGGCGGCGAAGACGGGCCGGGGGACGCGGCTCAGGTGCAGTTTCTCCGCGAGCGATTCCGCGCTGTCTTGAAAGGCCATGGCTCCTCCTTCTCCCGAGTTGGGAAGAGGATACGCGCGCACGACCGTAAAAATGACGCGGGAATGTCCCGATTCGTTCCCCGCGCCGACCCCCATCGCGTCCCGCTTCCGTCCCCTCCGCGCTCTTCGGCGCCATCCGCAGGGGCAGACCGAGGTCTGCCCTCGCAAGGGGGAAAGGCGCGCATGACAAAAAGGGGCGACCAAGGTCGCCCCCTACGAAGGATTTGCAGCTGAAGAGCTTACGGGAACGGCTCTACTCGCGCTTCTTTGGCGGCTTGTAGGCCGGGCAGGCGTAGTCGTGGGGCTCGGCCGCATCGGCGAGGGCGCGCACCCACTCGTCAACCGGAAAAGCCGCCTCGGCCTCGCGCACCGCCTCCAGTTTCGCGTGGGTCTCGGGATTGCGCGGCATGAACAGCGTGCAGCAGTCCGGAGCGTCCATGGACGAGATCTCGAAGGTGCCCAGCTCCTGGGCCGCCTCGATGATCTCCAGCTTGTCCGAGCCGATGAGCGGCCGCAGCACCGGCAGTTCCACCGCGTCGTTCGTGGCGCGGATGTTGTCCAAGGTCTGCGAGGCCACCTGCCCTAGGCTCTCCCCGGTCACCAGCGCGCCAGCCCCTTCCCGCCGCGCCAGCTCCTCGGCCACGCGGAACATGAGGCGCCGGTACAGGATGACCCGCAGAGACGGCGGACAGGAGAGGGATATCTCGCGCTGGTAGTCGCCGAAGGGCACCACGTAGACGCGCCCGATGCAGCCGGTGCGCTCGAGCACGTGCGCGATGTCGTCCACCAGGTACTCCGAGGCATCGGAAGTCTGGGGGCGTCCCGAGAAATGGACGCCGATGGGCACGGCGCCGCGGCGGGCCATGCGCCAGGTGGCCACAGGCGAGTCGATGCCCGAGGACAGAAGGCACACCACCTTCCCCGAGGATCCCACGGGTAGGCCGCCGATCCCGCGGACGGATCGCGCGTACACGTAGGCGGTGCCCTCCACTGCCTCGACGCCCACGGTGACGTCCTGGCCCTTCATCTGCACCCGCTTCTCGGGGAACCGCTCGCAGAGCACCTCCCCGATGTCTCGGTTCATCTGCATGGAGTCGATGGGGAACACCGTGTGGTTGCGCCGCGCGGACACCTTGAAGGAGGAGAAGGGCTCCGCCTCGGCCAGGGCGATGCAGGCAGCGCGCCCCATGACCTCGATGTCCAGGTCGCACTTGAAGCCGCAGGATGCGCGGGCCACGCCGGGCACGCCCAGAATGGCATCGGTGCACTGGTTGGCCACCTCAAGCGTGGTTCCCTCCCGCAAAAAAACGAGCAGGCGGCCGGAGATGCGGTGGATGGTGACAACGGGATACGCGCCAAGAAGCGCCTCCAGGTTCTTCTGAAGGCGCTTCTCGAATACTCCGCGGTTGCGTCCCTTGAGCCCGATCTCGTGATAGTGCACGAGAATGATTCTCTGGAACTCTTCCATTTAGTGGTTTTTCACGTCGATCGACTCGGGGTCGTAGCTCACCTCGCCACGGGCGATCTCGTTGAAGGCCATGGACAAGGGCTTCGTGTCGGCGGCGCGGGCGATTTCCACGGCCGTCTGCAGCTGGATGGCGCGATCGCGCTGGCCGCGCATCATGTCGTTGATGTCGTGGGCGCGCTTGGAAGCCAGCGCGCACAGAAGGAAACGGTCGTTGTCGGTGCGGTCAAGCAGGACGTCGATCTTCGGTTCGATAATGCTCATAGGGCGGATATCCTCTTACTGTTGCTCGGCGATTTCGTTGACGTAAGCGACGAGCTGGCGAGTGGCCTCGTCCAAATCGTCGTTCACAAGCCGATAATCATACTCCATTTTCTGGGAAAGTTCCACCAGAGCGGTGCGCATGCGCATATCCACCACGTCATCGGTCTCGGTGCCGCGCCCGCGCAGGCGCCGCTCCAGCTCCTCGAGCGAGGGAGGCTCGATGAACACGAGGTGCGCCTCGGGCATCTTCTCGCGCACCTGGAGCGCTCCTTGAACCTCGATCTCGAGAATGACCTGGCGTCCCGCCGCCATCTCGCGCTCCACCGAGGCGCGCGGAGTGCCGTAGCAGTTGCCGGAGTACTCGGCCCATTCCAGAAAGCCGCCCTCCTCCGCCAGGCTCAAGAACTCCTCCTTCGTGAGGAAGTAATAGCTGACGCCCTCCTCCTCACCGGGACGAGGGCGCCTTGTGGTGGCGGAGACGGACAACCAAGCGTCGGGCACTTCCTCGAGAAGACGCGCGATGAGCGTTCCCTTGCCGGTCCCGGACGGACCGCTTACGACGAAGAGGTTTCCGTGTCTCATGAATTCCTTTGTGACGTTGACGTTCTACTTGGACAGGCGCGCAAGCAGAGCCTCGCGCTGACGCTCGCCGATACCGCGAATGCGGCGGCTCTCGGCGATCTGCAGCTCCCTCATGATGCGCTCGGCCTTGGCCTTGCCGTAGCCTGGCAGCGTCTCGATGAGCGTGGAAATCTTCATACGGCCCACGACAGGGTCGTCGCGCATATCGAGAACCTGAGCGACGGTGAGCTTGCCCGTCTTCAGCTCTTCTCGTACCTCCGCCCGCTTGATGCGTGCGGCCTTTGCCTTTTCAAGCGCTTCAGCGCGGGCCTCGGGGCTGAGTTGGGGAATTGCCATTTCTGTTCTCCTTCCAGTTCGGGCTGAGGGCATAGTACCACGCATTGATGAGGAATCAACACCTAATTTACTCGGAATCAATAAATGCGGCATTTTTTCCTAATTATCGGCTATACACGGGCCTTATTCAGGGATAAAACGCTTTGGAGCTACTCCAGTTCCGCGGCGATGGCCTCGAAGGCCGCCACGGGATCGGGCGCCTCGGTGATGGGCCGGCCCACCACGATGTGGGAGGCACCGTTCGCGAAGGCCTGGGCGGGCGTCGCCACGCGGCTCTGGTCTCCCAGGGCGGCGCCGGCCGGGCGCACGCCGGGAGTGACGATGAAGGCGTCGGGCCCCAAGATCTCGCGCAAGGCAGCCGCCTCCTGGGGCGAGGCCACCACGCCGGAGATGCCCGCCTCCTTGGCCTGGGCCGCGAGGGCCGCCACCTGCTCGGGCAGGGGCCGGGCGACGCCCGTGGCCGCAAGAGCCTCGGGGCTCATGGAGGTGAGCACCGTGATGCCGAGGGTCGCCGGCACGTCCCCGCCGTACTCCGCCGCGCCCTCCTCGGCGCCGCGCTGACCCGCTTCCATCATGGCGGTGCCGCCCACGGTGTGCATGGTGAGCATATCGGCCCCGCTGGCCGCCGCCGAGCGCGCCGCGCCCTGCACCTGGTGCGGGATATCGTGGAACTTCAGGTCGAGGAACACGTTGAAGCCGCGGCGCTTGAACATCTTCACGATGGCCGGGCCCTCCGCGTAGTACAGCGTCATGCCGATCTTGAGCCACTTCGCATGCCCCTCCAGCTTGTCGGCCAGGGCTATGGCCTCCCAAGCGTCGCAGTCGAGCGCCACGATGACGCGGTCGCGAGCGGGAACGGAATCGAAGGCGGTTAGCATTGCAGGGCTCCTATCAGCTCGTTGACGTCTTTGACGCCCTGGGATTCGCAGTAGTCGATGATGCCGTCAATGACGTCCACCGTGGCGGTGGGATTGACGAAGTTCGCCGTGCCCACGGCCACGGCGGTAGCGCCGGCCAGCATGAACTCCACGGCGTCCTCACCGGTGGTTACGCCGCCCATGCCGAGCACCGGCACGGAAACGGCCTGAGCCACCTGCCACACCATGCGCAGGGCCACGGGCTTCACGGCCGGCCCCGAGTAGCCGCCCACCACGCGCGCCAGCTTCGGGCGGCGGGTGCGGGCGTCCACGGCCATGCCGAGCAGCGTGTTGATGAGCGAGATGCCGTCGGCTCCAGCGGCCTCGGCGGCCTTCGCGATCTCGGTGATATCGGTGACGTTCGGCGTGAGCTTCACGATGAGCGGGCGCTTGGTGGCCGCCCGGCACATGGAGACGACTTTCTCGACGGAAGGCACGTGGCAGCCCATGGTCATGCCGCCGGCGTCCACGTTCGGGCAGGAGATGTTCACCTCGTAGGCGGCCACTGACGCCTCCTCCAGCGCCTCGATGACGGCCACGTACTCGTCGAAGGAGTGTCCCGACACGTTCACCATAGCCGTGGCGCCGATGGAAGCGAGCCACGGCAGCTCCACCTCCTTCAGGTGCGCTACGCCGGGGTTCTGAAGCCCGATGGAGTTCAGCATGCCCGAGGCCGTCTCGGCGATGCGGGGGCTCGCATTGCCCTCCCAGCCGTTGAGCGACACCCCCTTGGTGGTGACGGCGCCCAGGGCCGCCACGTCCACGAAGTCGTGGTACTCCATGCCGGCTCCGAAGGTGCCCGAAGCCACGGTGACCGGGTTCTTCATGGCCATGCCGCCGAGGTTCACGGACAGGTTGACGCTCGTCTCTTTCGGTTTGCGCTGCATTACCACACCACCTCGCTCGCAGGAAACACCGGGCCGTCCACGCAGGCGCGGCGTTTGCCGTCCACCGTATCGACCACGCAGGACAGGCACGCCCCCACGCCGCAGGCCATGCGTCTTTCCATGGACACCTCGCAGAACACGCCGGCCGCATCCGCCATGCCGGCCACGATCTTCATGAGGGGCTCCGGGCCGCAGCAGGCCACGTAGTCGTAGGGCGCGCCCTCCGCCGCGGCCGCCGCCAGGGCCTCTTCCACGAGCGGCGTACAGAAGCCGGCGCGGCCGTAGGTGCCGTCATCGGTGGAACAGGCCGGCTCGCACCCGAGCACGGCCCCGTAGCGCTTGCGGGCCACCAGCGCGTCGATGGTGGAGGCGCCGAGGATGGCGTCGGTGGCAACGCCCGCCGCTGTCAGCTCCTCGACCAAGGGATACAACGGCGCGCTTCCCACGCCGCCGGCCACAATGAGCGCGCGCTTGCAGCCCTCGGGCGGCTGCCAGCCGCGACCGATGGGGCCGATCATCTCCACCGTGTCGCCGATCGCGAGCTCTGTCATGTGTTCAGTGCCGAAGCCGAGCACCTGGTACATCATGTCCACCGTGCCCGCCTCCGCATCGGCCGCGTACACGCCGAAAGGGCGCCGCAGGATGTGGGCCTCCATGCCCGGCACCTTCACGTGCACGAACTGCCCCGGCCGCGCCGTCGCCGCGATTTCCGGCGCGCGCACGGTCATGAGCCAGATGTTGCACCCCATCTCTTCGTTCACCAGAATGGGCGCGTTCTCGTTACAAAGCGTCATAGGCTCTCCTGTCGCGTCGGCGGAAAAGTGCATTTGGTGATATTCTAACGCATGGTAAATCGATTATCGAATTCGCTACGTCGCAACGAGCAGAAATCCTAGGAGATTTGCATGGAGGAACAGCCTCTTGCTTTGCTACTCCTCCGATAAGCTTAGAACTACAGCTCTTGCAAAGGCGCCACATCCAGCTCGCCGGCACGGGCGGCCTGCATGCCGGCTATGAGGGCTTGGGCGGCGGCCAGGGTGGTGGCGTAGGTGATGCCGTGGCGCACGGCGGCGCGGCGCAGCTCGTAGCCGTCGTCGCGGGTGGCCACGCCGAGCGGGGTGTTGATCATGAGCGAGATCTCCCCGGCGGCAATGGCGTCCACCACCGAGCTTTTCCCCTCGTGGATCTTGCCGGTCACCTCGCAGGGCACGCCTGAGGCGCGCAGCACGGCCGAGGTGCCCTCGGTAGCTAGAAGCGAGAAGCCGAGGCGCACAAGTTCCCGGGCGATGAAGGCCACGGCGCGCTTGTCCTGGTCGTTCACGGAGATGAAGGCCATGCCGCCCTCAGGCTCGGCGTAGTCGATGGCCATCTGGGTCTTCATATAGGCCGCCGGGAAACTTTCCGCGATGCCCATGACCTCGCCGGTGGAGCGCATTTCCGGCCCCAAGAGCGCATCGGCCCCCGGGAAGCGGCCGAAGGGCATGACGGCCTCCTTCACGAAGTAGCGGCCCGGCTTCGCGAAATGCTCGGGAAGCTTCAGCGCGGCCAGCTTCTCCCCCGCCATGATGCGGCTGGCGAGCTTTGCCAGGGGCACGCCCGTCGCCTTCGAGATGAAGGGCACCGTGCGGCTCGCCCGCGGGTTGGCCTCGATGACGTAGACGACCCCGTCCTTCACGGCGAACTGGATGTTCACCAGACCGCGCACGCCCAGGGCCAGGGCGATCTTGCGGGCGACGCTCGCCATCTCGTCCTGCACCTTCGCCGACAGCGAGAAGGGCGGCAGGCAGCAGGCCGAGTCGCCCGAGTGGATGCCGGCCATCTCGATGTGCTCCAGGATGCCGCCGATGTACACGTCCTCGCCGTCGCACAGGGCGTCCAGGTCGCATTCCACGGCGCCTTCCAGGAACTTGTCCAGATACACGGGGTGGTCCGGGGAAACGGCGGTCGCCTCGGCCACGTAGCGCGCGAGCCCCGCGTCGTCGTAGACGATGCCCATGCCCCGGCCGCCGAGCACGTAGCTGGGGCGCACGAGCAAGGGATAGCCGATCTCGCGGGCAGCAGAGCGGGCCTCTTCCAGCCCCGAGGCCATGGCCGAGCGCGGGTAGGCGATGTCGAGCGAGTCGAGCAGTGCGGCGAACCGGTCGCGGTCCTCGGCCAGATCGATGGCATCCGGGCTCGTGCCCATGATGGGCACTCCGGCCTCTTCCAAAGCGCGGGCCAGCTTCAGCGGCGTCTGGCCGCCGAGGGTGACCACCACGCCGTCGGGGTCGGTCGCGTCGATGACGTCCATGACGTCCTCGTAGGTGAGCGGCTCGAAGAACAGCATGTCGGAGGTGTCGTAGTCGGTGGAGACCGTCTCGGGGTTGCAGTTCACCATGATGGTCTCGTACCCGGCGTCGGCCAGCGCGTAGCTGGCGTGCACGCAGCAGTAGTCAAACTCGATACCCTGACCGATGCGGTTGGGGCCGGCGCCCAGGATGAGGGCGCGCGGGCGCTCCTTGCGCGCCACTTCGGACTCGTCGGCGTCGTAGGTCTTGTAATGGTAGGCGGTCTTCGTGGGGAACTCCGCCGCGCAGGTGTCCACGGTCTTGAAGGCCGTGCGCACGCCAAGAATCTTGCGACAGGCGCGCACCGTGCGCTCGTCGGAGCCGGTGAGCACGGCGATCTCGGCGTCGGAGAGCCCGTAGCGCTTCGCTACTTGGAAGGCCTCGGCGTCCATATCCTCCAGGGCGCACCCGCGCAGGGCCTCCTGCACGGCGACCATGTCGGCCATGCGATTGCAGAAGAACATGTCGATAGCCGTGCGCTCGTGCAGCTCTTCCGCGCTCATGCCGCGGCGCAGGGCCTCGGCCGCCAAGAAGATGCGCTCGGCCGTGGGGCGCGAGAGCGCGGCGAAGAGTTCCTCGTCGGTCAACGCCGTCTCCTCCCCCTTCCCGTCGGCCCCGAAGCCGGCGCGGCCCGTCTCCAGGGAACGCAGGGCCTTGCCGAGGGACTCCTCGAAAGTGCGGCCGACGGCCATGACCTCGCCCACGGCCTTCATACGGGTCGTGAGCGTGTCGTCGGCGCCTTGGAACTTCTCGAAGGCGAAGCGCGGGGCCTTCACGACGCAGTAGTCGATGGTCGGCTCGAAGCAGGCCGGCGTGGTGCCGGTCATGTCGTTCACGATCTCGTCCAAGGTGTAGCCCACGGCCAGGCGCGCCGCCGCCTTCGCGATGGGAAATCCCGTGGCCTTGCTGGCCAGGGCCGAGGAGCGCGACACGCGGGGATTCATCTCGATGATTACCATGCGGCCCGTCTCAGGGTGCACGGCGAACTGCACGTTGGAGCCGCCCGTGGCAACGCCCACGCGCTCGAGTACTGCGAGCGACGCGGCGCGCATGCGCTGGTATTCCAGGTCGGTCAAGGTCTGGGCCGGGGCCACGGTGATGGAGTCGCCGGTGTGCACGCCCATGGGATCCAGGTTCTCGATGGAGCACACGATGATGCCGTTGCCGGCCGCATCGCGCATGACCTCCATCTCGTATTCCTTCCAGCCCTCGATGGACTCCTCCACCAGCACCTCGCCGGCCGGCGAGAGCTCCAGACCCTGGGAGACGATGCGGACAAGCTCGTCCGCATCGCGCGCGATGCCGCCGCCGGCGCCGCCCATGGTGAACGACGGGCGCAGCACCACGGGGAACCCGAGCTCGCCGGCGATGCGCAGGGCGTCTTCCACGGAGTAGGCGTAGCCGGCCCGCGAAACCTCGATGCCGAGGTCGGCCATGCGCTCGTTGAAGAGCTTGCGGTCCTCGCCGCGCTCGATGACGTCCACGTCGCAGCCGATGAGCTCCACGCCATAGCGTTCGAGCACGCCAGATTTGGCCAGCTCCACCGCTGTGTTCAGGCCCGTCTGGCCGCCGAGGGTGGGCAGGCACGCATCGGGGCGCTCCTTCGCGATGACCTTTTCCACGAAGGCCGGCGTGATGGGCTCCACGTAGGTGGCGTCGGCCAGCTCCGGGTCGGTCATGATGGTGGCCGGGTTCGAGTTCACGAGAATGACCCGGTAGCCCTCCTCGCGCAGCACCTTGCAGGCCTGGGCGCCGGAGTAGTCGAACTCGCAGGCCTGGCCGATGACGATGGGGCCGCTGCCGATTACGAGAATGCTCTTGATGTCGTCGCGCTTGGGCATTTACGCCACCTCCCCTTCCGTGTCAGCTCCGAACTTCCAACCGGACAGGCGGTCGGTCGCGATATCAATGTCCAGGTAGTCCTCACGGCCCTCCATGAGGCGAGCGAAGGCGGTGAACAGGTAGTGGGCGTCGGTGGGGCCGGGCGCCGCCTCCGGGTGGTACTGCACGCTGAAGGCGGGCACGTCCAGGAAAGCGAAGCCCTCGGCAGTGCCGTCGTCCAGGTTCACATGGGTGAGCCGAATACGCCCGAAGCGCTCGTTGGCCGCGACGGGGGCCACGCCCTTGCGGCCCCACTCGCGCAGGTCCTCCACGTGCTCGGTCGCACCTCCGGAGAGCTCGGGCACCAGCGCGCCGAGGCTCTGGAAGCGGGGGCAGAAGCCGTGGTTCTGGGCCGTGACCTCCACGCGCCCGGTGAGCAGGTTCTGCACCGGGTGGTTGCCGCCGTGGTGCCCGAACTTCAGCTTGTCGATTTCCGCGCCGGCGGCCTTGGCCATCATCTGGTGCCCCAGGCAGATGCCGAACAGCGGCACGCGGCCCAGCAGCTTCTCGGCCTGGCGATAGGTCTCCCCCACCGCCTCCGGGTCGCCCGGGCCGTTGGAGAGAAACACGCCGTCGGGGCTCATCGCCAGCACCTCTTCGGCCGGAGTGTCCCAGGGCACGACGGTGAGCTCGCAGCCCGAGGCCACCAGGTCGTCCAAGATGGAGCGCTTCACGCCGCAGTGGTAGACGACCACCTTGAAGAGGGGCTCGGCCGGGGCGGCCAGGGCGAAGCCATGGAAAGCGGGCAGGTTCGCGGCGGTGTAGGAGTAGGCGCCGTCGCAGGACACGTCGGCGGCCAGGTTCACGCCTACGAGCGACGGGCTTCGGCGCACCTTCTCGAGCAGCGAGGCGACATCCGCGTCCGTGGTGGAAACGACGGCCCGCTGGGCGCCATGGTCGCGGATGTGGCGCACGAGCGCGCGGGTGTCGATGCCCTCGATGGCCACGACGCCCTCGCGTGCGAGGTAGTCGCCGAGGCTCTCCTGACTGCGCCAGCTGGAGGGCGTGGGGCACAGGTCGCGCACCACGAGCGCCCGCAGGGCCGGGTGCTGCGCCTGGGCGTCGTCGGCGTTCACGCCGTAGTTGCCCACCTGGGGGTAGGTGAGCACCACGATCTGCCCCGCATAGGAGGGATCGGTGGCGATTTCCAAATAGCCTTCCAAAGAGGTGTTGAAGCAGATCTCCCCAAACGCCTCGCCGGGCGCGCCGCAGGAGGTGCCGGCGAACACCGCGCCGTCCTCCAGCACGAGCAGCGCCGGCACGGCCGCCGGTTTCGACGTGGCCGCCCGCATCTTCTCCGCAATCTTGCTCAAAGCATCCGTCCTTTCCGCGACTCGCTCATTTTCGTCTCACGTGCTCCCGGCTCCTTGCCGTCCCCGCGTCTCCGCACTCTCGCGAAAGCACGGTCCGCCCCTCGGCAGCGCCCGCAAAAAAAGCGCTCCCGCCTTGGACGGGAGCGCTTACAAGCACACAAGATGAAGTTCGCTCATCGCACCTTGCCGGTCTCTCGGTACCGTCCGTTAAAGGTCGAAATTGAGCATAAGGCACCTTGCTAGGTATGCATCTGCACAAAAATAAGCGGCCGAAGACGACAGCCGAATGGCACCGCGAGGACTCCGAAACGTCGTGGCCTATGAAGGCCTGGGGTCGACGACCACAGCCAGAGATTTTCCGGAGAAGGCGATGCCGTAGCGCAGGCTGCCCGCCGTAGACGGAGCGCCCGCGCCGCCCCTGGCCGTGTCCGCGTCGTAGGCCCGCGCCTCTATCTGGGCCAGGGCCTCGGTGGCCAGCACCTGAAGGCGGGACGCGTCGGCCCCGTGCTCGAACTTCAGCTCCAGGGTGACCGCCGGTAGCCCCGCCCGCTCGGGAGCCAGCCGGATGTCGAAGCGCCCGCGCCCCGCCTCGCGATTCGAGGCCGGGTTCCCGTAACCGGGTACCCCGAACAGAAGGCCCACCAAAAGCATGTGGTAGCTGTTTTCGCTCGTAAGGTCATAGAAGCTCGCCGAGTTCAGCAGCACGTCCTCCAGCTCCTCGGCGAGCAGGCCGGCGTCCCCGTCGACAAGCGCGCGGTGAAGGTCGATGAGGCAGTCGCGACCGCCGGCGATCTGCGCGAAACGGTCGATAATCTCGCTACGGTACAGCGACGCGATCTCCAAATTGGGAATGCGCAGCCGCCGCACGACGTCCTTCGAATTGGGCTGCTCCGTATCGTCGGTGGTCAGATAGCCGGCAAGGTACAAAAGCGACCAAAGGGCCTCGGGGCGGGCATCCAAATCGCCGAACACCACCGACAAATCGAGGGCGGCCTCCACCGACCCGCCCGCCTTAAGCAGCTCGTACACCTTCCGCATCAGACGCGCGTCTCCCCCGCGCACCATAGCGGCGATGGGCGCGTTCGAAGACGTGTTGCCCCAATAGGGCGCGCACTCGCAATCGTTGTCGAAGTAGTTGAGCACGCTCCAAGGGTTGTACACATCCACCGAGCCGAAGCGGTAGCCGTCGTACCATTGGCGCATCTCGGGGAAGTGAGCGGACTGACCCAGGTAGTTAGCGAGCGCGCGCACCTCGTCTTCCGTGAAGCCGTAGCGCTCGTCGTACTTGGCGTTGAGGGAGGTGTTCACCACCAAGTTGTTCAAATCAGAGAAAATGGACTCTTTCGAGATGCGCTGCACGCCCGTGAGACACGCGAAGGCCAGGGCCTGCCCTCCGTCCTTCAAGGCCGCCGTAAGCCATCCTTTGAGAAACGAGACCATCTCGTCGTAGTACCCGTTGTCCCGAGCCGCCATGACCGGCGCGTCGTACTCGTCAATGAGGACGACGGGGCGACGCCCATGGTGCTTGAAAAGCAGACGAGTGAGGTTGATGAGGGACGACTCGATGTCTCCGTCCGCCGCCTCCCATCCCGCAACACGCTCGAAGTAGGCGCGCTCTTGTTCGTTCAGCTCGGCGCTGTCGGACAAGTATCCGTGACGGATGTATTCCCATACGATCAGCTGGTTCAGGGCGCCCCAAGCATCTTCCCAGCACTGTTTCTTCACCGGATTGAAGCTGATGTAGATAACGGGATAAGCGCCCTGATGCTCGCGATAGCGACCGTCGTCGGCGTCCCAAATGGAAAGGCCCTCGAAGAGATAGGCGGCGTCCTCGGCGTTCGGGTCGCTCGCCGGGGGAATCTCGAAGAACGACTTGAGCATGGTCATGTTCAGCGACTTGCCGAAACGGCGCGGGCGGCAGAACAGCGTGACGGCGGCAGAACTGTTGAGAACGTCGGCGATGAGCAGAGACTTGTCGATGACCACCGACTCCTGCACTGCTGTGGCGAACCCGTCGCGCCCGATGGGCAGACGCCGACGGCCGGACAGGTCGGACAGGCGCACGTCGCCCTCGCGATAGATGCCGTTCTCGTAGGTGCCCGTCATGGTGCGGCCTTTCTCCTTCGTAGCGTTTCCCCGATTATAAACGAAGGGCCGCTGCGTGCGGCCCTTCGCGGGGAATTGTGCGTCGATGCCGCAGAACCATCAAGTGTAGCAAGGCTCGGTATCCGGATAGAGCGTTACATCGACGCCGTGCTCCGGAGCCGGCGCGATGCCCGCGACCTTACCATTCTCGGCGTAGGCCACAAGGCCCCCTTCCCTTTCCCCGAGAAGCCAGTACCCATCCTGCAGGTAACGCCCGTCGAAATCTGCGGAAAGGTCAGCCCCCGAGGCGGCCAGCGTAGCGGCGTCAGCGACGATGGCGCCTTGCAAGTCCATCAGACAGCTGTACGCATCGGACGATCCGTCACCCTCGGCGCCGTAGCCCTCGATCAGACGCTCCTTCGAGTCCGCGGTGACGTAGACGAGGCCGTCGGCGGCAGTGAAGCTCAGCGAACCCTCGGCCAAAGGAACGATCCACTTCTTGGCGGAAACGCTGTACAGCCCCACGAGATTCTTGTTGGCGCCTCCGTGGGGGTTCACCTTCTCGGCGCGCACGCACACCACGCCGCCCGACGAAACCTGGTCGCCCGTGAAAGCCGCGCCGTCGATGTCGCCCTCCACATTGAACGAGGCGATGTCCAACAGCACGTTGCTCGCGTAGTCCGTCACCACGGTACCAGAATCGTCGGGAATGACGCAGCCGCCGCCGATCGAAGTCGGGTAGCCCTCGGCCTGGTAGAGGACGTTGCCGTCAACATCGAGGAACATGGCTCCGTCGATGCCCTGCAGTGCGAGGACGCCGTCTCGATAGCAGTCGGGGGCATTCATCATGGCGAGGTTGTAGGTGAATTCCCGGCCGGCCGCGCCCTCGTCGGCGAACTGGAAGGCCTCTGCGTCGCCGACGGTGAACACGACCTTCCCCTGCTCGTCCAGGACGACGACGGCTCCGTAGCTGCCGCCGCTCCACTCGATGAAGAGAACGAGTCGTCCGTCGGCGTAAGTGGGAGAGTTGGTCACCGATGCATCCTGTAGATTGCCCTGGAAAGTGTATCCGTAGCCGTGGACGAGATCGGTAAGGTCGACGACCAGGGCGCCCGTATCGTCCACCAGGCCATAGTGGATCATTTCGTCGAACTCGGTGTCCCATTCCTCGTCGTACTCGCTCGTCTCCCACGTGACGAGCACCTTGCCCTCCGAGAAGCCGCCCATGGGCCTCATGTCGGGGTTCTCGAAGACGACCTCGTTGCCCTCGAGATCGGTGAGGCACACGTCGTAAGTGCCGCTTGGATGGAAGTTGGTGCTCGAGATGAAGTAGCGGTTCGGAATGGCGAGAGCCGGCTCGGGCTCGGCAGGCGTCTCCGGCTCGGGCGCAGGCTCGGGCTCCGGCGCCGGTGCCTCCACGGGGGCCGATTCCGGCTCGGGGGCGGGCGCCACGAATGAGTTCGCCACCGCGATGCCCACCGCCGCCAGCGCCACCACGACCGCCGCAGCTATGCCTACGACGAGTCCGGTAGGTTTCTTCTTGGAAGGGGCCGGCGAAGGGCCGGCAGCAGCAGCCGCTCCCTGGGTCGCGCCGCCATGGGCGGGAGCGTCCCCGGCGTCCGCGCCGCCCGCGGACGCACCCTCTGCCGGAACCTCCGGCGCCAGGGCGCCCATCGGAGCGCCGCACTTTGTGCAGAACTTGGAACCGTCCGGCATCTGGTTGCCGCAATTGGTGCAGAACATGGCTACTCCCCGTCCTTCTCGTTCGCCGCGGCCTCGTACAGGCTCGCCCCCAGCTGGGCGGCCAGGCTCTGCTGCCGGCGGTTCAGCTCGCCGATGCGGGCGTTCAGCTTGATCTTGTCGGCGCCGCGCCCCGCAGCCGCCGCCCTCCGGCTCACCGCCGAGGCCACGTTGTCCAGAAATCCCATGCGCGTCCCTTTCCTTCTCTCCGCCCCACCGAAGGTTCGCGTTTCGATGGGGTACGTTGCCCATCTGGAACCCTCTCTGCCCCTCCCCATGGCACACAGGGAGAAGTGTCTAGATGGTTGGATGGTTTATATACAGAAGCCTGGAATTACGCCAAGATCAGCACCGGCATATGTAGCGTCATGAGGAGCCCCCTCTGCTCTAACGAACGAGAAGTAACCCGAGTTGTAAGGATTGGGGGAACGCATCCACCACCATATTTGCTCTCCTTCAAAGCTTCTTTCAAGAATTGCATTGGCTTCGAGGTAGCTTACCCCCATATCGCGAAATAACTTGTATTCAGAGCCCTCCGCATCGAAGACCTCGTTTGCCGCTTCATTTTCTGACCATTCAGGCACGACCCCACTAAGCTCAACATTCGAGAACAGCCACAGATAGTCTGAGGTCGTTGACACCGACGACACGGAGACTTCGCTATCTCCTTCATGGCCTTTATTATCAGTAAGTTTGTCAACTGGAACCACAATGGTCTTTAATTCCTCCGGAAGCATCAGCAATCCATCGCCATTCAAATACCTTCGCATAGAGCAACTTTCCCAGCCACCTTC
Organism: Adlercreutzia sp. CNCM I-6215; assembly: GCF_977072315.1. Lineage (NCBI taxonomy): Bacteria > Bacillati > Actinomycetota > Coriobacteriia > Eggerthellales > Eggerthellaceae > Adlercreutzia > Adlercreutzia sp. CNCM I-6215. The sequence goes on along the minus strand of NZ_CDRVMA010000007.1, from coordinate 20,223 downwards.
AGCACCGATGGAATCATCATCGTTCATAGGCAAAGGTTGATTTACCAGCGGACCCCCGAAGACAAACGTGATGCCGGCCTTGCCGCCTGAGGTCTTGTCGTCGTGGGCGAAGCCGACGATCTGCACGGTGGTCTGGGTACCGTCGGCCAGCGTTACCGACTTCACCTGCGTGCCGTCGAGTTTGCCCTCGGGCGTGCACAGGTTGTACTTCTTGGCTACCTCGATGGCAGCCGCCTCGTCGCCGGCCGAGCCGATCTCGGCCGAGATCTGTGAGAGCTCGTCCCACGTGTAAGCCTCGACGGCCGACTTCACCACGACATCGGCAGCGGCCTGAGGGCCACCCTGAGCATCGCCTGCGCTCTCGCCGGCATCGGCAGCCTGACCATCGGTCGCGTTCGCATCCTGTGCACCGTCCGCGCTCTGGCTCGCGGCGGGAACCTCCACCGCCTCCTTGGGCTGCACTCCGGCGAGCCCGAACCAGTTCGTCGCGAACCCGGCGACAAGCACCACCACAACTACGGCAACGGCTGCGATGGCACCGATTTTGGCGCCGTTCCTCTTGGATGCCGGCGCCCCGGCCCCAGAGCCTCCGGAAGCCGTGCCCTGCGCGTTTTTGGTCGGGGCCGCACCGCCCGCTTGGGCGCCCACCGGCGCCCCGCACTTCCCGCAGAAGGCCGACCCCTCCGCGATCTCACTCCCGCACTTAGGACAGAACATACGTGCCTACCTTCCTTTCTCGGATATCTGCTTCAGTCCATCAGATCGATAAAGTCGTGGAAAGCCCGCTCATGGCCCCTTCCCGCTCCAAAGCGCAAAAGAACCCAAGAACCCTTGGGCCTCGAAGCTCTCTATTCGGTTGTATCTACTCGGTTGCTGCGGGAACGCGTCCCGCGGGAATGCTACGCTAGCGCGCGAGGGGTCGGGCCGACTTAGCGGTGAGACCCCCCCCCAGGCATGTATATGTGCGCTTCATTAACAGCATGTCGGCAAGTTTAGCACAGGTTGGCAACACCACCAGGATTTTTTCGCGGGCGGGATATGTGGCGAGCCAATGCTGACAGTAAAGCATCGCCCACTGCCGCTGTTTCAGATGAATACCCTTTTGTGGTAACATTAGGGCCACAACAAGGAGGTGCACCATGCCAACTGCAACGAAGGATGCCGAGATCAAGTTTCGCACGAGCGACGAGCTGAAGCGACAGACCCGGCGCGTCTACGACCGATGGGGCCTCTCCCTGAGCGAGGCCTTCAACCTCTTCATGCGCAAGTCCGTCGAGGTGGGCGGCCTCCCCTTCGATCTGCGCCCTGAGCCCTCCCCCGCCCTGAGCGGCCGGGAGACGCTGCGGCCGAATCCCGCCACAGGCATCACCGTCCTTCCAGCCTGGATGGACGCCCCCGAGGACGAGGGACTCTACGACGACCTCGTATGCGCCGCGTTGAATTCAAGCGAACAGAACGAAGACGGGCGGTAAGCTGCAAAAAGGAACGAGCTTACTGGAGGTATTGCCATGAGAGCTGAGTACGATTTCACCAATTCTAAGCCCAACCCCTACGCGAAGAGGCTGTGCCGTCCCGTCACCATGCGCATCGACGTGGAAGCCATCGACTACTTCAAGGAAGAGGCCGCCCGCACGGGCATCCCCTACCAGAACCTGATAAACCTCTACCTGATGCAGTGCGCCGAAGAGAAGAAGGTCCTCGCGTTCGCCTAAAGGTCACCCATGAAAAGTTAGCCAGAGAGTTCGTCCAAAAGCTTCAGAGCGTCCAGCAGTTTATTCCTCCCCCGCAAGGCGGTAGCTCACGAGGCTGGGGCGGCCGGTCCAGGGGTCGGGCTCGATGAGGGCGTCCAGGCCGAAGACCTCGCGCAGGAGGGCCGGGGTCATCACCTCGGCCGGCGTGCCCGCGCCGCGGATGGCGCCGGCCTTCAGGGCGATCATCCAATCGGAGAAGCGGGCGGCCAGGTTCAGCTCGTGGATGACGAGCGCGATGGTCTTGCCCTGGTCGCGGTTGAGCGCCTGCAGAAGCTCCAGCACCTCCAGCTGGTGGGCCATGTCCAGGTAGGTGGTGGGCTCGTCCAGAAGGATGAGGCCTGTGTCCTGGGCGAGCGCCATGGCGATCCAGGCGCGCTGGCGCTGGCCGCCGGAAAGGGCGTCGATGGGGCGCGCGGCGAAGTCGCCCAGATGCGTGATGGAAAGGGCCCAGTCGATGATACGCCGATCGTCGTCGGTCAGGCGCCCGAAGCCCTTCTGGTGCGGGTAGCGGCCCAGCGCCACCAGCTCGCCCACAGTGAGCCCCGCCGGAGCCTGGGGCGATTGGGGCAGCAGCGCCATCTTGCGGGCCACCTCGGCCGTGGGCATCTCGGCGATGGCGCGTCCGTCCAGGTACACCGCTCCGCCGCGCAGGGGCATAGTGCGCGAGAGCGCCTTCAAAAGCGTGGACTTCCCGCAGCCGTTCGGCCCGATGATGGAGGTGATCTCGCCGGCGGGCACGGCCACGTCCATGGGCTCTATGATGACGCGGTCGCCGTAGCCCACCGACACGGCCTCGCCGCGCAGGGCCGCGTCGGCGAATTTCTCGCAGGTGCGGTCGCAGGTCCCGCAGAACAGAGGCTCATCGACGACTTCGGGCGCTTCAGGAGCGTCTTCGCGGAAGGAATCGAGGAAATCCGCTGCGTTCGGCTTCTTCACAAGCGTCACCTTCTCCTAGGATCTCGCCAAAAGGTACAGGAAATAGGGCGCGCCGATGACGGCCGCCACGATGCCGACGGGAATCTCGTTGGGGGCGAGCAGCGTGCGCGAGATGATGTCGGCCAGAAGCATGAGCACCGCGCCCACGAGCACGCATGCCGGCACGAGCGTCCGGAAGTTCGGCCCCACGAGGCGCCGCGCCATATGCGGGCACACGAGCCCCACGAAGGTGAGGCCGCCGCCCACGGCGCAGGCGAGCCCCGATGCCCCCACGGCCACGGCGGTGAGGGCAGCGCGGGCCCGGGGCACGTTCACGCCGAGCCCTGTGGCCGCTGCCTCGCCGAGTCCCAGCACGTTCAGTGTGCGCGAGGCGTAGAGGGCGCCGGCCGTGAGCAGTGCCAGCCCCACGGCGAGGATGGCCACATTCTCCCAACTGGCGCCCCAGATGCTGCCGGCGATCCAATTCTGCACGAAGGCATAGTCGCCGTCGGACATGCGCAGCATGAGGAGCGACGTGGCGCTGGAGAGCCCCGTGGCCAAAGCGACGCCGATGAGCAGCAGCCGCCGCGGGCTGGAGGCGCCGCGCACCACCGACAGCCGCCAGCCGAGGAAGGCCACGGCCGCCGAGCCCGCGAAGGCGAGAACCGGGAGGGCCACCGCGGAGGGGAAGAGCCCCGCGGGCACGAAGACGATGAAGGCGGCCACGAGCAGCCCTGCGCCGGCGTTGATGCCGAGCACGCCGGGATCCGCCATGTCGTTGCGGGAGACGCCCTGCAGAAGGCATCCGGAAAGCGACAGCCCCACGCCCACCAGAAGCGAGGTGAGCACCCGGGGCAGGCGCAAGTCCACCAGCGTGTAGGTGAGGCTCTGACTCGCCGTGCCGGAAAGGATCTGCCCCAGCTCTTCCAACGAGATGCTGCGGTAGCCGGCGTTGATGTCGCACCACAGGGCCAAAAGCGCCAACACGGCGAGGATCGCCAGCACCGCGCCCGTGCGCAGCCGTTTCTTTCGCTCAGTCAAGGCCGCTCGCCTCCCTCCGCGCGCACCAAATGAAGAACGGCACGCCGACGATGGCAAAGATGGCGCCGATGGGAATCTCGCTCGGCGCCATGAGCGTGCGGGCGAGTACGTCAGCCAGAAGCATGAACAGCGCGCCGCCCACCATTGAGGCGGGGATGACGGCCCGGTAGTCCGATCCCACGAAGCGGCGCACCATGTGCGGCACCATGAGGCCCACGAAGGCCACCGGGCCGGCCAGGGCCACGGCCGCCCCCGCCAGAACGAGCACCACGAGCAGACACAGCGTGCGGGATTTCCCCACGTTCACGCCGAGCCCCGAGGCGGCCTCCTCGCCCAGCGAGAGCACCGTCACGCGCCGCGCCAGCACCCAAGAGGCCACAAGCGCCGCCAATATGAACGGCGCCGTCATGGCCAGCGTATCGGCGCGGATGCCGGCCACGCCGCCGGCGGTCCAGAAGGTGAGCGAGTAGCCGATGTTGAAGAAGATGGCCACGCCCTGGGCGAGCGCCGTGAGGAACAGCCCCACGGCGCAGCCGGCCAGCACCAGCAGGACGGGATCCACGTTGCGCCGGCGGAAGCTCACGGCCCCGAAGACCACGGCCAGGGCGAAGGCGGCGCCTACAAACGAGCACCCCACCACCCCGGCGAAGCTCATGCCCGGCAGAAGTGCCAAGCAAAGCGCCAGCGCGAAGGCGGCCCCGGCGTTGATGCCGAGAAGCCCCGAGTCGGCCAGGGGGTTGCGGGTCACGCCCTGCATGATGGCGCCGGCCACGGCGAAGGCCGCCCCCACGAGGATGCAGCCCACCGTACGGGGCCCGCGCAGCTCCAGGATGGCCACGTGCTCCTGGTTCGCCATGTCCGGCGAGAAGAGCGCCCCCAGCACCTGGTCGGGCGGGATGGGGGTGCTGCCGAAGAACAGGGAGAGCCCCGCGGCCAGCGCGACCGCGACGACTCCCCCGATCAGGAAGATCGATGTCCTGAGGCGCGACACGAAGCGTCCCTGCTAGGCCGCCGCATCCGCATGGGCACGGAAGAAGTCGGTGAAGGCCTCGAGCTGGTTGGTGAGCGTGATGGGGTCGCGGTGCATGAAGGCCACCTGCTCGTAGGGCATGAGGCGACCGGCCTTGACGGCGGGCAGGTTCTTCCACAGCTGCGAGTCGTCCACATAGGCCGAGTCCGCGCCGTCCAGCACGCCGTAGCAGATGAAGTCGCCGGCGTAGTCGGGCAGCGCCTCCACGGAGATCACCTTGTAGGCCTCGTCGCCCTCTACCATGGGGCCCTGGATGGCCTCGGGCGCCTTCAGCCCCCACATGTCGTAGAGGATGGAGCCGCCGCGGGCGAAGTGGCTGCCCATGGTGTAGATCTCCTGGGGCCACACCTCCAGGATGGACACGGTGCGGTCGCCCACGATACCCACGATCTCGTCCTTCACCGTGGCCACCTTGTCGTTGAACTCGGCGATGTACGCCTCGGCGGCATCCTTTTTGCCCACCAAATCGGCGATGTAGCGGAACAGATCCTCGTCCGTGCGCGTGCCATCGGCGATGTAGACCGTCGGCGCGATCTTGGCGTACTTGTCGTAGTCGGCCTCGGTGATGGTGACGATGAGATCCGGCTGCTTCTCGGCGATCATCTCGAGCGAGGTCTCGGCCGAGGTGGTGTTCAGCGCCTCAATGCCGTCGCACAGCCCGGCGAGGAAGGGGTTGTTCAAGGCATAGGGGCTCGCGATGACCGGTTTCACGTCCACGGCCAGGAACTCGCCGAGGTAGTAGTCGCTGACGATGGTCTGGGGGTTGGTCGGAATCTCCACCGGGCCCTTGTCGGTGTCCACCGTGCGCGTGGCTGCGCCTGCGGCCGCATCGGTGCCGGAAGTGCTGCCGTCGGTCGTCGTGGCGGCCTCTCCTTCTGCGGAGGAACCGCTGGAAGAGGAGCAGCCGCCGAGCATGGGAGTCAGGGCGACAGTAGCGAGGAAGGCCGCGAAGGTGCGGCGGGAAATCGGGGCCATGGGCACATCCTTTCTGAAAGCTGAGCAATCAAGTTAGCTTTAGTAAACTCACAACGCCAGATGTTATCATCGGTTTACTTTTATGCAAGTCCTTCGGAGAACATCCACAATCGGCACTGCCTCATTCTAGACATTGGCTCTCCGGCTCGCGCGTTCCGCTCTCCCACCTGTTGCCCAGCCGACGCTCTCCCGTAAAGCGCAGCTTGAGGCGTAAACGAGAAGGGACCGTCCGAAGACGGCCCCTTCCAGGCAAGACATTGGTTGTCGGCAGGTACCTACTCGACGATCTTGCCGTCCTCCATGGTGGCGTAGCCGCCGACGTAGACGTCGGTGGCGCGGCCCGTAAGCTCGGCTCCGATGAAGCCGGAGTTGTTGGCCTTGGAATAGAAGTCGCCCACTTCCACGGTCCAGGCGGCCTCCGGGTCGATGACCGTGAGGTCGGCCACGCTGCCGGCCTCGATCTTCACCGGCTCCTGGCGCAGGATCTCGCGCGGGGCGACGGCCATGGCCTGAATCATGCGGCCGTAGTCGATGACGCCGGCGCGCACGAGGTGCGTGAGCACGAGGGAGAGCGAGGTCTCAAGCCCAGTCATGCCGAAGGGCGCCAGCTCGAACTCGCGGTCCTTCTCCCAGTCGGTGTGGGGCGCGTGGTCGGTGACGATGGCGTCGATGGTACCATTCGCGAGGCCCTCGATGAGCGCGGCGGCATCCTCGGCGGTGCGCAGCGGCGGGTTCACCTTCAGCGCGGTCTGGTACTCGGCGGTGATGGCGTCCTCGGTGAGGAACATGTGGTGCGGCGTCACCTCGCAGGTCACCGGCAGGCCCTCGGCCTTGGCGGCGGCCACCAGATCGAGCCCGCGCTTGGTGGTGATGTGCTGGATGTGCAGAGGACACCCGGTCAGGCGGCAGAGCGCGATGTCGCGGGCGATCTCGAGCTCCTCGCCCTCGGCCGGCCAGCCCACCATGCCGAGGCGCGTGCTCGCCACGCCCTCGTTCACCTGGCCGTCGGCCACGAGCGAGTCGTCCTGGCAGTGGGCCATGATAACCGTGTCGAACTGGTTGGCGTAGTCCATGACGCGACGCATCATGCCGGCGTCCTGGATGCCGTGGCCGTCGTCGGTGAACACCGGCGCGCCGTGGGCGTACATGTCGCCCATGTCGGAGAGCACCTCGCCCTTCAGATCCTTGGAGCAGGCGCCGGCCACCACGACGCGGCACTTCCCCACGGCCGCGGCGCGGGCCTTCACATATTCCACGGCCACGGCGTCGTCGACCACCGGGCTCGTGTTCGGCATGGTGCACACCGCGGTGAAGCCGCCGTGGGCCGCCGCACGGGAGCCGGAGGCGATGTCCTCCTTCTGCTCCTGGCCCGGATCGCGGAAGTGCACGTGCATGTCCACCAGGCCGGGGGTGACGATCTTGCCGGACAGGTCGCGCTCGACGCCCTTCTCCATGGTGAGGTCGTGGCCCACCTCCACGATCTTGCCGTCGCGGATGAGGATGTCGGCCACTTCATCAAGGCCGATCTGGGGGTCGATCAGACGGGCGTTCTTAAGCATCAATGCCATCGTTGCTACCTCCTAGGAGCAGGTACAGGGCGGCCATGCGCACGAGCACGCCGGCGTAAACTTGGTCGAGGATGATGGAGCGCTTGGGATGGTCGGCCATGAAGCTGTCCAGCTCCACGCCGCGGTTGATGGGGCCCGGGTGGCACACGCACGCGTCGGGCTTCAAAAGACGGTCGCGCTCCTCGGTGAGGCCGTAGAGCAGGTTGTACTCGCGCAGGTTCGGGTAGGGCGCGCCCTCGAAGCGCTCGCGCTGGATGCGCAGCATGTACACCACGTCCAGCTCGGGCAGCGCCTCGTCCAGGTTGCTCGTCACATGGTCGGCGCCCAGGATATCGGGGCGCGCGGGCAGCAGCGTCGGCGGTGCGATGACCGTCACCTCGCAGCCCATGATCTTCAGGGCCGGGATAAGCGAGCCGCACACGCGGGAGTGCGAGATGTCGCCCACCACGCCCACGTGCAGGTTGTCGAAGGAGCCCTTCTCCTCCCAGATGGAGTACAGATCGAGTAGCGCCTGGGTGGGATGCTGGTGCTTGCCGTCGCCGGCGTCGATGACCGACACGCCGGACACATCCGCGATCTTGCGGGGCACGCCGGCCCAGCGGTCGCGCACCACGATGCAGTCGATCTTGTAGGAGCAGAGCGTCTTCACGGTGTCCACGAGGCTCTCGCCCTTCACCGTGGCCGTGGAGGAACCGCCGAAGTTCAGAGAGTCGGCGGAAAGGCGCTTCTCGGCGATCTCGAAGGAGGAGCGGGTGCGGGTGGAGGGCTCGTTGAACATGTTCACGACGGTGAAGCCCTTCAGCGTCGGCACCTTCTTGATGCGGCGCTCGTTGACCTGCTTGAAGGTCTTGGCCGTCTCCAGGATGGTCATGATGTCATCGGCGGAGTACTCCGTGATGTCGATGAGGTGCTTGTGATCGAAGGCCATGGACCTACTCACCTTCCTTTTTCGTCAGGGCCGCGGCGCCTGCGCGCTTGCCCGGCTCGATGTCCAGAATCTCCACGGCCGAGATGCCGTCGACTTCCTCCAAGAACAAACGCACGTTCTCGCTGGAGGACGAGGGGACGTTCTTGCCCACGAAGTCGGCGCGGATGGGCAGCTCGCGATGGCCGCGGTCGACGAGGACCGCCAGCTCCACGGCGGCGGGGCGGCCGATGTCCATGAGGGCGTCGAGCGCCGCGCGGATAGTGCGGCCCGTGTAGAGCACGTCGTCCACGAGCGCGATGGTCATGCCGTCGATGCTAAACGGGATGTCAGTGGAATGGACCTCGGGGGACATATGGGTCGCGAAGTCGTCGCGATAGAAGCTGATGTCCAGCTTGCCCAGGGGAACCTTGACCCCCTCGATCTCCTCGATCTTGTGAACGAGCATCTTCGCGAGAAGGTCGCCTCGCGTGACGATGCCCACGAGCGCGAGGTTGTCCGCGCCCTTGTTGGCCTCGAGGATCTGGTGCGCCATGCGCGTCACCGCTCGCTCGATGTCGTCTGCATCCATGCAGATCGACTTGACCATGCTCTCGTCGTTCATACACACTCCCTTCGTAAGGTCAGTGCGCACAGACGAGTCCGCGAAGCCCCGCGTCCGAGTTTTCCGCGAGCTTCGTGCCGCCGCGCGGGCAAAAGAAAAAGCCCGTCTGGCGACTAGGCTTCCTGCGTCGTTGCGCTTGCTTCCCGCTTTCCGGGCGCTGCGCTGATTGGGGTTACCTTGTCGGCCTCTCTGTACCGCATTTAAAGGACGGTTGCACCATACACCGCAGAAAGATGAGTTGCAAGCGTTGTGTTGAATTTTTTCTAAAAAGGCGAAAATGGGATGGCCACAGGTTCGCCCAAGGAAGTCAGCGAGGCTCCGACAGGTGCCTGCAATTCGCTTGAAGCGCGGCCGAGCGGCCTTGGGGCCGTGAGGGAAAGCGCTGAGTGCGAAGGGCAGGTGCCTGTCGGAGCCACAGCATCGGGAGTGCCATTCGTCCCGTCAGGGCGAACGGAACTTAGAAGTTCTCGGCCTTGATCTCGAAGTAGCCCTGCGGGTGCTCGCAGACGGGGCACTTCTCGGGGGGCTCGGTGCCGATCTCGATGTGGCCGCAGACGGTGCACACCCACACCTTCACTTCCTTGCGGCGGAACACCTCGTCGTTCTCGATGCGCTCGATGAGCAGCTGGTAGCGGTTCTCGTGGCTCTTCTCGATGGCGGCCAGGCCCTCGAAGAAGTCGGCCAGATCGGCGAAGCCCTCCTCGCGGGCGGTTTTGGCATAGTCGGTGTAGATGCCGACCTCCTCGTCCTCGCTAGCGGCGGCGGCCTTCAGGTTGTCGAGCGTCCCTGGTACCTTCCCGCCGTGCATCTTCTTGTAGTGCAGCTTCGCGTGGTGCAGCTCGTTGCCGGCGGTCTCGTTGAAGATGTCGGAGATCTGCTTGTAGCCGTCCTTGGCGGCCTGCTGGCCGTAGAACGTGTACTCGCAGTAGGCCACGGCCTCCTGGGAGAGCGCGCTCTCCAGGTTCTTCCATGTCTGGGACTTCTCAAGTTCCATGGGTTCCAACTCCTTTCACCACGGCCTCGCTCGTGCGGGCGCCGTATCGTCCTACCTATAGTGAGACTCGGCGCCGCGAGTTGCGGCGGCTAACCTTAAGGAGTTGGGTAATCGTAACTTCGCCATTGCACCCCCGACAAAAAGGGAAGGCCGCCCGAAGGCGGCCTTCCCCATGATGCTCTGCGTGGCGAGAAGCTTAGGCCTTGTTCAGGCTGTCCAGCTCCTTCTCCAGCGCGGTGTTGTCCGCAGCGGAGATCCAGCCCTCGGGGATGGGGGCGTCGTTGTGGCACTGCGAGCACATGTTCACGGAAGCGCGGTGCGCCTTGTGGCAGTCGCTGCACTGGTTCTCACCGTGCTGGGCCACGTGCGGGTTGCGCTCCAGGTCGGCGGTGGCCTGGATCAGGTCGTCGCGAGTCATGTTGTGGCAGGACTCGTTCAGGCAGAACTGATCGGGCTCGATGCCGCGGGCGGCCACGAGATCCTCCAGCGACTTCTCGGGCACGACCTGCTGGCCGGTCTGGGTGTTCAGAACCTCGTAGCTGCCGGTGATCCAGCTCATGCCCTCGCCGATCTGCTCGGACAGGGTGGGCACGTGGCAACCAAGGCAGGTGGTGCCGTTCTGGGCGCGATGCACAGCGGCCATCATGCCGGAGGCGTTGGCGACCTCGTTGCCCCACACGTCAGTGGCGGCCTGGCCGGGCTCGGCCTCATAGGTGGGCAGGTAGGCGTCCATCGGGGTGTGGCAGATGGCGTTGCAGAAGCTCGGCTGCTCGTGCCATACCCAGAAGCCGGCGCCGGCCACGACGAGCACAGCGACGACGACGCCCACGACGATGGGCCACTTCTTCTTTTTCTTCTGGGCGGCAGGCTCGGCAGTCTGCCCGTCCACCTTTTTCTCTTCTTCTGTCATGCCTCTTCCTTCCAGTTGGGGATCCTCGAGATGCCCTTATGGCATCTCCTTCCTTCGAAGCGAGCGATCTGCCCTCCCCAGCTGACCTCTGAACCTCGAGGGGCAAGGGCGGCGCCATTCGAAGCGCGACGCCATCGCCCCTTGGGGTTTCGCTTCGATGTGCATGATACCTGAACTTGGCTGCAATTGACAACGCCGATCACCGCGAAATTCTCGCCAATGGTGTTTTTAGCCCATCGAGAAGAAAAGGGAGCGGAATTGGACCAAGGAAATCAGCGAGGCTCCGACAGGCACCTGGAATTGCCCCGCCTTTCACCCAAGCGTACTTCGGTACGCGCCAAGGTGAAAACAAGGGGCAAGGCCAGGTGCCTGTCGGAGCCGCAGCGTCGGCGTTCCCGTTCGTCCCGTCAGGGCGAACGGAACTACTCCTGAATGCCGTCGGTCTGGCGGATGAGCTTGCGCTTGATCTTGCCGCCGATGGTCTTGGGCAGCTCGTCCACGTACTCGATGATGCGCGGGTACTTGTAGGGAGCCGTGGTCTTCTTCACGTGGTCCTGCAGCTCGCGGGTGAGCGCGTCGGTGCCCTCGTAGCCCTTCGCGAGCACGACGGTGGCCTTCACCACTTTGCCGCGGATGGGATCCGGCGCCGCCGTAACAGCGCACTCCACCACGGCCGGATGCTCCACCAGCGCACTTTCCACCTCGAAGGGGCCGATGCGGTAGCCGGAGCACTTGATGACATCGTCGTTGCGACCCACGAAGTAGCAATAGCCGTCGGAATCGCGCCAAGCCATGTCGTGGAGGTTGTAATACTCCCCTCCCACGGCCTCCTCCGTACGCTCCGGGTTGCCGTAGTAGCCCACGAACAACCCCGGCGGGTAGGCCTCTTTCAGGCCCGTCACGCAGATGGCGCCCTCCTCGCCGTCATCGACCTCGCGGCCGTCGTCGTCGAGCAGCTTCACGTTGAGCAGGGGCGACGGCTTGCCCATGGAGCCGGGCCTCGGCTCGATCCACGGGAAGGTGGCCAGAAGCACCGGGCCCTCGGTCTGGCCGAAGCCCTCGCGGATCTTCTTGCCGGTGAGGCGCTCCCATTGAATGGTCACCTCCGCGTTCAGCGGCTCGCCGGCCGTGGCGAAGTTCTCCACGCTGGACAGATCGTAGGCGGCCACATCCTCCTGCAGCATGAAGCGGTACATGGTGGGCGGCGCGCAGAAGGTGGTGAGCTTGTAGTCCTGGATCTTCTGGAGAAGCTTGGTGGGCACGAACTTGTCCATGTCGTAGGCGAAGATGGTGGCGCCGGCGATCCACTGGCCGTAGATCTTGCCCCAGCCGAACTTGGCCCAACCGGAGTCGGTCACCGACATGTGCAGCTTGTTCTCCTGCACCTGCTGCCAGTACTTCGCCGTTATGATGTGGCCGAGCGGATGGGCGAAGTTGTGCTCCACGGCCTTGGGGTTGCCCGTCGTGCCGCTCGTGAAGTACATGAGCATGATGTCTTTGGAGGTGACGCCCGCCTCGCCGGTCGGACGCTCGAAGGTATCGGGGTAGCCGGCGATGAGCTCGTCGAAATCGACCCAGCCCTCGCGGGAGCCGTCCACGATGAACTTCTCGCGCACCGTGGGGCAATCGGGCATGGCCTCTTCCACCTGCGTGCAGACGTACTCGTCGTTCACGGCGACGATGGCCTTCACGTCGGCGCTGTTGGCACGGTAGACCACGTCCTTGCGCGTGAGCTGCAGCGACGCGGGGATGATGGTGGCGCCCAACTTGCAGAGGGCCACGGCGCACACCCAGTACTCCCAGCGGCGGCGCAGGATGCACATGACCACGTCGCCCTTGCCGATGCCGAGCTCCTTAAAGGCGTTGGCGGCCTGGTTGGACAGGCGCTTGATGTCGGTGAACGTGAACACACGCTCCTCGCCGGCGTCGTTGGTCCACAGAAGCGCCCGCTTGTCGGGCTCCACGGCGGCCCACTCGTCGACGACGTCGAAACCGAAGTTGAAGGCCTCGGGAACCTCGATGGTGAAGTTCTCGGCGAAGTCCTCGTAGGAATCGAACTCAATTCTCGGGCAGTACTTCTTCAGAACATGATCCATAGTGGTGCTTCTCTCTGCTCTCCTATTTCGCTTTGTGCGCGATTCCGCTTTGTCCGCGAAGCGCCTCGCGGTATTCCAGTTCGCTCAAACAGTCCTCGCTTTGTGGAAATGCCCACTGGGCATTTCCAGTCGCTGCGGAACTCGCTCGGTTGGAACACCCCGGGTCGCTTCGCTACTCTTCCAAAAATGAGATGGTACTACTCAGCGATGATGGTGATGAACTTGCAGGGGACGTCGCCGTTGCAGCGCTGGCCGTGGGGGTAGGTGGGGTTGAAATAGATGCTGTCGCCGGCGTTCAGCTGGATGTCGCGATCCCCGAAGGTGAGAATGAGCGACCCTTCCAGCACGTAGTTGAACTCCTGGCCGTCGTGGCACACCAGCTCGGCCGGCTCGTCGCACGGATCCAAGATGACCAGCAGCGGCTGCATGATCTTGCGGGCGTAGCGGCTGGCCATGTCCTCGTAGTGATACCCGGGGAAACGCTCGACCTCCTCGGTCTCGCCGCGACGCACCAAGTGGTAGGTGTCCAGCTTCGGCGCGGTGCCCGTGAGGATCTCGGTGAGGTCGACGTTGAACTTGCGGGCCATGTGGTAGATGGCCGAGATGGGGATGTCCTCGCCGGTCTCCTCCCAGCCGCGGTAGGTGTCGATATCGACGCCGAGCTCCTCGGCCATAGTGTGGCGCGACACGTCGCAGGCCTCGCGCAGGCCCTGCAGGCGCTCGCCCAAATCTTTCAGGTTCTCTTCTTCCATGTTCGTCCTTCTATCTTGTCCCGCCCCTGACTGGACGGTGCCTGATTCAATCCCCGACCGCTTCCAGCCCGCCCGGCTGCGGTAAAAGACTACGCGTTGATGCCGAGCTTGATGGCTTGGCGGTTCTGCTCGAGTTTCTCGGGCTTCTTGCCGGCCACCTTCGCGATGGCGCCGTCGAGCGCCTCCTCGGAGCAGAAGCCGGTCTCGGCCCAGAGCTTGCCGATAAGCACGATGTTGCCGAGGCCTTTGAGACCGGCCTCCTCGCACATCTTGGTCGCGGGGATGCCGATGACCGTCACGCCCTCGGGCTCGGTGAGACTCGGCACCATGGCCGTGTCCACCACCACGATGCCGCCCTCTTCCACGTTGTCGATGAACTTGTCGAAGGAGGGCTGGTTCAGAGCGATGAGCGCGCTCGGGCGCGTGATCAGCGGGCTGCCGATGGGCTTATCGGACAGCGTCACCGAGCAGTTGGCGGTGCCGCCGCGCATTTCGGGGCCGTAGGAGGGCATCCACGAAACCTCGCGGTCCTCAATGAGGCCGGCCGTAGCGATGACCTTGCCGGCGAACAGCGACCCTTGGCCGCCGAAGCCGGCGACGACGCAGGTGAGATCCTTGCCCATTAGTTGCCTCCTTCTGACACGGCCTTGGGATGGGCGATGGGGCAGGCCGCATTGCGGGCGCTCGCCGCCTCGGCGGCATTGGCGAAGCCGTCGGCGGTCACATCGCGCACCACCCCGAGCGGATAGTACGGCAGCATGTTCACGCGCATCCACTCGAAGGCGTCCTGCGGCGTCATGCCCCAGTTGGTGGGGCAGGTGGAAACCACCTCGATGAACGAGTAGCCCACACCGTCGATCTGGTTCTGGAAGGCCTTCTTGATGGCCTTTTTAGCCTTGCGCACATTCTTCGGCGTATCGACGCAGACGCGCTCGATGTAGGCCGGGCCGTCCAGCGCGTTCAGAAGCTCGCTCACGCGGATGGGGTTGCCGGCCGTGGACACATCGCGCCCGTAGGGACTCGTCTGGGTCACCTGGTTCGGCAGCGAGGTGGGGGCCATCTGGCCACCGGTCATGCCGTAGATGGCGTTGTTGATGAAGATGATGGTGATGTTCTCGCCGCGAGTGGCCGCATGGACCGTCTCGGCCATGCCGATGGAGGCCAAGTCACCGTCGCCCTGGTAGGCGAAGACCACCTTGTCGGGATGCACGCGCTTCACCGCCGTGGCCACCGCCGGCGCCCGGCCGTGGGCGGCCTCGATCATGTCGCAGCCGAAGAAGTCGTAGGAGATGACCGAGCAGCCCACGGGCGCCACGCCGATCGTCTCGCCCTCGATGTCCAGCTCGTCCATGACCTCGCACACCAAACGCTCCACGATGCCGTGGGGGCAGCCGGGGCAGAAGTTCGTGACCACGGGCAACAGGGAGTGGGGTCGCTCGAAGACCACCTTCATTTCCTTCTCAGTCGTCTCGGCCATGCTACTCACCTACCTTCTCGTTCAAAGCGACAATGGCCGCCAGCACCTCGTCGGGCGTCGGGATGACGCCGCCGGTGCGGCCGAAGAACTCCACCGGCACGCGCCCCGCCACCGCCAGGCGCACATCTTCCACCATCTGGCCCATGTTCATCTCCACATCGAGGAACGCCTTGGCCGTGGGCACGAGCGCCTCGATGGCGCGGGTCGGGAAGGGCCATAGCGTGATGGGGCGCACAAGGCCCGCCTTGATGCCCTGCTCGCGCGCGGCGTTCACCGCCGAGCGGGCCACGCGGGCCGCGCCGCCGAAGGCCACGAGCACGATGTCGGCGTCCTCGGTGAGATAGCTCTCGGCCTCCTGCTCGGTCTCCTCAATGACCGCGTAGCGCTCATAGCGCTCGCGGACGAGGTCCTCCAGATCGGACGCGGTCAGGTACAGCGAGTTCGCCACGTTGTGGGGTCGCTTATGCCCGTGGCCGCAGGTGGCCCAGGGCTTCTCGGGCAGATCCTCCGGGGCGAGCGCCTCGGGCAGGACCACCGGCTCCATCATCTGGCCGAGCATGCCGTCGGCCATGATCATGACCGGCACGCGGTACTTGTCGGCTGTATCGAACGCCTTGAAGGCGTAGTCGGCCATCTCCTGCACCGTGGAGGGCGCGTACACGACGATGTGGAAGTCGCCGTGCCCGGTGGCCTTGGTGGCCTGCCAGTAATCGGCCTGGGAGGGCTGGATGGAACCGAGGCCCGGACCGCCGCGCTGCACGTTGACGATGACGCCGGGCAGATCGGCGCCAGCCATATACGAGATGCCCTCGCTCTTCAGCGAGATTCCCGGCGACGACGAGGAGGTCATCACGCGGGCGCCGGCCGCCGATGCGCCGTAGACCATGTTGATGGCCGCCACCTCGGACTCCGCCTGAAGATAGGTGCCCCCCACCTTCGGCATCATCTTCGCCATGTAGGCGGCCACCTCGGTCTGGGGCGTGATGGGGTAACCGAAGAAGAAGCGGCAACCGGCGCGCATGGCCGCCTCGGCCATGGCCTCGTTGCCCTTCATGAGTACTTTCTCAGCCATTGAACTACCTTTCAACCGTGATGGCCACATCGGGGCACATGGTCGCGCAGGTGGCGCAACCGGTGCACTTGTCCTCGTCGGTGCAATGGGCCGGGTGATAGCCCTTGGCCGTGATGACGTCCGGGTCGAGCTCGAGAATGCCCACCGGGCAGACATCGGTGCACAGCCCGCATCCCTTGCAGAAGAAATCGTCGATAGTGACTCGCGCCATGGAAACCTCCCTTGCTTACTCGCGCGCGGGCCTCGCCGCCCGCGCCTCTCTCTCATCTTGAATGGGCCGCCCTTAGGACCAGGGAGGCTTGACGTACACGTTCACAGCATAGCCATTGGGAATGTCGTCCAGGGCGCATGGCCCCGTGTTTTCCCGCTGAATGGCCTGAATGGGGGCGGTAATGCAGGCAATGGGAAGGCCCGCCATCGAGGCCACTGCCTGGGTATACGGGACACTTTCGACGATGTGTCCCAAAGCAGTCTCGCCCTGCAAGTGGGAGTTGCCCACCACGGCCGTGGCCGCCAAATGGCTCTTGACCTCGATCTCGCGCAGCACCGCCACCGCATCGGCAGGTTCCTGCGTGAGGTTGCGGAAGGCGTTCACCACGTAGAGCATGGCATAAGGCCCCGCTGCGAGGGCCGGCGCGAAGCGCGCGAGCGCCGTGGCGCCCACATCGTCGCCGCCGGCATCCACGATGACGACCGTACGCCCCGTCTCGTCGCGATAGGCCTCCGCCGCAGCCACGGCCAGTTCCCCGGTGACCGACGGGACGTCGAGGCTCGTGCCCGCGTGGCCGAACACCGGCGCGATGAGCCGCACCCCGGCCTCTTCCAGAAGATCGCGATACTCGTTCGAGCGGAAGTACGGGTTCACGACGTCCATATCGGCGAGTGTCACGCGGTACCCGGCCGCGGCGGCGTCCAAGGCGAGGTTGAGGGCGAAGTTGGTCTTCCCCACTCCGTAATGCCCCGTCACCACCGTGACCGGCGCCAACGGGAACGGGAGCCTCGCAGCTTGATCTGCCGTCATCAGATGAGCCCCTCGGGGGTCTTCTGCGAGGCGTGGTGGGTCTTGTCCTGCTCGCGGATGGCGGCCCGGCGGATCTTGCCGTTGACGGTGCGCGGCAGCTCGTCGACGTACTCGATGATGCGTGGGTACTTGTAGGGGGCTGTCTGGCGCTTCACCCACTTCTGCAGCTCGGCGGTGAGGTCATCGCTTCCCTGCCAGCCGTCGGCGAGCACCACCGTCGCCTTCACGGCGAAGCCGCGCACCGGGTCGGGCACGCCGGTGACGGCCACCTCGCGCACGGCGTCGTGCTCGAGCATCACCGACTCGATCTCGAAGGGGCCGATGCGGTAGCCGCTCGACTTGATGACGTCGTCGTTGCGGCCCACGTACCAGTAGTTGCCCTCCTCGTCGCGCCAGGCCGTGTCGCCGGTGTGGTACCAGCCGTCGTGCATGGCCTCGGCGGTCTTCTCGGCGTTGCGGTAGTACTCCATCATGATGCCGGCCGGATGCGGGTCGATGGAGATGCAGATCTCGCCGGTCTCGCCGGTGTCGCACTCGGTGCCGTCGTCGCGCAAGATCCTCATGACGTACATCGGCACCGGCTTGCCCATGGAGCCCGGGCGCGGCGTGGAGTTCGTCAGATTGCCCACGGTGAGCGGGGTTTCCGTTTGGCCGAAGCCCTCGTAGATGGTAAGGCCGGTGTGCTCGCGCCAGAAGTCGAACAGATCGGGGTTCAGCGCCTCGCCGGCCGTGGTGCAGTACTCCAAGCTGGACAGGTCGAAGGCGTCCACGTCCACCTCGGTCATGAGGCGGTACATCGTCGGCGGGCAGCAGAGCGTCGTCACGCCGTAGCGACCGACGAGGGAGAGGATCTCGGCCGGATCGTAGCGGTCGAAGTCGTAGGTGAGCACCGCGGCCTCCATGAGCCACTGGCCGAAGAACTTGCCCCAGACCGCCTTGCCCCAGCCGGTGTCGGCGATGGTGAAGTGCAGCCCCTCGGGATTCACGTTGTGCCAGTGCTTGGCCGTGACGAGGTGCGCCAGCGCGTAGCCGGAATCGTGGAGCACCATCTTGGGATTGCCCGAGGTGCCCGAGGAGAAGTACATGAGCATGGGATCGGCGCCGGCCGTCTCGCGGCGGGTGAAGTCGGCCGAAGCCGCGCGCACCTCGCTGTTGAAGTCGCGCCAGCCCTCGCGCGCGACGGGGGCCGCGCAGATGCCCGCAGGGCCCGAGAGCGCCTCGCCGACAAGCTCGCCGGCGGGAGCGACCCAGTTCCCGTCCTCGTCGCGCGGGGTGAGCCCGGCGCCGGCGGGGTTCACGAGGATGAGCGTCTCCACGCTGGGGCACTCCTTCACCACCGCGTCGATGGTGCCGGCGATGTCCCCGGCCGAGGTGGCGATGATGGCCTTGATGTCAGCCCCGTTCAGGCGATAGGTGAGGTCGTGCTCCTTCAGCATGAAGGTGGCCGGCACCGCCACCGCTCCCAGCTTCTCCAGGGCCAGCATCGTGAACCAGAACTGGTAGTGGCGGCGCAGGATGACCATGACGAAGTCGCCGCGGCCGATGCCGCAGTCCGCCATGAAGTTCGCCGTCTTGTCCGACCACGTTTTCATGTCGGCGAAGGTGAAGGTGTGCTCCTCCCCTTCCGGGTTGCACCAGACCATGGCCGTGCGCTCGGGGTCGTTGATCGCGATGTCGTCCACGACGTCGTAGGCGAAGTTGAAGTTATCGGGCATGGTGATGTCGAACTTCGTGAGCAGACCGTTCTCGTCGTAGGCCTCGTCCACGTAGCGCAAGTTGATGTTTCTCATGATGATATCCTCGGGTGAAGTCTTGATAGGACGAACGATTACCTTGGGTTCGGCGACGCCGGATGCGCGGACGCGCGGCCGGGCCCGGTAGCGCCGGTCGCAAGCCCGCGAGTCGGGCCGCCTAGATAATCTTCTCCCCCTCGGGCTTCATCACAATGGCGAGGAACACGCAGGGCTCCCCTCCCGTGGCGATCATGCCATGGCCGCGACCGGAGTCGTACATGACGACATCGCCCGGACTCAGGATCTCCTCGTGGTCCTCGTAGGCGAATCGCATCTGACCGGAGATGATGAAGTCGAGCTCCTGGCCCTCGTGACGGGACAGGTGCACGGGCACGTCCTGCTCCTCTTCCAAATAGGGAGCGGTGACCACGAAGGGCTCGGCCAGCTTGTGGCGGAAATGCGGCGCCTTGTGCAGGTACTCGAAGCCAGCGCGGCGCTTGATGGAAAGGCCCGCGCCCTCGCGCGTGAGCGAGTAGCCCGTCAGGTGCGGGTTCTCGCCGGTGAGCAGCTCGATGACGTCGACGCCGAACTTCTCGGCGCACTTGTACAGGAAGGTGAAGGAGAGATCCTCCTCGCCGGACTCTTGTGCGGCGTACTCCGCCGTCGACCGGCCCGTGGCCTCGGCCATCTCCTGCAACGTGAGGTCCATGTCCTCCCGCAGAGCGCGAATACGCCCCGCCACCTCTTTGATATTCGGCTCCACGACCTGCGACCTCCTTATCGGTTCTCGAAAATGACTGTAGCACGCTATTTTACTGGCATCTCAGCGGTCAACATTTCCAATCGGTTAAAAAGTCGGCGATGCGCCTATAGTTTTTCCCGCAGCCTCGCCATCGCCAGACGCGAAGACGAAATGGAGAAATCTTTTTGTCGAAGACAATTTCTGCTCGATGCAAAGAGGGCGGCCCAGGATTTGGAAATTGTGCTATTTTGGCCTGCTGAAGGCCTTCAAGAAAAACGAAGGTACAGGAAAGCACATTTTCCAAGAGCGCGGGGGGTGCGGACAAAAAGTTGGACACTCCGGTGTCCGGATTGGAGTCCGCATGTACCCGTTGGAGACCAGGGAGCTCGCCGTGGAGGCCGTCGCGGCGGGGTTCAGCCTGACCGAGGCGGCCGAGCTGGCCGGCTGCAGCCGCACGGCCGTTGTAAATTGGGCGAAGGCGGCGGGCGTCGCCCCGCCGCCCCGCAAGAAGGCCGTATACTTGCCCTTCGACAGGAAGATGGAGCTCGTCGCGCGGCTGGAGGCCGGGGAGCGGGCCGCCGACCTCGCCGCCGAGGCCGGCGTCACCGCCGCTGCCG